>CAKTCK010000052.1 GCA_934539245.1 uncultured Faecalibacterium sp.
ACACCGGAGATGCCCAGCAGGCCGGACTTCTTGTTCAGGATCTCGTCCAGCTCGTGGCCGGTGATGTTCAGGGTGTACTTCAGGTAGTTGACCACAGAGGGGTCCAGGTCGCCGCAGCGGGTGCCCATCATCAGGCCAGCCAGCGGGGTCATGCCCATGGAGGTGTCCACAACCTTGCCCTGATCAACTGCGGCAATGGAAGAACCGTTGCCCAGATGGCAGGTGATCAGCTTCAGGCGCTCAATGGGCTCCTCCAGATACTCGGCTGCCTTGTGGGCAACGTACTTGTGGCTGGTGCCGTGGAAGCCGTAGCGGCGCACGCCGTACTTCTCGTAGTACTCGTAGGGGATGGCGTACATATAAGCCTTCGGCGGCATGGTGCTGTGGAAAGCGGTGTCAAACACGGCCACCATGGGAATGTTGCCGAACACCTTGCGGGCGGCTTCGATACCCAGAATACCAGCGGGGTTGTGCAGAGGAGCCAGCGGGCTCAGCTCGCGCAGGGTGCTGATGACCTCATCGGTGATCAGGCAGCTGCTCTTGAACTTCTCGCCGCCGTGCACGACGCGGTGGCCGATGGCGTCGATCTCGCTCACGTCATCAATGCACTTGCCGGCACCGGTGGTCATCTTCTTCACGACCTCGGCAAAAGCCTCGGTATGGGTGGGGAAGATCGCCGGGGTGGTAGCCTTGGTGCCGTTGGCTTCGTGAGTGATCATGCTGCTCTCCATGCCGATGCGCTCGCACAGGCCTTTGCACAGCACCTTCTCGCCGTCCATATCGATCAGCTGATACTTCAGGGAAGAAGAACCGCAGTTAATAACCAGAACCTTCATCTGTGTTGCCTCCTGAAAATTTTTGTACCATCCGCAGCCTGAAAAACCTGCGGACAGAATTTTACAGATTCCTATGTTTATTATATAATAGGGATGGCGGCTTTTCAAGGCGCAACCCGGGCAAAGCGGTAAAACTTGTGTACAAGGTTTTTGTACATCCTGCCCACAAATCCCGGAAACGGCACGATTTTTCTGTATATCCGATATAAATTTAACAATCTTTTGGCGAAAAGGAGCAGTTCCATGAAGTTTGCAGGCATCATTGCGGAGTACGACCCCTTCCACAACGGCCACGCATGGCAGCTGGCGCAGGCGCGGGCACTGGGGGCGCAGCGGGTGGCCGTGGCCATGAGCTGCGGGCTTACCCAGCGGGGAGCGCTGCCGCTGTTGCCGGAGGCTGTGCGGGTGCAGGCGGCACTGGCCTGCGGGGCAGACCTTGTGTTTGCCCTGCCTGCGCCCTGCGCCTGCGCCGGTGCCGAGGCCTTTGCCCGGGCGGGGGTGCGCATTCTGGCCGCTGCCGGATGCGACGCGCTGGTCTTTGGGGCAGAGACCCCGGACACCACCCTGCTGCAAAAAGCCGCCCGGGTGCTGTGCAGCGAGGAATACCGCGCCGAACTCAGGCAGCAGCTTGCCGCCGGGGCACGCAGCTTTGCCGCCGCCCGGCAGGCGGCGGTGCAGGCGCTGTGCCCGGGGTCGGACGTTGCCGCGCTGCTGGACAAGCCCAACAACAATCTTGCCGTAGAGTATTGTAAGGCTATCATAGAACAAAATGTAGAAATGCAGCCCATTGCCCTGCCCCGGCAGGGGACAGACCACGGGCAGGCACTGACCGAAAGTGCTCACGCTACCTTTGCCAGCGCCAGCGCCCTGCGGGCGCTCTGGGCGGAGGGCGGCGCGGCGGCGCTGGCACCCTATGTGCCGGAAAAGGCGCTTGAATTGTATAAACAGACAGAATATGACGGAAAGTATACGGATTTTGCGGTCATGGGGCACTGCGAGCTGGCACTGCTGCGGGCAGCCTGCGCAGAGCAAGCCCCCTTTGCCGCGGTGCGCGGGGTATCCGAGGGCTTGGAGCACCGGCTGGAAAACGCTGTGCGGGAGACCGCAAGTCTGCCCGCCCTGCTGGACGCCCTGACCACCGTGCGTTACCCTCGGGCGCGGATGCGGCGGCTGGCGATGGATGCGGCGCTGGGCTACACCACCCAGACCCCCGCGCTGCCGCCCTACCTGCACCTGCTGGGCGCACGCAAGGAAGCGCTTCCACTGCCCGGGGAGACGGCGCTGCCGCTGTCCCACTCGCTGGCGCGGCTGGCGCGGGAAAACGAGACCTGCACCCAAATGGCTGCTGCCCAGAGCAGAGCCAGCGACCTTGGCGCACTGTGCCGGGCAAAACCGGAGCCGATGGGCGGGATATATCGTCAAAAAATTATCTTTTTGACGAATTGACAAAAAATAACGTGAAAAATTTTATATTGTGCCCTCTTGTATCCGGCGCGGTTCGGGTGTATGATTAAAGCAATGCAATGTTGGATACAACGAACCTGTAAAAAACGACTGTCCCCGCAGGGGAAACACAAGGAGGAACCCATGGCACTTCATGTTCTGGACGAAGCCAACCGCTGCCTCGGCTGCAAAAAGCCGATGTGTCAGGAGGGCTGCCCCATTCACACCAATATCCCGGAAGTCATCCGTCTGCTCAAGGCAAACCAGATGGACGATGCAGGCCGGATGCTGTTTGAAAACAACCCCCTGACTACCGTGTGCAGTCTGGTGTGCAACCACGAAAAGCAGTGCGAGGGCCACTGCATCCGCAACCGGATGCCCAGCCACGACCCCGTGCACTTTTCCATCATCGAGGACTATATCTCCACCACCTACGCCAACAAGATGACCGCAGGCCCCGCCCCCAAAAACGGCATGAAGGCCGCTGTGGTGGGCTCCGGCCCGGCAGGTCTGACCATCGCGGTGCTGTTGGCACGCTGGGGCTACGATGTGACCATCTTTGACGCCCGGGATAAGATCGGCGGCGTGATGCGCTACGGCATCCCCAACTACCGCCTGCCGGACAGCGTGCTGGACGATTTCCAGTACCGTCATCTGGAGCTGAAGGGCATCAAGGTGCGCCCCAACACCACCATCGGCAAGACCATCACCATCGATGACCTGTTCCGCGACGGCTACAAGAGCGTGTTCATCGGCGCAGGTCTGTGGAAGGCCAACGCCATGCACATCAAGGGCGAGAGCCTTGGCAACGTGGCCTTTGGCATCGACTATCTGGCAAACTCCAAGGCCTTCCGTCTGGGTGATGACGTGGCGGTCATCGGCGTGGGCAACTCCGCTATGGACTGCGCCCGCACCGCCATCCGCAACGGTGCCCGCCACGTTACCTGCTACGCCCGCCGGGACGAGAGCTGCATCAGCGCCTCCGAGTACGAGGTGAGCTACGCCAAGCTGGAGGGCGTGGGCTTCCGGTTCTGCAAGGCACCGGTGGAGATCCGGGAAAACGGCCTGATCTGCCGCGACACCGTCAAGGGCGAGGACGGCAAGTTCACACAGGTGGAGGGCAGCGAGACTTTGTACCCCCACACCGGCGTCATCGTGTCGGTCAGTCAGGGCTCTGAGAGCAACCTCGTCAAGACCACGACCGGCATTGAGACCAACCAGAAGGGTCTGCTGAGCGTCAGCGAGGACGGCCGCACCACCCGCGAGGGCGTATTTGCCGGCGGCGACGCCGTCATGGGCGCACGCACCGTGGTGGAGGCTGTGGCTGTCGCCAAGAAGGTGGCTGTCGCCATGGACGAGTATATGAAGAGTCTGCCCGCCGACACCGCTGCCGATCCCTATGCCGGCATCCCGGTGTTCCAGACCCCCACCTCTGACGTGCTGGCAAAGCAGCAGCTGTAACAGGACGATTTTGCATGGCTTCCGCTTTGCTTTAGCCATATTCAGCGGAAAGAATATTTTTAATTTCGGGACACCGGAGCGTCTGCGGACGCTCCGGTGTCCCATTTTCACAGCGAGAAATTCATGTTATAAAAAGGGTCTTGGAAATGCCGCAGGCGCTTCCAAGACCCTTTTATCTTATAACATTATTCGCAGGGTGAACTGCCCATCCTTTGCGGCAAAGCTGGTCAGGCCGCTGTATCGCTCCGAGATGGCGCAGATGCTGCGCACCCCAAGCCCGTGGCTGGGCTGGTCTGTGACCGGGACGCCCTCCCGGAACTGCACATCCGGCAGACAGCTGTTGGTGATCTGCAAAAACAGCTTTTTCCCCTTTTCGTGCCCGGTGGTCTCGATAAAAGCCCCCTGCCCGGCCTCGCGGCAGCGCACAGCGGCGTGCAGGGCGTTTTCCAGTGCGTTGGAAAGCAGCACGCACAGGTCGCTCTCCGAGACCGGCAGCGCCTGCGAGATGCCCGCCTGCACCGTGAACTGCACCCCGGCCTTGGCGGCGCGGTCGGCAAAGGCAGAAAAGATCAGGTTCGCGGCTTCGTTCTCGCAGTAGGCGGTCACTTTACCGGCCTCGATCTCGCTGCACACGCTGCGGATGTAGCCCAGCGCCTGCTCGGTGCGGCCATTCTCGATGCAGCCCGCCAGAAACTGCATGTGGTGGCGCAGGTCGTGGCGGTAGGTGCTGGCGCGCTGCTGGGAAAGGCGCAGCGCTTCGATCTCGCGCATGGCCTGCGTAACCTGTAAATTCAGGCTGGTCTGTAACTGCTCCATCTGGATGCGCTTCTGGTCTGCCCGGGAGGCGCGCAGGATGAAGCCCAGAAAGGCTGCGCAGCACACAAAGAACATGAACTCCACCGCCGCCGGGTTTGCCTCGGATAAAAGGCTGGTGTAAACGTGGGTGATGTAGTCAAAAAGATAGCTCACCAGCGGCACGACGCCGAACTGGCACTGCACCGAAGCCGGGTAGCGGGAAAGCTGCCGCATGGAGGGTGCCACGAACCGGACGAACAACAGCAGCAGCGGCAGGGTGAACAACAGCTCTGCCACCGGCTGCACCAGCGGATGCTGCGGGAAGAACAGCGCCACCGCCAGTGCCGTCCAGCGCCGCACCTGACAGCACAGGTAGGCTGTGAGCACCGCCACCAGCGGCCAGACCTTCTGCCCGCTGAGCAGCACCAGCACGCCATACAGCGGCAGGTGGGTGATGAGCGGGTAAAGGTACTGGGCAGCCGTAGGGCTTGCACCGAAGTAGAAAACGCCCTGCAACGCCAGCAGCCCGGCGGTGCAGCCCGCCAGCGCCCAGCGCTTTTTGTTCGTCCAGCGGATGGGACAGAACGCCGCACTGAGCAGAATACCGAAAACGCCTACCGCCGCGCCGTCCAGCAGCTCCAGCAGCACCCCCGGGGCGGTCACAGGACGACCTTCTTTCCCGCAAAGGCGTACTCCAGATACTGATCCCGTACGGTGGTAAAGCGTCCATGGGGCAGCGGCACCTCGGCAAGGCTTTCCATGGTGATGCTCTTGGCGGTGATGTTCTGGATATATTCCATATTGACCAGATAGGAGCGGTGCGGGCGCAGAAAGCCCGGGTAATCTGCCAGCTGCCGTGCCAGCTCGTCCATGCTGCCGCTACTCTCCATGACGGTGCCGTCCAGCAGATGGAATACCAGCGTACGCCCCTGCACCTCGCAGTATTCCAGACTGTCCAGCGTAATGCGGGTCAAGCCGCTTTTGCAGCGCAGGATCAGGCTGTGCTGGGTGCGCTTGCGGCACTCGGCCAGCACGGCATCGGTAAGGTGGAAAAAGCTTTCCTTCCAGATGGGCTTGAGCTGATAGTAGTAGGCGCCTACCACATAGGACTGTACGGCAAATTCCGAAGAGGAAGTGACAAAGATGATCTGCACCGCCGCGTCGTACCGGCGGATCTCCCGGGCAGTATTGATGCCGTTGATGCCGGGCATGAGCACATCCAAAAACAGCACGTCAAAGCGCACCCCGGCCTCGATATCTGCCAGAAGCTCCATGGGCTTTGTATAGGGGAACAGCTCCAGCTGCACCCCCCGCAGGGTGCGGTACTGCTCCAGAAAATCCTGCATCTGGTGCAGTAGGGCGGTATCGTCATCACAGAAAGCGATCCGGGTCATAGCAAAGAAATCCTTTCCGAACAAAAATCTACCCCTTAACGATACCACATCCGCGCCGTTTCGTCACGTCTTTTTGGTGAATTTGCCAGTTGCCATCTGCAAGCTTTCACAAATCTCCACCCGTGAAAATGGGACACCGGAGCGTCCGCAGACGCTCCGGTGTCCCGAAATTATAAATAATCTTTCCGCTTTTTTCAGTACGAGCTCAGCCCAAGGCTGACGTCCAGTGCTTGATCCACCCGCTTCTGGTCGGCGGCGGTGATCTGCCCGGCGCGCTCCCGCAGGCGGTGCTTATCCAACGTGCGGATCTGCTCCAGCAGCACCACGCTGTCCTTGGCAAGGCCGGTGTCTGCCGCCCGGATATTGATGTGGGTGGGCAGGCGGGTCTTGTCCAGCCGGGATGTAATGGCCGCTGCGATCACGGTGGGGCTGTGCCGGTTGCCGATCTCGTTCTGTACGATCAGCACCGGGCGCACACCGCCCTGCTCCGAGCCCACCACCGGCGAAAGATCGGCGTAGAAAACTTCTCCTCTGTGTACCTCCATGGAATCTCCCTCCTGTTTGTCTGGAGGATGTGCCCCGCTATGTGATGCGTCCGGCGCATCCTGTCTGCTCTCAGTATGCGCAGACCGGGTGCGGCTTATGCAGTGCGGGGGCGATATTCCATTGTATGCACAAAGAGCGGTCAGCTTTCCTCTTCCAGTGTGCAAAAGGCCAGCGCCATGCCGCCCTCGTGGCTCAGGGAGAGCCGGGCGCGCAGCCGGTGCTGCGCCACCCATGCGGCGGTCTGCCCGCTGAAGCGATAGGCCGGGGCACCGTTTTCCTGCCGGACGGCCTCGATCTCGCACAGGGAAAAGGGTTCCCGCAGGCCGGTACCCGCCGCCTTGAGAAAGGCTTCCTTGGCGGCAAAATCTGCGGCGGCGCTGGCAAGGCGGTGGGCGTTCAGCGGCGCAGGAGAGGCTTCACAAAGCCCCAGCGCCGCCTGCTCGGCAGGGCCGTACACCCGGCGCACAAAGGCCGCTGCGTGGGCAGAGGAAAGGCTTTTTTCCAGATGGGAAAGGCTGCACAGGTCGCAGCCGATGCCGTAAAGCATACAAAGGCTCCTTTCACGGGCAGAATGCCGCCCGGACATCGTTCATCTTGCTGGAACATTGCTGGAAATTTTGTGCAGGATGTGCAAATCCAGCGTAATTATCTTGAAGTTTCGGCGCATTTCGTGTACAATGGGGCTAGTTTCAACCGAAGGGGGTGTATTGCGTGGGAGACGCAACCGCGATTTTCTCCATCCACGATAAAAAGGACTATGAGATCCACGAGATCGTACAACAGGTGTACGATGCTTTGAAGGAAAAAGGCTACAACCCGGTCAATCAGCTGGTGGGCTACATTTTGTCCGAAGACCCTACCTACATTACGACCTATAAGAATGCCCGTGCCATGATCCGCAAGGTGGATCGTGACGACCTGCTGCAAGCCATGCTGCGCAGTTACCTCAACGTGTAATACGGTCCTTTTCAGCCCCGCTGTCTTGCAAGACGGCGGGCTTTTTTATTGCAGATGCAGTTTTCCGCTGCAACCCCACCCGTGAAAATGCGTTTGGAGCACTCCGCAGAGTGCGACAAACGCGAAATTATAAATAATTTTTCTGCTGAAAATGGTCAGAGCGCAAGCGGAGACCATTTTAATCGTTTTCCACCAGCGGCAGGGTGAAGATCTGGTTCACCACCACCTCGTATTCCCACGGCTCCCGCAGCTTTTTGAGCTGCTTTTCCAGTTTTTCCGCTCCGGCAAAGCGGTGGATGAGGTAGAACCAGTGCCCCTTCATCCGGCTGATGGCGCAGCCCGCGCTGCCGAACAGTTCAGTGTAGCCGTGGTACAGGTCGGTCAGGTAGCCCCGCAGCTCTTCCTTTGTGGCGGGCGCACCGCCCCGCGCCCTGCGGAAAAGCGCCGGGTCAGCAATCAGCCCGCGCCCCACCATGATGCCGGACAGGGCAGGGAACTCTTCTTCCAGCGCGTGGAGCTGGGTAGCGGTGGTCACATCGCCGTTATAGCACACCGGCATGGTGCACCGGGGCAGCGCAGCCGCAAAGGCGGCGCGGTCGGCCTGCCCGCGGTACTGCTGCCGCATCACCCGGGGGTGGATGGTCAGCTCCGAGATGGGGTAGCGGCTATAAATTTCCAGAATGGCGGCAAACTCTTCCGGCTTCTCCACGCCCAGCCGGGTCTTGACCGAGACCGGTCCCTCGGCGCGGGAAAATACCCCATCCAGAAAGGCATCCACCTTGGCAAGGTCCCGCAGCATCCCGGAGCCTTTGCCCTTGGCAGTCACCGTTCCGGCGGGACAGCCCAGATTCAAGTTCACCTCGGTATAGCCCAGCGCCCGCAGCTGACCGATCATCCACGCGGCCAGTTCGCCGTCCTTGGCCAGCAATTGCGGGATGACCGGCGCACCGGGGTTTGCCGCCGGGGCAAGCTCTGCCATCTTCTTTTTAATGAGCACCCGGTTCTCCGGCGGGGAGATAAACGGCGCATAATAGCGGTCAGCAGCGCCTTGTGCGCCGAACCATTTCTGATGGGTCTGCCGCCAGACCCGGTCCGTGAACCCCTCCATGGGGGCAGCATAATAAAGCATGGGCGTTTCTCCAAACGATTTTTGTTACCGGTATTGTAGCATAAAATCCGGCGTGGGAAAAGGGGAGAGGGTGCAATAAAAAACTCCCGCCCTGCGGGGTGCAGAGCGGGAGAGGAGAGTTTTTGGAGATTATTCAGCAAACAGCGGGGTGGACAGGTAGCGGTCGCCGGTATCGGGCAGCAGAACAACGATGTTCTTGCCGGCGTTCTCCGGGCGCTTTGCCAGCTGGATAGCAGCCCAGACGGCAGCACCGGAGGAGATGCCTACCAGCACGCCCTCCTTGTGGCCGATCAGACGGCCGGTGGCAAAGGCATCGTCGTTCTCAACGGTGATGATCTCGTCATAGACGGTGGTGTCCAGCACGTCCGGCACAAAGCCGGCGCCGATGCCCTGAATCTTGTGTGCACCGGCAGTGCCCTTGCTCAGCACAGGGGAGGAAGCAGGCTCCACGGCCACCACCTTGACGGCGGGATTCTTGCTCTTGAGGTACTTGCCAACGCCGGTCACGGTGCCGCCGGTGCCAACGCCTGCTACAAAGATATCGACCTTGCCATCGGTATCTTCCCAGATCTCGGGGCCGGTGGTCTCGATGTGTGCCTGCGGGTTGGCGGGGTTCACGAACTGACCGGGGATGAAGGAATTGGGAATCTCCTTTGCCAGCTCGTCAGCCTTGGCAATGGCACCCTTCATGCCCTTGGCACCCTCGCTCAGCACCAGCTCGGCACCGTAAGCCTTCATCAGCTGGCGGCGCTCCACGCTCATGGTCTCGGGCATCACAATGATGATGCGGTAGCCCTTGGCGGCTGCCACAGCAGCCAGACCGATGCCGGTGTTGCCGGAGGTGGGCTCGATGATGACGGAGCCTTCCTTCAGCAGACCCTTGGCCTCGGCGTCGTCGATCATCTTTTTGGCAATGCGGTCTTTCACAGAACCGGCGGGGTTGAAGTACTCCAGCTTGGCAATAACGTGGGCGGGCAGCTGCTCTTCCTTTTCAATATGGCTGAGCTCCAGCAGCGGGGTGTGACCGATCAACTGATCTGCGGCGGTATAGATCTTGCTCATAATACTTGTCCCTCTTTCTGATATCGTTACGGGGTGCATAGCCCTGTCTTACGCCGGTGTGCCCGGCTGTGATTCCCTCTAAACCTTTAAACCAACATTATTTGTGGGTTTGATGGCATTATAGTCCGGTTTTCCCTGCTTGTCAAGGGCTTTTTTGAAAAAAGTGGGATTGAAAAGTGATTTACCCTGTTGTATAATGGGTTAAAATAAAATTTGACCGGAAGGAAGTACGGATTATGATCGTTTCGACCAAAGGACGCTATGCGCTGCGGGTGATGATCGACCTCGCGGAGCATCAGTCTGAAAAATATGTTCCCTTAAAGGAAGTAGCCGCCCGGCAGGAGATCTCGGAAAAGTATCTGGAGAACATCCTCAAGGTGCTGGTGCAGAACGGCTTTCTGGAGGGGTTGCGCGGCAAGGGCGGCGGCTACCGGCTGACCCGCAGCCCGGATCAGTATACAGTAAGCGAAATTTTGATGCTTACCGAGGGCAGTCTTGCCCCGGTAAGCTGCCTGACCCCCGGTGCCTCTGCCTGCGCCCGGATGGCCAACTGCCGCACCTACGAGATGTGGAAGGGGCTCAACGACCTGATCTCGGACTACTTCGGCAAGATCACGCTGGCAGACCTTGCCCTGCCGGATCAGGCCGGCAACGATTATGTGATTTAAGCTATGAAAGAAAATCTGTGCAGTGCTTATATGAAGGATGCGGGGAACGATAAGCAATACTATGAAATCTTTTTCGAAATGTGCCGCAAGTTCCGTATCGACTGGGCAACGGCAGATGAAAAGGAAAAAGAGTTTGTTACGGAAGTAACACGGGTGACCTACGAGCGCGAACGCGCTGCGCAGGAGGGCGTTTCACCTGAGAAGGTGCGGCCGGCGTTTTCAGCCTAATGAAAATATGATTTGCTTGCGCACCGGAACTGCACCGGTGCGCTTTTTTGTACAGTTCTGCGCAAAAGGTGCAGAACTTCTTGGCAAGATTTACGATTGATGGGGCGGGCAGTCCGCGGTATACTTTTACTTTGTGTGAGACAAAAAATTCCGGGCGAAAAGCCCGTTTGTCTGTTCGTTTATAAGACCAGAAAGGGGAGTTTTGACACGAAGTATATTTTTCAGTTTGGGCGCATTCTCGCGTTTTGTTTTCTGGGCGAGGTGCTGCACGCGGTGCTGCCGCTGCCGGTGCCTGCCAGTGTGTATGGTCTGGTGCTGCTGCTGGCAGCCCTGACCGCCGGGATCGTAAAGCTGGAGCAGGTCAAGGAGACCGGCACCTACCTGACCGGTATTTTTCCGCTGCTGTTCGTGCCCGCCGCTGCGGGCATCATGGAGCTGTGGGCAGAGATGGGACAGCTGCTGCTGCCCATCCTGATCGCCATTCTGCCGGTGACGGTGCTGGTGATGGCTGCCGCAGGCCGCACCACGCAGGCGCTGACCGCCCACAATAAAAAGGAGGAGGCCGACCATGACTGAGCTGCTGAACGACTTTCTGACCGGCTCGGTGGCGTGGGGCGTGCTGCTTACGCTGGCGGCCTTTGGGCTGGGTGTGCTCATCAATAAGGTGACCGGCAAGGCCATCTTTAACCCGCTGCTGCTGGGCAGTATTTTTGTCATCGTTTTTCTGTCGGTGTGCAATATCCCCTATGGGGACTATAAAACCAGCGCCGCGCCGGTAAGCTATCTGCTGCTGCCCGCCACGGTGGCGCTGGCCATCCCGCTGTATGAAAAGCTGGACCTGCTCAAAAAGAACGCGCCCGCCATCATCGCAGGCATCTCGGTGGGCACATTGGTCAGTCTGGGCAGCGCCTTTGCGCTGGCGCTGGCAATGGATCTGACCCAGGAGCAGTACGCCACCCTGCTGCCGAAGTCGGTGACCACTGCCATCAGCATGGACGTGGCAGCAGAGCTGGGCGGCATTGCCGCCCTGACCGGTGCTATCGTCATCGTCACTGGCATTGTGGGCGCCCTGCTGGCTGAGACGGTATGCAAGCTGTTCCACATCACCGACCCCATCGCCAAGGGCGTGGGCATCGGCACGGCAGCCCATGCTGTGGGCACTAGCAAGGCATTACAGATGGGCGAGGTGGAAGGTGCCATGAGCGGCCTTTCCATCGCCGTAGCCGGTGTGCTGACCGCTGTGCTCTGCCCGGTGTTCGTGGGCTTTATCCAGTAAAACAGGCGCACAGAAAAGCGCTTTTCCGTGCAAAACAGCCGTCCGGGCAGACCGGGCGGCTGTTTTGTCAATAGGGCGTATTTGTATAAATGGGGCGTTGTATTTTACAACAGCCCCTTTTTTTGCGCGGCAGACTGTGCTATACTATAATAGCATTGGTGCGTGCCGCAAGGGCAGCGAGCCGGTGCGTTTTACCCAAGGTAGCGTATCCCGGGCAAGGTGCACGGAAAAGGCTGTCTTTTGAAAAAAGGATAAAGAGGTCATTTATTATGCTTACTGCAATTACGGGTATCAACTGGGGCGATGAGGGCAAGGGCCGCATGGTCG
>CAKTCK010000053.1 GCA_934539245.1 uncultured Faecalibacterium sp.
CGCAGGTAGACGGGCTTTTCGGAGATGCCGCTGACAACGATGCCGTCGTAACCGGCATACTTCAGCATGGAGCCGATGTGGCCGCCCATGTGTGCGTCAACGATGGACCGGCCCTTGGACCAGGTGGAGCGGAAGGTCACGTTCATACGGCCGGAGCAGGGCACGCCTGCGCCGGTCAGGGGGCCGACACCGAAGATGACCAGAGCCTTCTCGTCATAGGGGTCCAGCTCCATGGGAGCTTCCTCATACATAATGCGGTAGGCCATGCCCATACCGCCGATATACTTATGGTACTTTTCGTCATCCTGCGTGGTGATCTCGCCGGTGGTCAGGTTGACGCGCAGGATTTTGCCTGCCCAGCCATAACTTTCAGCCATTGTAGTTCCTCCTTACAGATCCAAGTATGCAGCCTGTGCTGCGCTGGTAACGGCATCCCAATCCACGATGGACAGAGCGCCGGACGGGCAGCCTGCCACGCAGGCACCGCAGGCGATGCACTTGGAGGACTTGCCGGTCTCGGGGTTGACGGTGGGCATGTGCCACGGGCAGGCCTCATGGCAGGCACCGCAGCCGATGCACTTATCGGTATCCACTACGCGGATGCCGCGGCTGTCGGTGGTGATAGCCTTCTGCGGGCAGGCGTTGCCGCAGGCGGGGTCCTCGCACTGGCGGCAGGTGTCCGGGAAGTAGACCCAGCAGTTATCGGTGCCGGACAGCAGGCCGTTGCCAGCGCCGTCCAGATTCAGGCGGCGCTGGATCTTGACGCGGCTGATGTAAGAGGAGCACACGCCGTCGTTGGTCAGGGTGCAGTTGATCTCGCAGCGCTGACAGCCGGTGCACAGGTCTGCGTTGACCACCAGCAGGCCCTGGGGCAGTGCCCAAGTGGCCACTGCGCCGGAATCCACCTGCTGCTGAGAGCAGCCGAACAGGGACAGCATGGAAGCGGACAGGGTGAGCCCTGCAAGGCTCTTGCCCGAGATCTTCATGAATTGACGGCGGGTCATGTCAGCCGTCAGGAAATCAGTTTTTGCCATAGGTTCCATTCCTCCGTTGAGGTCACTCTGCGCAGAGTACCCCGGTCACATAGAAATACGAGTTGTTGACGATGGTCGTCACAGCCGAAGAGGTGATGGTCGCGCCGGAAAGGGCGTCCACCTCGGTCAGGTCTGCGCTGACGGCACCGGACGTGTTGCCGGCGGTGGTCAGGCTGGCCTGCTCCAGACGCACCTTGGACTGCTCTTCTGCCGAGAGATCCGCAAAGGGAATCGCCATCGGCTCGCCGTCCAGGGCGCTCTTGCTGAGCATGGCTGCGTACAGCTTGCGCCGTGCCACGGCCTCTGCGCTGGAATCCAGCGGCGGGGCCAGCTCATCGTCCAAGGGCTCCCCCTTCAGCGCCGAGAAGGTAAGCCCCGCAGCATACATCTTGCGGGTCGCCTCGGCCTCGGGAGAGGTATCGAAGGTACGCCACTGTGCGGGGTCAAAATCCCCGGCAGCAGCGGGCTGCTCCTCCGCCGCACCGGCAGCGGCATAGGCGGCACCGGTAACGGGGTCCGTTACGGTGTAGCTTTTGCCCGCCAGCGTGAAGGGAGCTGCGCCCTGATACTGGGACGTGAACTCCGGATTGACGCACTGGCCGCCAAGGCTTTCGGTTTCGTCCTGCGAGAGGATCTCTACTGCGGAAACATTGCCCTCGGCGTCAATGGTCACGGCAGCCTGCACATCGCTCTGGAAGCCCTTCTGAGAGCCCTCCACGCGGTAGCTGCCATCGTCGAGCTGGTACACTGCGCTGATGCCATAGGCGGCTGCATCCGCCTCCGACACCGGCAGCAGGGTACCGGCAACCGTGGTGCGTGCGCTTTGCAAGGTGGTCAGACCGACCACCAAAGCGATGGTCGCAACGCCCATGGCTGCATAGCCCGGCAGCCGCTTGCGCCACAGCGGTACGGGCGCAAACGGGTTGGTTGCCTGCTTCATGTTATCACCTGCCTGTTTTTTATTTTGCCGGGTAACCCCGGACAACAATTGAGGCCGCTCTGGCTGCTGCAACAGCGGAGCGGTCTCTTCGATAATATATTAACATGCGGGCGCAAAGAATGTCAACAGAAACAGACAGGCTTTTCCGTTTTGTAACTATTGTTTTTGTAATATTTGCTTAAACTTTAGGGAATTTGCGTCCGCACACCAGTTGCAGGCCGTATTCCGCCGCAAGCTCTGCGGATTGCACGGTGGGCATGCTTTTGCTTACCAGCACCGGCACCCCGGCGCGGATGGCCTTGCGCACCATATCCAGCGGCACCCGCCCGCTAGTGTACAGCACGCATTCCGCCAGCGGAAGCCCCGCCAGCACCGCGCAGCCCACCGCCTTATCCAGCGCGTTGTGCCGCCCCAGATCCTCGCAGGCAAAAACAATTTCTCCTTTATGCAGCACAAAGCAGCTGTGCACCGCCCGGGTGGCGCGGTACAGCGGCAGACCGGCGTGCATGGCGGCGGTCAGGCGTTCCACCCATTCCGGCTGCAAGGCGAGCTCCGGCACAGGGCGCAAAGGCTGTAACTCCACCGGACTGCCCAGCGGGATATTATCGGTGCAGCAGCTGGCTACCTCCTGCGCGGCAGCGCGGTGGGTGGGCAGCGGGTGGCACAGATATATCTGCACCTTTGCGCCTTCGGCGCAGACGGCAATCTGCTCCACCTCGTCCGCGGATGCGATCCACCCTTCGGTGAGCAGCCGTCCCAAAGCCAGCTGCGGCAGCAGCGCCGGGGTGCATACCACCCGGAAGGCGGGCTGCTCGTTGACATAAATAGCGGTGGCGTGCTCTGCCGGTACGGTGGCCTCGGTGCTGTCCGGCAGGCGCAGGCTGGCAAAGGCCGCCTGTGCGCCAAAGCGGTCGGTGATCTGCAAAGAGGGTGTGCTGCGTTTTTCCATAAAGTTTCCTTATATTATAAATGCAAATGCAATGCTGTGTGTCAGACGGACAGTATCAACATACCGGTTCTGTGGCAAAAAGTCAAGAGGTGCTTGCACAGCGACGCGGGACAGGCTGATTCGAAATGGTGTTTGCTGCGCCTGTATTTTGCATCTCCAGCGCAAAGCAGCCGCCGCACGGCGAGGTGCAGCGGCTGCTTTGACTCTTTATGGAGGAAGGGAGTTATGCAAGATCGCGGCAGGTCACAATGTCTGCCCCGGTGCCGCAGACGTTTTGCAGCACCACGTCACCCACATGGATGGGCGCGTGCAGCACCACGCTGTCCAGCGCGGCGACAACCTCGGTCATCTGTCCCTTGGGCACGGGCTTGGAGGTCTTGACCGGGCAGCGGGAGTGCAGACAGCCCTCGGCGCGCACGGTGCTGGTGATGATGCGGGTGGGGTGGGTCAGCTCTTCCTTGCCGTAGGTGATGCCGTTGGAGCAGCCGTTGCCGGTCACCTTGTAGTCGTTGGCCTCGTCCACCTGCAGATGGCAGCCCTGCGGGCAGCAGGTGCAAATTACTTCTTTCATATCGCTCATGCCTCCTCAATCTCAATGGTCACTTCGTCCACGGGGGCTCTGTCCAGCAGCACTCTGGGCAGGGCAATGTGCTCCATCTCGCCGGGGGCAAGGCGGTCGCGTTTGAAGCGTGCGATCACCGTGTCGCCGCTCTTGACAAGGATGGTGCTCTTGCCGCAGATGCGGCGGACGCGGAAGGAGACGTTGGTGCTCTTTTCCACGCCCTCCAGACGGATGCGCTGCGGCAGGGTGTAGCCAAGGTCTGCGCCGGGCTTCACGGTCAGCACGCGCCCCTCGGCCACGGGGCCGTTCTGCACATAGTTGGCAGCGGCCGCACCGGCCAGTTCACTCTCGCCGGAAACAAAGTCCACCAGATCGTGCACCTGCACCACGTTGCCGCAGGCAAACACGCCGGGGATGCTGGTCTCCATGTTTTCGTACACGATGGCGCCCTTGGTGCGGGGGTCCATCTCGATACCGGCCTGCTTGGTCAGCTCGTTTTCGGGGATCAGACCCACGCTCAGCAGAATGGTGTCCACATCGAACTCCATCTCGGTGCCGGGGATGGGCTTGCGGTCGGGGCCGATCTCAGCCACGATGGCCTTTTCTACGCGGTCCTTGCCCTGAATATCCACGATGGTGTGGGAGAGATACAGGGGAATATCGAAGTCGTTCAGGCACTGCACGATGTTGCGGGTCAGGCCGCCGGAGTAGGGCATCACCTCTACGCAGGCCAGCACCTTTGCGCCCTCAAGGGTCATGCGGCGTGCCATGATCAGGCCGATATCGCCGCTGCCGAGGATCAGCACCCGCTTGCCCACCAGATAGCCTTCCATGTTCACATAGCGCTGTGCGGCACCGGCGGTGTACACACCGGCAGGGCGGGTGCCCGGGGTACCGATGGCGCCGCGGGTGCGCTCGCGGCAGCCCATGCCCAGCACGATGCTCTTGGCCTCGATGATCTGGTAGCCGTGCTCCTTGGAGACGCAGTGCACCTTTTTGTCCGGGGTCACTTCCAGCACCATGGTGTCCAGCTGCACCTTCACGCCGGTATCCTTGAGCATCTCAATAAAGCGCCCGGCGTACTCCGGGCCGGTCAGTTGCTCGCCAAAGCGGTGCAGACCAAAGCCGTTGTGGATGCACTGGTTCAGAATGCCGCCCAACTCCTTGTCGCGCTCCAGAATGAGGATGTCGCGCAGACCACTTTCCCATGCCTTGCAGGCAGCAGCAAGACCTGCAGGGCCGCCGCCGATAATGACCAGATCAACCATTGCTCTTTCCTCCTACCTTCGTTTCGCTGACAAGAACGTTCGAACCATTCTTGTCCTGCAGGATGTCCAAGGGGTCTATGCTCAGCTCACGGCTGATAAGCTCCAGCACACGGGGGCCGCAGAAGCCGCCCTGACAGCGGCCCATGCCTGCACCGGTGCGGCGCTTGACGCCGTCGATGGTGTTGGCAGGCACCTCGCTGTGGAGAGCTGCCAAAATCTCGCCCTCGGTGATGGTCTCGCAGCGGCAGATGACCCGGCCGTAGGCGGGCTGCTCTTTGACCAGTGCTGCCTTTTCCTCTGCGGAAAGCTCCTTGAAGCGGATGTGGCGGCGGCCGTCCTTGTAGTCGGCCTTTTCTGCGCCCAGAACACCGCGCTCTTTCAGGATGGCAACAGCTTCCTCAGCAACCGCCGGGGCAGCGGATAGGCCGGGGCTCTTCATGCCGGCCAGATCAATCCAGCCGGGTGCCTCCGGCTCTTCGCCGATGATAAAGTCGTCCACATCCAGATTGGCGCGCACGCCCGCAAAGCTGCGGATGGACTCGCCGAAGTTGATGCTGGGCACGCTGCGCTGGGCAGTGGTCTTGACAAATTCCAGACCGCTGCTGGTGCAGGAGGTGTCGTTGCCTTCCACCGGCTCCGCGTTGGGACCGACAATCAGGTTGCCGTGCACGGTGGGTGCTACCAGCACGCCCTTGCCCAGCTCATTGGGGCACTGGAAGATGACGTGGCTTACGCGGGTGCCCTCGCTCTTGTCCAGCAGATAGTACTCGCCCCGGGTGGGGATGATGCGGAAGTTGGCGGGCTCCACCATGGAGTGCACCTTGTCTGCCCAGATACCGGCAGCGTTGATGACGCAGCGGGTCTCCAGCGTGCCGCCGGGCACGGTCAGGCGGTAGCCGCCCTCGATGGCTTCGGCATCGGTCACCTTGCAGTTGCGGCGCAGCTCCACGCCGTTGCGCACCGCTACCTCGGTCATGGCAAGCGCGTACTCCCACGGATTCACGATGGCAGCGCTGGGTGCCCACAGTGCGCCGCAGACCTTCTCAGAAAGGTTCGGCTCCATGGCGAGAGTTTCTTCCTTAGAAAGGATCTTCATGTCGGGCACGCCGTTGGCGGTGCCGTTCTCAAACAGATGCTGCAGGTGGGACAGCTCCTTTTCGTCCAGAGCCAGCACCAGAGAGCCGCACTGCTTATAAGAGACATCCAGCTTTGCGCAGATCTCCTTTGCCAGCTCCACGCCGCGCACATTCAGCCGTGCCATGCGGGTGCCGGGGGCGGGGTCGTAGCCTGCGTGGAGAATGGCGCTGTTGGCCTTGGTGGTGCAGTCTGCCACATCGTTCTCGGCTTCAAGGATGACCACCTTGTTGTCGTAGCGCGACAGCGCATAGGCGGCAGCAGCACCAATGACGCCACAGCCGATGATCGCAATATCATACATTGTTCTTTTCCTCCTGTCCGTTCTGCCTTGGCTCGCCGGGAGCCGGGCGTCTTGTTGATCGTACAAAAAAAGAGCGAACCGAAACAAAGGCAACTGCCCTTGTCCGTTTCGCTCAAATCTCTTGAAACAAACAGCACTTGTTTATTCTTATGATACCCTGTCCTTGCACAAAAAGCAAGATGTTTTGTTCTTTTTGTGAAACCCTTACAAAAAACACCCGTCGCTTTTGCGCAGAATGCGGGTCACATATCCCACACCGCCTGATTGGTGGTGGAGATGGCGGTAGCCCCGGCTTCCAGTGCCGCCATCACGTCCTCCTTGTCCGCAATCAGCCCGCCGGTCAGCACCGGTACCTTGGTCTTGGCGCAGACGCGGCGCAGGATCTTGGGCATAGCGCCGGGCAGCAGATCCAGACAGTCCGGCAGGTTTGCGGGAATCTTGTCCAGACTTTCCAGCGCGATGGAATCCAGCAGAAATACCCGCAGGATGGCGGCAAGCCCCAGCTCCTTGGCGCGGCGGATGAAGGACTGCCGGGTGGAGATGATGCCGTCGGCTTCGGTGGTATTGCGGATAAAGTCCACCGCCACCTCCTTGCCTGCCAGCCCGGCAATAAGGTCTACATGCACTACGGCAAAGCGCCCCGCCTCGTGGATGCGGCGCACAATGGAGGCAATATTACAGATATCTCCGTATAATACAAAGACCACCCGGATGTTCTCGTTGGTCAGCGCGCTGCAAAGCCCTGCATTGTCCTTGACAGCCGCAATGACCGGCGTTTCCTGAATGGCATCCATCAGCTCCTGTTTCATGCTTTTCCTCCTGCTTTCTGCACACGAAAACACTTTTTACAGTTAGAGGTATTATGAATGCTTTGACAGATAAAATCAATATCTTTTTGCAAAATTCTGATGAAGTTGCAGAATACCGCTGTGCAATCAAAGAAGCCGCCGCACAAAATGCTGTGCAGCGGCTTCTCTCAGAAATGCATTTTACGCGGCCAGAGCCTTTTCAATGTTGGACAGAATGGTGTCGTGATCCTCGGCGCAGACCAGAACTACCTCGCCGGTGGGAGCCACAGTGACAGTAGCAGCCTTTGCAACAAGGTACTGATCTTCCAAATAGTGCTCCATGGACTGCTGTTCGCTGGCAACATAGGTCTCCAATGCAGCCTTTACCTCGTCGGTCTTGCCCTCGGCAGGCTTCACGATAGCAACGGCGTAGCTGCGCACCATCATGCTGGAAATGCTGGCGGCAAAGGCAGTGTACTGATCGTCCTCCAAGTTCAGCAGGGGCATCAGGATATCCCGGATCTCCTCGTCCAGCTGGTCGGCCTTGTACTCGGCACTGTAACCGTCGATGGCGGTAAACTTGCCGTCCTCGCCCTTGGTAAAGATCATATCGTACTCGTTGTCCTCGTCGCTGCGGGCGTCATGGATGATCTGGGAGTAGTCCTTAGGGGTGGAGCTGTCGGCCTTGCTGCCGCCGGAGCAGCCCACCAAAGTAAACAGGGTCAGCCCTGCCAGCAGGGCGGCGATGAATTTTTTCATAGGATTGAATTTCCTTTCATAGTGCTGTGTGTGGAAGGCGCAGCCGGGCGCGCACGTTACAGGTAGTGTGTGCCGGTTTTGGGCTGCTATTCTGGATACGAACCACCGCACCGCAAAATTGCAGGGAAAAAGTAACAGTTTTATGAACAGCGCCTGCTTACAGCATCAAAGCGTCTAGATCCCCGTGGTTTACCGGGGTAGACAGGATGATCTGGGTGCTGGTGGTGCCCAGCTTCTGGAACTGTAAGATCAGGTGCTCCAGCTGCGCCATGCTGCCGCAGCTGACCTTGACCAGAAAGGTATACGCACCAGTAACGTGGTAGCACTGCAAAACCTCACGGCTGTTCTGCAGCAGCTCCAGAAAGGCATCCTGCTTGGAGGGCGCAACAGAAAGGCTGATGAGCGCATCCACATACATCCGGTCTGCCGGACGGTTCAGCGTGACGGTGTAGCCGCTGATGATGCCGTCCGTTTCCAGCTTATGGATACGGCTGGAAACTGCCGGGCTGGTAAGAGATACCTGCTCTGCAATTTCTTTGACGGGCATCCGCGCATTTTTGGCCAGAAGGGTGAGGATTTTGCGATCAAGATCGTCCATACAAAAGTCTCCTTGAAAAATATGTTGGATTGTATAAAATTTTTTGAAAGTAAAGTTTTTATGTTGTGCAAACCCACAGAAATGGAATAAAATTTCGTTTCTGAAATTCTATGTTAATTATATAAAGTTTTTGCGAAAAAGTAAAGTGTTATTTTAAAGCAAAATCCGAAAATCTTGTTTGACAAGAAAAGAAAAACGGGTATAATACATCATGCAAGGCAGTGCGCTGCACAAAAGCCTGCCACTGATATTGAGATTCACCACTTTATATACTTTCCCACCCCTCTATACACAAAAACCCGCTGCCAGGCGGGTTTTTGTGTTTTATGCGCCTTTTAGGCGCGGCGAGGCGTATGCGTTTTTGGGGAGCTATATATACAGCATGACCCCGCGTTTTCACGCGGGGCCATTTTTTGTGCAGAAGCTTTTTGCAGAAAACGTAAGAAAATTATTCTGCGTACAGGGAGATGATATTCAGCACGATCTCAGTGCAGCGGTCCATCCGCTCCACGGTGGTGCACTCGCATACGCCGTGGAAGTTGAAGCCGCCGGTGCCCAGATTGGGGCAGGGCAGACCGTTCCAGCTCAGAGTAGCGCCATCGGTGCCGCCGCGCACGGGTACCTCCACCGGCTCCAGACCAGCCATGCGCACAGCCTTGCGGGCGGTCTCGATGAGGTGGAAGTGGGGCTTGATCTTTTCCAGCATATTGCGGTAGCTGTCCTTGATCTCCACTTCTACGGTGCCTGCGCCGTACTTGCCGTTCAGGTAATCGGCAATGTCCTGCATATTGTCCTTCTTGAACTGTAACTTGGCGGCATCGTGATCGCGCAGGATGTAGCCTAGCTTTGCGGTGGTAACGTCGCCGTACATCTGGCACAGGTGGTAGAAGCCCTGACGTCCCTCGGTGGTCTCGGGACGTGCCATCACGGGCAGAGCGCCGTGGAACTCCATAGCAACGTTAGAGGCGTTGATCATGGTGTCCTTGGCAGAGCCGGGGTGCACCGAGAAGCCGTGGATGGTCACGGTGGCAGCAGCGGCGTTGAAGTTCTCGTACTCGATGTCGCCGGCATCGCCGCCGTCCACCGTGTAGGCAAAGTCTGCACCAAAGCCGGGGATATCGAACAGGTCGGCACCCTCGCCGATCTCCTCGTCCGGGGTAAAGCCGATGCACAGTTTGCCGTGGGGACGACCCTCGCGGATAACGGTCTCCACAGCGGTCATGATCTCAGCCACACCGGCTTTATCGTCTGCACCCAGCAGGGTGGTGCCGTCGGTGGTGATCAGGGTCTCGCCCTTCATGGAGGCAAGGAAGGGGAAGGCAGAGACCTTCATCACCTTGCCGGTGGCGGGCAGCACCACATCGCCGCCGTCATAGTTTTCGTGCAGGATGGGGTTCACGTTCTCGCCGCTGGCATCCGGGGCGGTGTCCATGTGGGCGATCAGACCCAGCGCGGGCTTTTCCTCGCAGCCGGGGGTGGCGGGCAGGGAACCATAGACGTAGCAGTGCTCGTCCACCCGGGCGTCCTCCACGCCTAGAGCTTTCAGTTCCTCCACCAGCTTGTGGGCCAGATCAAACTCCCGCGCAGCGGAAGGATGGGTGCCAGACTCCGGGTCCGAGGTGGTGTAGACCCTGACGTAATCAAGCAGTCGTTCATAGGCGCGCATAATAAAGCACACTCCTTTAGCATTATTGAAGGATCACAGCCTGCGATCCAGCTTCTATCATACCCTGTTTTTCCTGTTTTGACAACCTTTTTTGCCCACTTGGGACAGAAAGCGCAGGTTCAATAACAAAATTCAGCGCAAAAAGCCGTTCGCCAGCCCTTTTGCGCTGCGCATAAAAAGAGACACCGGAAAGCCAGCAGACTCTCCGGTGTCTCACTTTTCTCAGCGTTTCCGCTTGCGGGCAGGGCTTAACCCAGACAGACGCCCATGCGGCGCGCCACATTCAGCAGCTCGCAGTTTTCGGGCACATTGCGGGTCTTACCGGCGATGTCTGCCAGACGGTTCTCGGTCACCCGGCGGTTCACCATGGCTACGGTCACGCCGTAGCGCTCCACCTCCACCAGCTGTGCGGCATAGCTGCCGAACTGGGTGGCCAGCACACGGTCGTAGGCGCTGGGGCTGCCGCCGCGCTGCATATGACCCGGGATGCACACGCGGGTCTCCATGCCGGTCTTTTTCTGCACGGCCTGTGCAATGCGGTTGGTGGCGGTGGTGCCAAGACCTGCCTCGGCACGCTTGGCCATCCAGTCCTTGCGCTTCATGCGGGCTTCCTCGGTGTTGATGGCACCCTCGGCCACGGCAAGGATGGAGAAGTTGGAGCCCTTCTTGGCGCGGCGCTCCACGGCCTCGCACACGCGGTCGATATCGTAGGGCAGCTCAGGCAGCAGAATGATGTCGGCACCGCCGGCAATGCCGGAGTACAGGGTAAGCCAGCCGGCCTTGTTGCCCATGATCTCGATGCACATCACGCGGCTGTGGCTGCCTGCGGTGGTGTGGATGCGGTCGATGACGTCCGTGGCGATGTCCACGGCGGTGTGGAAGCCGAAGGTCACATCGGTGCCGTAGATATCATTATCAATGGTCTTGGGCAGGCCGATGATGTTCAGCCCCTCCTGTGAAAGCAAGTTAGCGGTCTTGTGGGTGCCGTTGCCGCCCAGACACAGCAGGCAGTCGAGCTTGGCGGCCTTGTAGGTCTTTTTCATGGCGGCGACTTTATCAATGTTGTCGTCCTCCACCACACGCATCATCTTGAAGGGGGTGCGCTTGGTGCCCAGAATGGTGCCGCCTAAGGTCAGGATGCCACGGAAGTCATCCTCGGTCATCTCGCGGTAGTCGCCGTTGATCAGGCCGCTGTAACCGTTAGCGATGCCCACGATCTCCACATTATCCCCCATGCGGGCGTACAGTGCTTTTGCAACGCCGCGGATAGTGGCGTTCAGGCCCGGACAATCGCCGCCGGAAGTCAGGATACCAACACGTTTTTTCATTCAAAAGCCCTCTTTCCTTATCATTCAGGCAAAGCCGGACCGCCCGGCAAAGGGTGCCGGGCTGATCGGGATCCTACCTCTTTATAATATAAGAGTATTCCGAAAGGGGAGTGCTGTCAAGAGAAAAACCAAAAATTTACAAGCCTGTGTGCAATGGAAAGCCGCTGCGAAAACTTTTGCAGAAAAACTAAAAAAATAGTTGACAAGCAGCCCGCTGGCGTGTATAATATCCCTTGTCAGCAACGCACGGCGCGGCTGACAGAACCGAATATTGGGGATTTGCATAGTGGTAGTGCGGTAGACTCTGACTCTACTTGTGGGAGTTCGATTCTCTCATCCCCAACCAGAAAACCGCAGTCTCAACTGGCTGCGGTATTTTCGGGGCATAGCGCAGTTGGTAGCGCGCCTCGTTCGGGACGAGGAGGCCGTGGGTTCAAATCCCGCTGCTCCGA
>CAKTCK010000054.1 GCA_934539245.1 uncultured Faecalibacterium sp.
CAGTTCTCCATCATCCAGAACCGCGGCTGCTTCGGCGGCTGCAACTTCTGCGCCATCCAGCTGCATCAGGGGCGGCGGGTCACCAGCCGCAGCGCCGACAGCATCGTGGAGGAAGCCGAGCGCATGACCCACGAGCCGGATTTCAAGGGCTACATCCACGATGTGGGCGGCCCCACCGCAAACTTCCGCTTCCCCTCCTGCCGCGAGCAGATGCTGCGCGGCATGTGCACCGGCGGCAAGCACTGCCTTGCCCCCACCACCTGCTCCCACATGATCGTGGATCACAGCGACTACCTTAAAATTCTGCGCCGGGTGCGGGAGCTGCCGGGCGTGAAAAAGGTGTTCATCCGCAGCGGCATCCGGTTCGACTACCTGATGGCTGACCCGGACGATACCTTCTTTAAGGAACTGGTAGAATACCATGTATCCGGCCAGCTGAAGGTCGCCCCGGAGCACTGCGCCCCCAACACCCTTGCCTACATGGGCAAGCCCCCCATCGAGACCTTCAACAGGTTCAAGGATAAATTCTACGAGCTGAGCAAGAAGGCGGGCAAAAAGCAGTATCTGGTGCCCTACCTCATGTCCAGCCACCCGGGCAGCACCCTGAAGGATGCGGTCTATCTGGCCGAGTACCTTTATAAGAACCATATGCGCCCGGAGCAGGTGCAGGACTTCTACCCCACCCCCGGCACCGTGAGCACCTGTATGTTCTATACCGGCCTTGACCCCTACACCCTCAAGCCGGTGTTTGTGGAAAAGACCCCCGAGGGCAAGGCTTTGCAGCGTGCGCTGCTGCAATACTATGAGCCCCGCAACGCCGAAAAGGTGGTCAAGGCCTTGCAGCTGACCCACCGGGAGGACCTGATTCCCCTGCTGGTACCCGCCGCAGGCCGCCGCGCCGTGCAGCGCACCGCCCGCCGGGCAGAAAGCGCCGAGGTGACCATCCACAACGATGGCACCTATACCGTACATTCCAACCAGAAGGGGCGCAGCACCGGCAAAAACACCCGTGCCGCCGCCCCGGCAGGCCGTCAGCCCAGCCCGGGCGCTCGCTTTGCGCCCAACTCTGCGCCCGGCCATAAACCTAAAAATAATCAACAGAAAGAGAACGCAACGTGGAAAACTGGAAAGAAGAAAAAGTAACCCTGCTTCCCCGCCGCCTGTTCCTGCGGCTGGCTGCGCTGGCGCTGGCCGCTGTGCTGGCGCTGGGGCTTACCGCCTGTGACAGCAATGGCGGACACATCGTCAAGCCCTCCACCGGGACAAGCCAGCCCTTCGAGATGCACTTCATTGATGTTGGGCAAGCACTGAGCGTACTGGTGGAGTGTGACGGGCAGTTCATGCTCTACGATGGCGGCAACGTGGACGATGGCAGTCTGGTGGTATCCTACCTGCAAAATCAGGGAGTGGAGCAGCTGCAATATGTGTTCTGCTCCCACGCCCACGAGGACCATGTGGGCGGTCTTGCCGCCGTGATGGCAAAGTTCCCGGCAGGGCATGCTTACAGCCCGGTAACGGAAGCCTCCACCAAATGCTTCAACGATTTTGTCAAGTATACGCAGCAGCAGGGTCTGCAATTGGAGGTGCCCACCGTGGGCACCGTCTGGCCGCTGGGCAGCGCCACCGTTACCCTGCTGGGCCCTGTGACCGGGTACAGCGACACCAACAACACCTCGCTGGTGCTGCGCATCGACTACGGCAACACCAGCTTTCTGCTGACCGGCGACATGGAAAAGACCGCCGAGACCGACCTTGTAAACAGCGGTGCCAACCTGAAAGCTGATGTGCTGCAAGTAGGGCACCACGGCTCCAGCACCAGCACCGGCTACCTGTTTCTGAACGCTGTTCTGCCGGAAATGGGCGTCATCTCCTGCGGCACGGGCAACAAATACGGTCACCCGCACGAGGAGACCCTGAGCATCCTGCGGGACGCAAAGGTGGACGTCTACCGCACCGATTTGCAGGGCACCATCACCATCGGCAGCGACGGTCAGAACTTCACCGTGGGCACCGAGCACTTTGTACCGGACAGCCAGCTGAATCCCACCGACCCGTCGTCCTCCAGCACGGCACAGCAGGCTTACATTGGCAACGTGAACAGCAAAAAGTTCCATCTGCCCACCTGCCCCAACCTGCCTGCGGAAAAGAACCAAGTCCTCTTTTCCAGCTATGACGAAGCCATTGCTGCAGGTTATACCCCCTGCGCAAGCTGCATCAAATAAGGAACGTACTCCCCCGGTCATGACCGAGGGAGTTTTTATTTCCCCCTTTTTGCGGGATTGATAAAAGCCCACAAGTGCGGTATACTGAATAGTACTTTATTTAAGAGAAGTAAGGAGGTGCAGCTCATGACGATCGGTGTGCCCCGCCCGCTGGCGTTGGAAAAGCCGCAGGCGGTAGATCTGGCGCAGGCGGCGCGATATTTCGGCACGCGCGGCGAGCCGGACGCTGCCACGCTGGCACTGCTGCAAAAGTGCGCGGTACCGCTTCTGGCGGCGGCGACGCCCCGGGCGGTGTGGCTGCTGGCAGACACCCCCGCCCTGACCGAGGCTGGGCTTCTGCCCGGCGAGGATGTGCACAAGCATCTGGCAGGCTGCGGACAGGCCATTCTGCTGGCGGTGACGCTGGGCCCCGGGGTGGATGCCCAGATCCGCCGGGCGGGCGTGGGCGACATTGCCGCCGGGGTGGCCTCCGATGCCTTGGGCAGCGCACTGGCCGAGCAGACTGCCGATGCCGCCGAGGCGCAGCTGCGCCAGTGGGCAGCCACGGAGGGAAAGTATCTGACCGGGCGCTTTTCGCCCGGCTACGGCGATTGGGACATCGCGGTGCAGCCGCTGGTGGCAGCGGCGCTGGACACCGCGCGCAAAGCGGGGCTGTGCGTCACCGACACCAACCTGATGACCCCGCGCAAGAGCGTGACCGCCCTGCTGGGGGTCAGCGACCACCCGGTAAAGGGTCAGCTGGCCGGGTGCGGCCATTGTGTGCTGCGCACCCGCTGCGAATACAGAAAGAGGGGAAAGACCTGTGCAAGTGAATGAACTTTTCAAGCAGAGCAATACTATCCTGCTGGACGGCGGCATGGGCACCATGCTGCAAGCCGCCGGGCTCAAGCTGGGCGCACGCCCGGAGGAGCTGAACATCACCGACCCGGCACTTATCGAGGGCATCCATGCGCAGTACGCTGCGTCCGGCAGCCGCATCGTCAACGCCAACACCTTCGGCGCTTCCGCCCACAAGCTGGCGGGCAGCGCCTACACGCTGGAGCAGATCATCGCCGCTGGCATTGAAAACTGCAAGCGCGCCTGTGCGCCCTATGGTGCGCTGACCGCGCTGGACGTAGGCCCGCTGGGCGAACTGCTGGAGCCCAGTGGAACACTGGCCTTTGAGGACGCTGTGGCAGAGTACGCCCGCATCGTCAAGGCGGGCGAAGCCGCCGGGGCAGACCTGATCTTTTTTGAGACCTACACCGACCTGTACGAGCTGAAGGCCGCCCTGCTGGCTGCCAAGGAGAACACCCATCTGCCTATTCTGGCCAGCATGAGCTTTGAAGCGGGCGGGCGCACCTTTACCGGCTGCACGGTGGAAAGCTTTGCCGCCACCGCCCGGGGCTTGGGTGCAGATGCCGTGGGCATCAACTGCTCGCTTGGCCCCAAGGAGATCTTTCCCATGGCAAAGCGGCTGGCAGAAGCCGTGCCCGGCAACTTCCCGGTGTTCGTCAAGCCCAATGCCGGTCTGCCCCGGGCGGACGGCAGCGGCTACGACATCACCCCGCAGCTGTTCGCTTTGCAGATGAAGCCCTACCGTGAGCTGCACCTGTTTGCTGCCGGCGGCTGCTGCGGCACCACCCCGGAGTTCATCAAGCTGCTCAACGGCACCTTTGCAGGCTGCACCCCGGGGCGTCCCGCGCACCGGATGCCCTCGGTGCTGTGCACCCCGGTGGATGCGGTCACGGTGGATGGCATCACGGTGGTGGGCGAACGCATCAACCCCACCGGCAAAAAACGCTTCCAGCAGGCACTGCGGGAGGGCGACATGAACTATGTGCTGGAACAGGCCGTCAGTCAGGCTGAGGCCGGGGCGCAAATTCTGGACGTGAACGTAGGTGCGCCCGGCGTGGACGAGCCGGTGCTGATGGAGCAGGTGGTCAAGGCGCTGCAAAGCGTCACCAGCCTGCCCTTGCAGCTGGATTCCTCCAACGTGGAAGCGCTGGCGCGGGGTCTGCGAGTGTACAACGGCAAGCCCATCGTCAACTCCACCAACGGCGAGCCGGAAAAGCTTGCCGCCATCCTGCCGCTGTGCAAGAAGTACGGCGCTGCCATCGTGGGGCTTGCCATCGACGAAAAAGGCATCCAGCCCAAGGCCGCAGACCGTGTAGCCATTGCCCGCCGCATCACCGAGGCGGCGCTGGCAGCGGGCATCCCCCGGGAGGACATTTACATCGACTGCCTTACCCTGACCGCCAGCGCCCAGCAGGAGGATGTGCTGGCTACGGTACAGGCGCTGGAAGCCTGCAAAAAGGAACTTGGAGTGCGCACCGTGCTGGGCGTGTCCAACATCAGCTTTGGTCTGCCCTGCCGCACCTATCTGAACACCACCTTCCTGACCATGGCCATGTACGCCGGGCTGGACCTTGCCATCATGAACCCTTCCAGCGAGGAGATGATGGCGGCGGTGTACGCCTACAACGTGCTAACCAACCGGGACAAGCAGAGCACCAAGTACATTGAGCGCTTTGCCGACCGTGTGCCCGCCAGCACCGCGCTGGCACAGGCTGCAAAGGCCGCGCCTGCCGCCAGTGCCGCCGAGGCAGAGCATACCGGCCCCTACGCCGCCCTGATGAAAGCGGTGGAAAAGGGCTTGAAAGGTGACGCCGCCGCCCATACCCGCGCCCTGCTGGCAGAAAAGCAGCCGTTGGAGGTGGTGGACGAAGCCTTGATCCCCGCTTTGGACATCGTAGGTGCCAAATATGAAAAAGGCACCCTGTTCCTGCCGCAGCTGCTGCAGGCCGCCAGCGCCGCCCAGAGCGCCTTTGAGGAGATCAAGACCGCCATTGCCCAGAAGGGCGAGGGCAGCGCCAGCAAGGGACGCATCGTCCTTGCCACCGTCAAGGGCGACGTGCACGACATTGGCAAGAATATCGTCCGGGTCATTCTGGAAAACTACGGCTTTGAGGTGCTGGACCTCGGCCGGGATGTGCCGGTGGAGACGGTGGTGGACACCGTGCGGGAAAAGGACGTGCATCTGGTAGGGCTTTCGGCGCTGATGACCACCACCCTGAAAAGCATGGAGGAGACCATCACCGCCCTGCACGCCGCTAAGCTCGACTGCAAGATCATGGTAGGCGGTGCCGTGCTAACCCCGGAATACGCCGAAAAGATCGGCGCGGACTGGTACGCCAAGGACGCCAAGCGCAGCGCCGACATCGCCAAGGAGTTCTTTGGGGTGTAAGGCACAAAAGCAAAATCGCAAAAATCCCCCTGCGGGCACTTAAAGGCCTGCAAGGGGATTTTTATTCTATATTCCGCAGCCTGTCCGCTGCTTTCCTGCTTACAGGATGCGCACCCGGATGACGGCGGGGATGCTGCTCAGCTTCTCGCTCAGGCGGGCATCCACGGCACCGGTGGCGTCCAGCATGGTGTAAGCCATGTTCTTTTTGCTCTTGTTCACCATGTTTTCGATGTTCAGGCCGGCTTCGGTGGTCAGGGCGGTGATCTGGCTGATCATACCCGGCTCGTTTTTGTGGATGATGCAGATGCGCTTGCCGCCGGCGCGGGGCTGGTGCACCTCCGGCAGGTTGACCGAGTGGGTAATGTTGCCGTTGCGCAGGTAGTCGCTCAGCTCCTGTGCTGCCATGATGGCGCAGTTGTCCTCGGCTTCCGGGGTGGAAGCGCCAAGGTGCGGGGTGCACACGATGCCGGGACGGCCGAGAATGGCCTCGGAGGGGAAGTCGGTCATGTAGCCGGACACCTTGCCGCTGTCCATGGCTTCCAGCAGGGCGGCGGTGTTCACCAGCTCGCCGCGGGCGTAGTTCAGGATCTTGACGCCGTCCTTGCACAGGGCAAGGGTCTGGGCGTTGATGGTGTCCTTGGTGGTGGGCAGGTAGGGCACATGGATGGTGATGTAGTCGCACAGGGGCAGCATATCGTTCAGGTTTACGCAGTGGTGCACCTGACTGCTCAGGTTCCACGCGGCTTCAATGGAGATGTAGGGGTCGTAGCCGTAGACCTCCATGCCCAGCTCGATGGCGCAGTTTGCCACCCGGGAGCCGATGGCACCCAGACCGATGACGCCAAGGGTCTTGCCTTTGATCTCGTTGCCCACGAACTGCTTTTTGCCCTTTTCCACGCTCTTTGCCATGGCGGGGTCGCCGGCCAGACCCTGACACCACTGGGCAGCGGCGGCCACGTTGCGGCTGCCCGCAATGAGCATACCGATGACCAGCTCCGCCACGGCGTTGGCGTTGGCACCCGGGGTGTTGAACACCACGATGCCCTGCTCGCTGCAGCGCTCCAGCGGGATGTTGTTCACACCCGCACCGGCGCGGGCGATGGCAAGCAGATTATCGTTGAAGGTGGTGTTCAAAAGGTCGGCGCTGCGCACCAGAATACCGTCCGGCGTATCGGCATCCACCGAGACATCGAACTGGTTCTTGGGCAGCTTTGCCAGCCCCACCGGGCTGATGGCGTTGAGCGTTTTGATGGTGTACATAGTCCAGATTTCCCTTCTATTATACAGGAACCCTCTCAGTCACGGCTTGCGCCGTGCCAGCTCTCCCGAAGGGCGAGCTTATAAAGCGGGCTCTATCATGTTGTCCTTCTGATAAAAAGCTCCCCCCCTCGGGGGAGCTGCCGAACGAAGTGAGGCTGAGAGGGTCTTACGCATTCTCTTTGCGGAACTTCTCCATGAAGTCCACCAGCTTGTCCACGCCCTCGGCAGGCATGGCGTTGTAGATGGAAGCGCGCATACCGCCTACCAGACGGTGGCCCTTCAGGTTGACAAAGCCCGCCTCGGCGGCCTCGGCGCAGAACTTTTTGTCCATGTCCGCGTTGGGGCTGGTGAAGGTGACGTTCATGGTGCTGCGGTAGCGGTGCTCCACAGGGTTCGTGAAGAACTCCTGACCGTCCAGATAGTCATACAGCACCTTGGCCTTGGCTTCGTTGATCTTCTGCATATTGGCAAGACCGCCGATGTCGTTTTCCAGATACTTGAGCACCAGACCGGTCATGTAGATGCACCAGCACGGCGGGGTGTTGTACATGCTGTCCTTCGCCAGCAGGGTGGTGTAGTTCATCATGGTGGGCACGTTGTCTGCGGCGTGACCCAGCAGGTCGTCCCGGATGATGGCGATTGCCATGCCGGCGGGGGCTACGTTCTTCTGTACGCCAAAGTAGATGCAACCGTACTTGCTGACATCCACGGGCTTGGAAAGGATCATGGAGCTCATATCTGCCACCAGCGGCACGCCCTCCACCTGCGGCAGCTCCACAAACTGGGTGCCGAAGATGGTGTTGTTCTGGCAGATGTGGATGTAGCTGGCGTCCTTGTCGTAGTTGATAGCGTTTACATCCGGGATATAAGTGAAGTTTTTATCCTTGCTGGATGCTACGACCTTGGCTTCGCCGAACTTGGCGGCCTCCTTGGCAGCCAGACCCGAGAAGTTGCCGGACACGATGTAGTCTGCCTTGCCGGTGGTCATAAAGTTCAGCGGCACCATGGCAAACTGCTGGGTAGCGCCGCCCTGAAAAAAGCCCACCTTGTAGTTATCGGGGATGTTCATCACCCGGCGCAGCGTGGCTTCAGTGTCCTTGATGATGGCGTCGAACCACTTGCTGCGGTGGCTCATCTCCATGACGCTCTGCCCGCTGTCGCCGTATTCCAGCAGCTCGGCCTGTGCCTGCCGCAGCACCTTTTCGGGCAGCATGCTGGGGCCTGCGCTGAAGTTATATACTCGTGCCATAATGAACCTCTCCTTTTCCTGTGATACACCCATCACGCAGCACCGCCGTTTTTGCGGTGCGTCTGTTACTTTCCGTAGCCGTAGTATACCGGTTTTTCCATGCCGAAAACAAGAGCATCTTTGCACAAAGATATTGCCCCTGCACCCCGCCTGAGGGCACAAAGCATACAAATGTGCGCCGTACAGGGACAAAATATAAGACAAACGTAAAAGATATACACTATTCCCTGATTCCATGCGGATTTTCCACCCTTGCACCTTTGACAGAAACGCGGTATACTGGGAATGTTGAGACAAATGTAAAAGAAAATTTCCTCAGTCAAAGCCTGACGACTTTGGCATGGCGGGAAGGTTTCTTATTACGTTTGATACTTTAGCACTGAGGGCAACGGCGTGCGCCCTCTCAGTCACCTACGGTGACAGCTCTCCCAAGGGGAGAGCCAAGAGCACTGCCGGAAACTTTCGCATTACACCTAACGCTTTAGCAACGGGCTTTAAACCTTGGCTCCCCCTTTGGGGGAGCTGGCAAAGCCGATAGGCTTTGACTGAGAGGGCGTTCTCGCTAAAATTATTACGGAGGTACAACAGATGTACGGCTTACCGGATACCCTGCGGCCGCTTTCAGCGGCAGAAGAACAGGTGATGCTTGCCGTGTGGGCGTGCCCGGGCGCGGCGGCGCGGCGGGACATCAGCCAGAAGCTCAAAACCACCGGCTGGGCGGCAGCTACGGTGCTGAATTTTCTGTACCGGTTGGAGGAAAAAGGCTGGGTCAGGTCGGCAAAGCAGGGCAACTGCAACGTGTATGTGCCGCTGGTCACCCGGCGGGCTTACGGCGTGTACTGTATGCGGCAGCGGCTGGACACCCTGTTTGACGGTGATCTTGCCGCCGCCGTCCATGCGCTGGTAAGCGAGAGCGGCTGCTCCCAGAGCTCCTTGGAGCAGGCCATCCGGGTGCTGGAAGAAAAGCATCAGGAGACCGAGGAGTACGATCTGTACGACCCCTACGGCTGAATTGTTTCATATTTTTTTACAAAATGTTGGTTGACAGTGAAATATCCGTTCTGTAATATAAAAGTTATTATAAAACGAGAAACGGATATGGACGAACAGGAAAGGAGCAGCCAGACACATGGATCATTTGCAGAATGTATTAAGCTACTTCGACCAGCAGCAGCCCCTTTGTGCAGAGCACGACCGCATCCCCAAGGACCTTTACCGGGAGTTCGGGGTCAAGGCAGGCTTGCGCGACGAGACCGGCAAGGGCGTGCTGGCAGGTCTGACTAACATCTCGGACATCCGGGCGTTCCAGTATGTGGATGGGGTCAAGCACCCGGCAGACGGTCAGCTGCTGTACCGCGGCTATGACGTAAAGGACCTCATCAACGGCAGCCGCGGCAGCCGCTTTGCCTTTGAGGAGGCGGGCTATCTGCTGCTGTTTGGCCAGCTGCCCACCCCGGAGCAGCTGGAGCAGTTCTGCGCGGTGCTGGGCGAGTGCCGCACCATGCCCACCAACTTTACACGTGACGTCATTATGAAGGCGCCCAGCCACGATATCATGAACAGTATGGCGCGCAGCGTGCTGACGCTGGCTTCCTACGACCCCAAGTCGGCAGACCTGGACACCGCCAACGTGCTGCGCCAGAGCATCCAGCTGGCGGGCATCTTCCCCATGCTGGCGGTGTACAGCTACCACGCCTATAACCACTACGAAAAAGATGCCAGTATGTATATCCACCGCCCGGACCCCAGCCTTTCCACCGCAGAGAACTTTTTGCGGATGCTGCGCCCGGATATGCAGTACACCCCGCTGGAAGCCCGCGTACTGGACGTGGCGCTGCTGCTGCACGCCGAGCACGGCGGCGGCAACAACTCCACCTTTACCACCCGTGTGGTTACCTCCTCCGGCACCGACACCTACTCAGCCATGGCAGCGGCGCTGTGCTCCCTCAAGGGCCCGCGTCACGGCGGTGCAAACCTGATGGTCATGCACATGATGCAGAACATCCGGGACAACCTCCACGACATCGAGGACGACGAGGAGCTGGAAGCCTACCTAAAAAAGCTGCTCCATGGCGAGGCCTTCGACCGCAAGGGTCTGATCTACGGCATGGGACACGCCGTCTACTCCCTCAGCGACCCGCGTGAGGTGGTGTTCAAGGGCTATGTGGAGCAGCTTGCCCACGAAAAGGGCCGGGACAAGGATCTTTCCCTCTACACCCGCATCGAGCGCATGGCACCCCAGCTTATTGCACAGGAGCGCAAGATCTTCAAGGGCGTCAGCCCCAATGTGGACTTTTACAGCGGTTTTGTGTACGAGATGCTGGGCATCCCCATGGAGCTGTACACCCCGCTGTTTGCCGTGGCGCGCATCATGGGCTGGAGCGCCCACCGCATCGAGGAACTGCTCAGCGCCAATAAGATCATCCGTCCGGCTTACAAGAGCCTTGGCGGCACCCACGATTATATCCCGCGCAGCCAGCGGGCATAAAGGGAGGGCATCGGCATGGAAGAAATGCAGCAGCATCATCAGGGGGAATGGTTCTTCCTCCACGAGCTCAACGTGGATAAGGTGTTCAGCACCATCCAGCGGGCAGATTATCTTATCCTGTATTATATTAAGGTAGCGCAGGAGGCGCACCCCGGCGAAAAGCTCTATCTTGCCGACCTTGCCGCCGCTATGGGAGTGCGAGTGACCGAGCTTTCCAAGGGCATCGAGAAGCTGCAGGACAACGGCTTTGTGACGTGGAAAACCGACCGTGAGGCCGGGCGCACCTATGTGGAGCTTTCCAGCAAGGCTGTGGAGCTGATGGCCGAGGAGCAGGCACTTTTGCAGCGCTGTTACCGCCGGATGCGCGCCGAACTTGGGGACGAGGAGCTGCGCCGCGCCGCTGCCACCATGCAGCGCGCCACCGCTATCCTGAAAGAAGAGCGGGAAAAGGAGCTCCCCGCCGGGCAGTAGCAGACCGATAAAAACCGAGTAAACAATAAAAATGCTGGAGCATCCGCAAATGCTCCGGTATTTTTGTTTTATAGCGATAAATATGCAAACAAAAAGCAGGCAGTGTCGTGGAAAGGAGGAGGAAAGCGACACTGCCTGCTGTATTAGGAACCCCTGAACATTGCGGCTTGATCAGGAGGGATTTGGTAGTCTGTCCGCCGTTCTGGCTATTGCCTCGCATAGAAACGGGAGACAGTTTTTTATGGGCCTGCTGTGCACCGCTGCTGCGGCTGCACCTGCAGGAAAATGTGCCTGCATGGGCATTTGCGGGGAGAGCCTTTCGGAGGTTATGGGGGATGTCCGTTCCGTTCTCCCTGAGTGCACCCTTATTATGCCAGATAATCGTGGCAATTCTTTGTGGTAATTTTGAACAGTTTGCAAATAAACGCCCGCACGGGTGGAATGCCGCAATGCAAAAACCGCCCCGGCTTCCTGCTATGGAAACCGGGGCGGTTCGTTTGCTTTATGATTGCTTTTTCAAGCGCTCACGCAATCACTTGCGAGGGTTCTTGATAGCAGCCTGGGCAGCGGCCAGACGTGCGATAGGCACACGGAAGGGAGAGCAGCTGACGTAGTCCAGACCGAC
>CAKTCK010000055.1 GCA_934539245.1 uncultured Faecalibacterium sp.
GAAGTGCTGCCCAACATCATCGGACCCATCATCACGCAGGTCATGTTCAGCATCCCCACCGCCATCTTCACCGAGGCGTTCCTCTCCTTTGTGGGTCTGGGCATCCCGGTGCCCCAGTGCTCGCTGGGTTCTCTGATCAGCGAGCTGTACAACAGCTTCACCACCCACCCCTACCAGATCATCCCGCCCATCGTGGTCATGAGCCTGCTGATGCTCAGCTTCAACCTTGTGGCGGACGGTCTGCGCGAGGCGCTGGACCCCAAGATGAAGAGTATGTAAGGAGGAACACCCCATGCCTGAAACTAAAAAAGAACAGGTCTTGTCGGTGCGAGACCTTGATATCACCTTTAAGACCACCGCAGGCCCGGTGCACGCCATCCGCGGCGTGAACATCGACCTGTACAAGGGCGAGACGGTTGCGCTGGTGGGCGAGTCCGGTTCCGGCAAGTCCGTCACCATGAAAGCCGCCATGGGCATTCTGGCCAAGAACGCCACCGTGAACAGCGGCAGCATCCAGTTCAGCTACCACCACGCCGACGGCAGTCCGGAGACCGTGGACCTGCTGCAAAAGGACAAAAAGTGGATCCGCCGCCACATCAACGGCAAGCGCATCGCCATGGTGTTCCAGGACCCCATGACCAGCCTTGACCCCACCATGACCATCGGCAAGCAGATCATGGAGGGTATGCTCTGGCACTTCAAAATGCCCAAGGCGGAGGCTTACAAAAAGGCACTGGAACTGCTGGAAGAGGTGGGCATCACCGATGCAGAAAAGCGGATGAAAAACTACCCGCACCAGCTGTCCGGCGGTATGCGCCAGCGCGTGGTCATTGCCATTGCGCTCTCCTGCGACCCCGACCTGCTCATCTGCGACGAGCCCACCACCGCGCTGGATGTGACCATTCAGGCAAAAATTCTGGAACTGATCCGCCGCATCCAGAAGGAACGCGGCATCTCGGTCATCTACATCACCCACGACCTTGGCGTTGTGGCAAAGGTGGCAGATTATGTGGACGTGATGTACGCCGGCAAGATCGTGGAGACCGGCACCATCGATGAGATCTTCTACGACCCCAAGCACCCCTACACATGGGGTCTGCTGTCGGCTATGCCCGACCTTGATACTGCCGATGACCGTCTGTATACCATTCCCGGTTCGCCGCCGAACCTGCTGCACGAGAAGCCCGGCGATGCCTTTGCACCCCGCAACCGCTTTGCGCTGAACATCGACGACGAGATCGACCCGCCCATGTTCAAGATCAGCGATACCCACTATGCGGCAACATGGCTGCTGGACCCCCGCGCCCCCAAGGTGGAGATGCCGCCGGAGCTCAAGGAGCGCATTGTCCGCATGAAAGCAGAAGCAAAAAAGATCGAGGAGGCGGAATAAATGGCAGCACAGAGCACGACCCCGCTGCTGAAAGTCGAGGGACTGAAGCAGTATTTCCGCGTCAACAAGAATTTCACGGTCAAGGCGGTGGATGATGTCAGTTTTGAGATCTACCCCGGCGAGACCTACGGTCTGGTGGGTGAGTCCGGCTCGGGCAAATCCACCATCGGCCGCAGCATCATCCGCCTGTACGACCCCACTGCGGGCAAGATCACCTTTGACGGGCAGGATATCAGCGGTCGCCTGACCCATGCGCAGAACAATACCCTGCGCACCCAGATGCAGATGATCTTTCAGGACCCCATGGCGTCCCTGAACCCCCGCAAGAAGGTGGAGGACATCATCGGCGAGGGGCTGGATATCCACCACATGTACAAAACGCAGGCAGAGCGCCGCGAAAAGGTGGAAAAGATCCTTGCCAAGGTCGGCCTTGCCCCGGAGCACGCCGAGCGCTACCCGCACCAGTTCTCCGGTGGTCAGCGCCAGCGCGTGGGCATTGCCCGCGCCCTCATCATGAACCCCAAGCTCATCATCGCGGACGAGTGCATCTCGGCACTGGATGTGTCCATTCAGGCGCAGGTAGTCAACCTGATGAAGGATATCCAGCAGGAGACCGGCACGGCCTATCTGTTCATCGCCCACGACCTTTCCATGGTCAAGTACATCTCCGACCGCATCGGTGTGCTGCATCTGGGGCACCTGCTGGAGACCGGCACCACCGAGGAGATCTTCGAGCACCCCATCCACCCCTACACCCGGAGCCTGCTGTCGGCCATTCCGCTACCGAACCCGGTGGTCGAAAAGCGCCGCGTGGCTGAGACTTACGACTACGCCACTTCCGGCATCGACTATTCCAAGGGCACCAGCCATCATGTGGAGGGCAGCCACTACGTCAAGTGCACGGATGAAGAATTTGCCAAGTGGTGCAAATAAGAGCTGACAGGCCGCAGAAAGCCGCCTAATCTCCCGACAAAAAGAACACCCCCGGCAGCGGTTGCAGCTGCCGGGGGTGTTCTGCTATAAGCGCAAGGCTCAGGTCTTGCTTTGCTGATATACCTCCTTCAGGTGAGCAGAAAGCTTCATGTTTTCGCTGTAATCCACAGGGACTACGATCACGCTGGGCACCGTCTGCCGGAAGGCTTCTTCCAGCGTAGGGATCAGGTCAGCGGCTTTTTCCACCCGGTAGCCCTTGCAGTGCATGGCCTCGGCCAGCAGCTTGAAGTCCGGGTTCGTGAAGTCCACATAGCAGTGCTCGCCGCCAAACTGCTCCTGCTCCTTCCACTTGATCAGGCCATAGCTGCAATCCTCCCAAATCAGGGTGACAAAGGGCACCTTCTCGCGCACAGCGGTCTCCAACTCCTGACTGTTCATCATAAAACCGCCGTCGCCGCACACCGCCAGCACCTTTTTGTCCGGGTTCAGCAGCTTGGCTGCAAAGGCACCGGGGATGGAAAAGCCCATGCTGGCAAAGCCGTTGGAGATCAGGCAGGTGTTGGGTGCGTAGCAGTCGTAGTGGCGTGCAATCCACATTTTGTGCGCGCCCACGTCGCTGACAAGGATATCCTCCCGGCCCATCACCTTGCGCACATCCGCAAGGATGCGGGCTGGCTTCATGGGGCAGCTGTCATCTGCCGCCATGGCGGCGTGCTCTGCGATCATGGTCTCGCGCAGCTTGAGCGCAAATTCCGGCTCGGTGTCACGGCGGGCGCAGCGCAGGATCTCGTAAATGCTTTCGGAGATATCGCCCACCACCTCTACGGCGGGCTGATACCGCTTGTTGACATCTGCCGGGGCGGTGTCGATGTGCAAAATGGTTCTGTCCGCACGGGCACCCCACTTGGCAGGAGCACACTCCACGATGTCGTAGCCGATGGCAATGACCAGATCAGCACGGTCAAACAGCTGATTCACATGGTCCTTCTGGGGGATGCCGATGGTCCACAGGCTGTATTTGTCGTCCATGGGGATGATGCCCTTGGCCATCATGGTGTTCACCACCGGGATGTGCAGCCGGTCGGCCAGCTCGGTAATGGCAGCGGCGGCATGGCCGCGCACCGCCCCGGCACCAGCCAGAATGACCGGGCTCTTTGCTTCGCTGATGATCTGCCCGGCGGCAGCAATATGGGTGGGGTCGGCGTAAAGCTCGTGCAGCTGCTGGCGCTTGAGCGGCACGGCATCGGCGGGCATTTTGGCGATATTCTGCGGCAGATCAATGTGGGTGGCACCGGGCTTGCCCTTTTCAGCATGCTTGAAGGCCAGCCGCACGATCTCGCCCACCGTGTCCGGGCGGATGATCTGCTTGGAGCGCTTGGTAATGGGCTCGAACATGGCGGTCAGGTCGAGGTACTGGTGGCTGGTCAGTTGCATCCGGTCGGTGCCCACCTGCCCGGTGATGGCAACCAGCGGTGCGCCGTCCAGATAGGCATCGGCTACGCCGGTCACAAGGTTGGTAGCACCGGGGCCAAGGGTGGAAAGGCACACGCCCGCCCGGCCGGTCAGACGGCCGTAGACATCGGCCATAAAGGCAGCGCCCTGCTCGTGGCGCACCGGGATAAAGCGGATATGGCTGTCCCGGATGGCAAACATCAAGTCCAGCGTCTCCTCGCCGGGGATGCCGAACATCACGTCCACGCCTTCTGCTTCCAGACAGTCCACCAGAACCTGTGCGGTGGTTTTAGTTTTTTCCTGCATCGTGTAAATACTCCTATCATTTATAAAAACAAAAAGGCAGCGCAGCCCACTGGGGCTACACTGCCTTTTCCTGCGCCCATTTTACCTTTTTTTGCAGACTTCTGCAAGAGCCAATTTACACAAAAAGTGCGGGGCGCAACGGCGTTTCTTGTCTTGTTATGCTTCCTTGCTTTTATCCAGCGCATCGAACTGCTGCAGGATCTGGGGGTCTTTCAGCTTGATGACCTTGCCGGAAAGGTAGTGCAGGGTGTTTTCCTCCGGCACATCCAGAAAGCTGATGCGCACCGCGCACAGCGCCTGCGTTTTGGTGCCGGTGCGCTCGTTCATCTTGCGGTTGCCGTATTTGATATCGCCCAGCACCGGCTTGCCCAGATAGGCCAGATGGGCGCGGATCTGGTGGGTGCGCCCGGTGACAAGGCCGATCTTGCACAGGGCAAAGGGGCCTGCGGTGCGCAGCACGTCCACGTCCGTGATGATCTGCTTGCGGCGCTCGTCCTGCGATTGATGGGCGTGGATGCTGACTTTGTTGTTCTTCTCGTCGTGCTCCCACCATGCGGTGAACCGCCCGGACTGGGGGATGCCCACCGTGATGGTGTAGTACTCCTTTTTCAGCAGGTCGGTGCGGATGATCTCGTTCATGTCCCGCAGGGCGGCGTAGTTCTTGGCAGCGATCACCAGCCCCTCGGTGCCCCGGTCCAGCCGGTTGCAGATGCCGGGCTTGAAGCGGTTCTCGCCGTGGGGGTCGTATTCGCCCTTCTGGGTCAGGTACTGGGTAAAGGCGTCCACCAGATTGGCATCGCCGGTGCGGTCGCTGTGGCACAGCAGGTGAGTGGGTTTGTACAGCACTGCAATGTTTTCGTCCTCATAGATGACCGTCACCTTGGGCTGATTGGGCTGCTTTTTAGGGGCAGCCTTCTGCACCGGCTTTGCGCCCTCGGGCGGGAAAAACTCGTCGTTGATGTACAACTCGATCAGGTCTCCCGCCTGCAAACGGTACTCCGGCGCGGCCTTTTTGCCGTTCACCTTCACCCGCTTGTTGCGGAAACTTTTGTACAGCAGGCTGGTGGGAAAATCGCGGGTCACGCTCTGCACAAAGCGCGAAAGACGCACGCCGTCATCGTTGGCGGTGGCAGTAAATTGTTTCATAAAGCTATCCTCATCGTTTTTGTCAGAATCATGCTTTTATAGTAATACACGCGGGGCGGGAAGTCAACGCGCATTCCGGTGCAAAATCCGGGTTATTTTTGCAGAACGCTTGTGTTTGCGCCGCAAAATGGGTACTATAAGGAGAGAACATAGAAAAAGGAGTACCGCCATGGCAGAGAATAAACGGCACAAGGGACATCGCCAGCGGATGCGGGAGCGGGTGCAAAGCTACGGGCTGGACAGCTTGGCCGAGCACGAGGCGCTGGAATACGTGCTTTACCTGACCAACGCCCAAAAGGACACCAACGGCATCGCCCATGACCTGATCGACCGGTTCGGGGATTTTGCGGCGGTGCTGGAAGCCAGCGAGGAAGAGCTGTGCACCGTAGAGGGCGTAGGCCCCTCTACCGCCCGGATGCTGCATCTGCTGCCCCAGATCAGCCGATACTATGGCCGCAGCCGCACCAGCACCACCCGCTGCATCAAGACCACCGAGCAGATGGGCAGCTACCTGATGGCAAAGTTTGCGTGGTCGGACTACGAGCGCGCCATGCTGGTCAGTCTGGACAGCCGCAAGCGGGTGCGCGCCGCCGTCTGGCTGCGGGAAGGAACCTCCGACCGGGTCAGTCTGGATATCAAGAACGTGGTGGCGGCCGCCATCAAGGGCGGTACGGACGCCGTGGTGCTCTGCCACAACCACCCCAACGGCGTGGCGCTGCCCTCGCTGGAGGACATGGACGCTACTGGTAGCATTGCCCGGGCGCTGGGGCTGGTAAATGTGCACCTGCTGGATCACTTTATCCTGACCGACACCGAGTATTTTTCCATGCGGGACGCCAACCGCCTGCCCATCTACGATTTCAAGACCGGTACGCTGTTCTGGCCGTAAAACAAAAAACTGTTTACATTATAAAATGTGCGTGCTATAATACAACTTGAAACAACAACAGATTGTGGTTATATGTACGGAAGGGAGAAAACGATGGCAGAGGAAAAATTTGAGCTGGTGTCGAACTATGCCCCCACCGGTGACCAGCCTCAGGCAATCGCGCAGCTGGTGGAGGGGGTGCAGCGGGGCGACCGCTGCCAGACCCTGCTGGGCGTGACCGGCAGCGGCAAGACCTTTACCATGGCCAACGTCATTGCCCAGTGCAACCGCCCCACGCTGGTGCTGGCGCACAACAAAACGCTGGCGGCGCAGCTGTGCACCGAGTTCCGCTCGTTTTTCCCCAACAATGCGGTAGAGTACTTCGTCAGCTACTACGACTACTACCAGCCGGAAGCCTACATCCCCAGCACCGATACCTATATTGAAAAGGACAGTGCCATCAACGACGAGATCGACCGCCTGCGCCACTCGGCTACGGCGGCGCTTTCCGAGCGGCGGGACGTCATTATTGTGGCATCGGTGTCCTGCATCTACTCGCTGGGCGACCCCATCGACTACCGCAGCATGGTCATCAGCCTGCGCCCCGGGATGCAGATGGAGCGGGACGAGCTGTGCAAAAAGCTGGTCACCCTGCAATACGAGCGCAACGACGTAAATTTTGTGCGCAATAAGTTCCGGGTGCACGGCGACACGGTGGATATCTATCTGGCCTATATGAGCGAGCTTGCCATCCGGGTGGAGTTTTTCGGGGACGAGATCGACCGCATTACCGAGTTCAACCCTCTGACCGGCTCCAAGCAGAACGTGGTCAAGCACGTTGCCATCTTCCCGGCCAGTCACTATATCGTCAGCGCCGAAAAAAAGGCCGCTGCGCTGGAAAAAATCCGCGCCGAGTGCGATGCACAGGTCAAGCAGTTCACCGCCGAGGGCAAGCTCATCGAGGCGCAGCGCATTGCCCAGCGCACCAACTACGATATCGAGATGCTGAACGAGGTGGGCATCTGCAAGGGCATCGAGAACTACTCGGCGGTGCTGTCCGGCCGCGCGCCGGGCAGTATGCCCACCACCTTGCTGGATTATTTTCCGGAGGATTTTCTGCTCTTCGTGGACGAGAGCCACGTCACCCTGCCGCAGGTGCGCGCCATGTACGGCGGCGACTATGCCCGCAAAAAAACGCTGGTGGAATACGGTTTCCGTCTGCCGTCCGCCTTCGATAACCGCCCCCTGAAATTTGAGGAGGTGGAGTCCAAGCTCAACCAGATGATCTTTGTCTCCGCCACCCCCGGCGAGTACGAGCGCCGGAACAGCTCGCAGGTGGCGCAGCAGGTCATCCGCCCCACGGGTCTGTTGGACCCGGTCATCTCGGTGCGCCCGGTGGAAGGGCAGGTGGTGGATCTTCTGGGCGAGATCAACGCCCGCATCCAGCGGCAGGAGCGAGTACTGGTGACCACCCTGACCAAAAAAATGGCCGAGGATCTCACCGATTACCTCACCGAGCAGGGGATCAAGGTCAAGTATATGCACCATGAGGTGGATACCTTTGAGCGGATGGAGATCATCAAGGATCTGCGCTTGGGCAGCATCGACGTGGTGGTGGGCATCAACCTGCTGCGCGAGGGTCTGGACCTGCCGGAGGTGAGCCTTGTAGCCATTCTGGATGCCGACAAGGAGGGCTTTTTGCGCAGCGAGACCAGCCTGATCCAGACCATCGGCCGCGCCGCCCGCAACGCGGAGGGCATGGTCATCATGTACGCCGATGTGGTGACCGACAGCATGGAGCGCGCCATCACCGAGACCGAGCGCCGCCGCGCCATCCAGATGGCTTATAATGAGGAACACGGCATCGTGCCCAAAACCATCGTTAAGGCCATTGCGGACAGCATCGAGATCAGCGACAAGGCCGAAAACGCCAAGCGCAACACCCGCCGCATGGGCAAAATGGAGCGGGAGGCTGCCATCGAGCGCCTGACCCGGGAGATGAAGGAAGCCGCAAAGCTGCTGGAATTTGAGCACGCAGCCTTCCTGCGGGATCAGATCGACCGCCTGCGCCGGGGCGAGAACCCCACCGTGGACTCCGCCGCCGAGACCGAGCGCAAACAGAACCATGCACAGACACAACGAAAAGGGAGAAAATACCTTGGCAAACGATAAGATCATCATCAAGGGTGCCCGCGAGCACAACCTGAAAAATATCAACCTGACCCTCCCGCGGGAAAAGCTGATCGTCATGACCGGCCTTTCCGGTTCGGGCAAGTCCAGTCTGGCCTTCGACACCATCTACGCCGACGGTCAGCGCCGCTATGTGGAAAGCCTTTCCAGCTACGCCCGGATGTTTCTGGGCCGGATGGATAAGCCGGACGTGGACGAGATCACCGGTCTTTCGCCGGCCATCTCCATCGACCAAAAGACCACCAGCCACAACCCCCGCTCCACTGTGGGCACCGTGACTGAAATTTACGATTATCTGCGCCTACTGTACGCCCGCATCGGCGTGCCGCACTGCCCGGTGTGCGGGCGAGTCATCAGCCAGCAGACCGTGGACGAGATGGTGGACGCCGTCCTCAAGCTGGAGGAGGGCACAAAGTTCCAGATTTTGGCTCCCGTGGTGCGTCAGCGCAAAGGCACCCAGCAGAAGGAGCTGGACGCCGCCCGCCGCGCCGGTTACGCCCGCGTGAAAATTGACGGCAATCTGTATGATTTGGACGAAGAGATCAGTCTGGAAAAGAACATCAAGCATACGGTGGAGATCGTGGTGGACCGCCTTGCCCTGCGCAAGGGCATCCGCAGCCGTCTGGCTGATTCGCTGGAGACCGCACTGGCGCTCACCGGCGGCGTGGCCGAGGTGGACGTCATCGGCGGCGAGTGCATGACCTTCAGCCAGAACTTTGCCTGCCCGGAGCACGGCATCTCCATCAGCGACCTGTCGCCCCGGCTGTTCTCCTTCAATAACCCGCTGGGCGCCTGTGAAAAATGCACCGGCCTTGGCACCTTTATGCGGGTGGATGAGGATCGCATTCTGCCCAACCGTAGCCTTTCTATCCGGGAGGGCGCCATCAAGGCCAGCGGCTGGTACTACGCCGAGGGCTCTGTGAGTGAGATGTACTACCTTGGCCTTGGCAAAAAATACGGCTTTACGCTGGATACGCCCATCAAGGAGATGAGCACCGAGGCGGTGAACGCCCTGCTCTACGGCACCAACGGCGAAAAGATCGAGATGCACCGCACCAACGAGTTCGGCAGCGGGGTGTACTACAACACCTTTGAGGGCATCGTGGAAAATCTGGAGCGCCGCTTCCGCGAGACGAGCAGCGAGTGGATGAAGGAAGAGATCGGCAGCTTTATGTCCGGAGTGGAGTGCCCGGACTGCCACGGTCAGCGCCTGAAGCCGGTGGTGCTTGCCGTGACCATCGGGGACAAGAACATCAGCCAGTTCTGTGAGATGTCTATCCGGGATGAGCTGGAATTTATCAGGCAAAACGAGCCGAACCTCACCGAAAAGCAGCAGCAGATCGGCGGCCAGATCATGAAGGAGATCAAGAACCGCCTGCAATTTTTGCAGAGCGTGGGTCTGGATTACCTCACGCTGGCCCGGGCGGCGGGCACGCTGTCCGGCGGCGAGAGCCAGCGCATCCGCCTGACCACCCAGATCGGCAGCGCCCTGTCCGGCGTGCTCTATGTGCTGGACGAGCCCTCCATCGGCCTGCATCAACGGGACAACGATAAGCTCATTGCCACCCTGAAAAACCTGCGGGATCTGGGCAACACGGTCATCGTGGTGGAGCACGACGAGGATACCATGCGCAGCGCGGATTATATCGTGGACGTAGGCCCCGGTGCCGGTGTGCACGGCGGCGAGATCGTAGCCGCAGGCAGCGTAAAGGATATCTGCAAGGCCAAGCGCAGCATTACCGGCGACTACCTCTCCGGCCGCAAGCGCATTGCAGTGCCCCAGACCCGCCGCACCGGCAATGGCCACTGCCTGACCGTAAAGGGCGCACGGGAAAATAACCTGCGCAACATCGATGTCAGCTTCCCGCTGGGGGAGTTCATCTGCGTCACCGGCATTTCCGGCTCGGGCAAGTCCAGCCTCATCAACGAGATCCTGTACAAAACGCTGGCCAGCGAGCTGAACGGTGCCCGTTCCCGCGCAGGCAAGTGCGATGGGGTAGAGGGGCTGGAATTTGTGGACAAGGTCATTGGCATCGACCAGCAGCCCATTGGCCGCACCCCGCGCTCCAACCCCGCCACCTATACCGGCGTGTTCAACGATATCCGCACCGTGTTCTCCCAGACGCAGGATGCTAAAATGCGCGGTTACGGCCCGGGACGGTTCAGCTTCAACGTCAAGGGCGGCCGCTGCGAAGCCTGCGAGGGCAACGGCATTCTGCAGATCGAGATGCACTTTTTGCCGGACGTCTATGTGCCCTGCGAGGTGTGCAAGGGCGCGCGCTACAACCGCGAAACGCTGGAAGTAAAGTATAAGGAAAAGACCATTGCGGATGTGCTGAACATGACTGTGGAGGAAGCGGTGGTGTTTTTTGCCAACCAGCCCAAGATCGCCCGCAAGCTGCAAACGTTGCTGGACGTGGGCCTTGGCTATGTCACCCTGGGGCAGAGCGCCACCACCCTGTCCGGCGGCGAGGCGCAGCGTGTAAAGCTGGCCAACGAGCTTGCCCGCCGCGGCACCGGCAAAACGGTGTATATTCTGGACGAGCCCACCACCGGCCTGCACATTGCAGACGTGCACCGTCTAATCGAGGTGCTGCAAAAGCTGGTGGACGTGGGCAATACAGTCATCGTCATCGAGCACAATCTGGATCTCATCAAGTGCGCTGACCATATCATCGACCTTGGCCCGGAGGGCGGCAGCGCCGGCGGCGAGATCGTGGCCGAGGGAACCCCGGAGCAGGTGGCTGACGTGCCCGGCAGCTTTACCGGCCAGTACCTGCGCCCGCTGCTGGAACGCGACCGCGCACAGCGCGCCGCTGAAGCAGAAAAACACTGACAAAAACAGCAAAAACGAAAAAGCGCGTATCCGTGTAAAAATCGGACTTTTCTCAGAAAAAACCAAAAATAATCAAAAAATCTGTTGACAAAACGGCCTTGCCTGAGTATAATATCTCTTGTCGCCACGCTTCGGTAGGGAAGCGGCGGTCGATATCCGGGTGTAGCGCAGTTTTGGTAGCGCGCTTGAATGGGGT
>CAKTCK010000056.1 GCA_934539245.1 uncultured Faecalibacterium sp.
TCCGGGGACACCTCCGGCAGCATGGGCAGCAGGGCTGCGCCGATGTTGCCGCCCAGATGCACCTTGCGGCCTGCGGCTTCGTAGAACTTGGAGATGAGGGTGGTGGTGGTAGTCTTGCCGTCCGAGCCGGTCACGGCCACGATCTCGCAGGGGCAGAAATCGAAGAACAGTTCCACCTCGCTGGTGACCATGGTACCGGCGGCCATGGCGTCCTGCAGGGGCTTTTCAAAGTAGCCCACAAAGCCCGGAGTGCGCATGATGATGTCCTGTCCCTTGAAGCCGTCCAGATAGTTTTCGCCAAGGCTCAGGTCAATGCCCAGCTCCCGGATGGTGGCGGCGTAATCGCCAAAGTCCTCCACGCTCTTTTTCTGGTCGCACAGGGTCACATGAGCACCCAGTTCCACAAACTCCTTGATGAGGGTCTTGTGGCTGACGCCCGCGCCGATAAAAGCGACCTTTTTGCCCCGAATAAGCTGGGCAAGCTTCTGCTGATCTTTCTGCATAAAAACAGTTCCTCCTCTAATAGGATCATGGTATAGCACCGCGCCGCACAGGCAGCGCGGGAATCACTTTGCTGTACCATTATAGTCCATTTACGCGCAATTGGCAACGGAAAACCGCACAGTCTGCTTCAAAAAGCCCGATAAATTCACAAAAAGGCAATTGTTTTTTCCGCTGCTTTCTGCTACACTTGTCGTTGCAGAGCGTTTTTTGCCGTTTCTGCGCGAAGATGAACGGAATGAGGTTATTCTTTTTGAAACGATGGTTGCGTTTTACCGCAGCGGTGCTGGCTGCTGCGTTTCTTTTTGCCCTGACCGGCTGCGGCAGCTCCACAAACTCTGCCAGCTTTACATGGTTCGTGGATAGCATCCCTGCAAATCTGGACCCGCAGGTGGCTTCCGGTGCGTCGGATGTCATCGCCTGTGAAAACCTGTACGGCACGCTGGTGCGCAAGGACCCGGACGGCGAGCTTGTGCCGGGGCTCTGCGAAGAGTGGACGGTGTCCCCGGACGGGCTGACCTACACCTTTACCTTAAAGGACGGCCTGACCTACGCAGCCGCCAAGGGTGCTGCCACAGAGTACGACATTACCGCTGAGGATTTTGTGTTTGCGTTCCGGCGCATTTTTCGCGCCGATACTGCCTCGCCCTATGCGGTGGAGTTTTCTGCCATCCAGAACAGCGCCGCCGTGCAAGCGGGGCTGGCAGACGAAAGCAGTCTGGGTGTTTCGGCCAACGGGGCGCTGACGTTGGTGTTCCGGCTGAGCGAACGAGACGATAACTTTTTAGCAAAGCTGGCCATGCCCGGTGCAGCCCCCTGTGACGAGGCCTTTTTTGAGAGCACCCGAGGCACCTACGGGCTGACCGCCAAGACTACGCTTTCCAGCGGCAGCTTCTATCTGTATAACTGGACGACGAACGGCCTGTTTTTGCGGCGTACTGTGGAGAGCCCGCTGGTCGGCAGTCTGCGTCTGGTGCAGGACACCAGCGGCAGCGGCAAAAGCGCAGCCCAGCTTATTGCCGACGGCAAATGCTCTGCCGCGCTGGACGAAAGCGGAGAAGCCACCAGCTTGCAGACGGTAAGCTATTCCGACATCACATGGGCGCTGCTGTTCAATGCAGCGGAGGGGTCGGTGTTCCAGAACCAGCAGCTGCGGCAGGCGCTGGCCGGTATTGCCCGGGAAAACGCCGATGTGCCCTCCAGCGGCCTGTACGCCGCCGCAAAGGGGCTTGTGCCGGAAGGATTGACCGTGGATGGGCTGGACTACCGCGAAGCTGCCGGTTCTCCCCTGCCCACCATCCCGGAACCGAAAGCCCTCTATCTGGCTGCCCGGCAGGGCATGGCTACCTCGGATTTTTCCGGCGTGACCCTGCTGCTGCCCAAGAACGCCGGGCTGAGTGAACTGGCCGACCAGATCAACAGCGCATGGCAGAAGGAGTGCTCCCTGTTCTTCTCGGTAGAAGAGGTGGATCAGGACGAGTTTGACGCCCGCATTGCCGCCGGGAAATATACCATTGCCCTTGCCCCCATCCGTGCCGAAGGCGGCAGCGTATACCAGATGCTGCAGCAGTTCACCACTGAGGGCGGCAGCCTGACCGGCTATGCCGATACCGTTTATGCCGACCGGCTGGCTTTGAGCGCCCAGCAGACCGGCAAAGCCCGCTGTGCCCTGCTGGCGCAGTGCGAGCAGCAGCTGCTGGAAAGCTGCACCGTAGTGCCCCTGATGGCACAGCAGAAGCGTCTGCTGCTGGCAAGCGGCGTGCGCGACTTGGTATTCGACCCGTTTTTCCCGGTGCTGGACCTGACTTGGGCTAAAATGAGCTGACCGCAAATTTCGTGCAGAAAAGCCTTGACATTCCCGCCCTGCTTTGTTACAATAGTGGAGCACTTGCAGGGTTAGCTCATCCGGTAGAGCGACTGCTTCCCAAGCAGTAGGCGGCGGGTTCGAGTCCCGTATCCTGCTCCAGAATATAGCGGTGAAACGTTCAAAATTCGTTCGTTTCACCGCTTTTTTGTTTGTGTTCTTTTCAAAAAATGACGTAAAAATTCGTGTTTTCCGCTCATAATCTAGCAGATAATGGAACAAATAAAGGAATAAAAAACACTCCCGGGCTTTTGTAGAAAGTCCGGGAGTGTTTGCGCTTGCTTGATTTTATATCGTGTTACTTAGCCACGAGTTCGGCGGCAAGGGCGTCCATCTGTGCCTCGGCGGCGGCGTTAGCGGCAGAACGGATGGTGACCACGTTCTCGCAGAGGGTGATATTCTTCATGCTCTCCAGCTCTGCACGCATGAGCTTTGCAGCCATGGGTGCCCAAGTGCCGTTTTCCATCAGGCCGACGGTGCGGTTCTGGAAACTCTTGGTCTTGAGGTGGGTCAGCAGATTTTCCATCGGCGGGAAGAGGAAGCTGTCATAGGTTGCACAGGCCAGCACGATCTTGCCGCAGCGGAAGGCCTCGGTGACGGCGTAGGAAACATCGGTGCGGGTCAGGTCCATCTCCACCACCTTTGCGCCCTGTGCGCGCAGCTTTTCGGCCATGGTGTGGGCGGCGGCGCGGGTGTGGCCGTGGATGGAGGCGCTAGCTACTAAGATCTTTTCCGGCTCCTCGGCCTTGTAGCTGGACCAGAGATCATAATAGTTCAGGTACTTGCCCAGATCACCGGTAAGCACCGGGCCATGCAGCGGGCAGATGGTCTTGATATCCAGTGCCGCAGCCTTTTTGAGCAGTGCCTGCACCTGCGGGCCGTACTTGCCCACGATGTTCAGGTAGTAGCGGCGGGCTTCGCTGGCCCAGTCTGCGTTTTCGTCAAACCTTGCCACAGCACCAAAGCGGCCAAAGCCATCGGCAGAGAACAGTACCTTCTCGCTGCTCTCGTAGCTGACCATGACCTCCGGCCAGTGCACCATGGGGGCGAACACAAAGGTGAGGGTGTGAGCACCAAGGCTCAGGCTCTCGCCGTCCTTCACCACCACGCGGCGCTCCGGGGCAATGGCATCTGCGCCAAAGAACTGCTCCATATACTGGAAGGTCTTGGCGTTGCCCACCACCTGCATCTCCGGGTAGAGCGCTGCCAGCTTTGCCACGTTGGCACCGTGGTCCGGCTCCATGTGGGAGACCACCAGATAAGCAGGCTTGCAGCCGCCCAGTGCCTCGGCAAGGTTTTCCAGCCAAGGCTCGGTGGCGCGGGCGTCCACCGTATCCAGAATGGTGGTCTTTTCGTCCAGAATGACATAGGAATTATAGCTGACCCCGGTGGGCACCGGATACTGGCTCTCGAACAGGTCGATGGTGGTATCGTCCACGCCGACACCAAGGATGGCTTCGCTGATTTTTTTCATGCTCATACCGTTCAGACTCCTTTTGAGTTTATGTTGTGCCGTGAATTGGCAAATATTTCTGAGAACAATTCCTATTATAGCACATTGTCAGAAATTTCGCAAGGGATAACGCAGGGATAGTTTTCACATCAAAGCTCTTCCTCGCTCTCCGGCAGACGTGCCGTTACCGGTCTGCCCGGCTCGTTGTCCAGTTCCAGCAGGGTGGCGGCGGTGTTTTCGTCCAGCGTCTGTACCGCACGCAGCTTACGGCTGATGGCGCGGCTGCGCACCCCGATGAGGTTATCCAGCTCTTCATCGGTCTGGCGCAGGCGCTGCTGCATCTTGGAAAGCCCCTGCCCGAACTTATCGAACTCGGTCTTGACTGCACCCAGCAGCTGCCACACTTCGCCGGAGCGCTTTTGAATGGCAAGGGTCTTGAAGCCCATTTGCAGGCTGTTGAGCAATGCTGCCATAGTACTGGGGCCAGCCACGTTTACCTGATAATCCCGCTGCAAGACTTCCAGCAGCCCGGCGTTCACCACCTCGGCATACAAACCCTCAAAGGGCAGAAACAGAATGCCGAAGGCTGTGGTATAGGGCGGCTCCACATATTTTTCCCGGATATCCTTTGCCTCACTGCGCAGCACTAGTTCCAGCGCGTGGCGGGCGTTTTCCACTGCCTGTGCATCGCCGGAAGCCTGCGCGTCCTGCAAGTGGGCGTAGGTATCGCCGGGGAATTTAGAGTCGATGGGCAGCCAGACGCTGTTGCCATCCACGCCGGGCATACGGATAGCATACTCCACCCGCTGGGTGCTGCCGGGGATGGTGGCTACGTTGGTGTCGTACTGCTCCGGTGCAAGGATCTCTTCCAGGATCGCGCCCAGCTGAATCTCGCCCAGAATGCCGCGGGTCTTGACGCCGGAGAGTACCTGCTTCAGCCCGCCCACATCGGCGGCAAGGCTCTGCATCTCGCCTAAGCCCTTGTACACCTGTTCCAGCTGGTCGTTGACTGCCTTAAAGCTTTCGGTCACCCGCTTTTGCAGCGCGTCCTGCAATTGCTCGTCTACGGTGTGACGGATCTCGTCCAGCTTCTGGGCATTCTGCGTCTGCATGGCGGCAAGGCCGTCTGCCAGCGCTTTGCGCATTTCCTCCAACTTGCGGGCGTTGGAGGCTTCCAGCCCCTGCAAGCGCTGCTCCATGGTCTGCTGCTGGGTGTTCTGCCCTGCCGTCAGGGTACTGCTCATACCCTGCACTGCGGTTTGCAGAGTATCGCTGATGTGCGCCATTGCGGCCAGATTCTGCTGTGCCTGCTGCGCCTGCTTTTCTTCCAGCACCCGCGCCTGCGCTTCCAGCTGCTGGCGCAGCCACTCCTTCAGGGCTTCATCATCCTGCCGAGCGGCGGGCTTGCCGGTGCGGTACAGCAAAAGCGCCTGCAGCAGACAGATAGCTACTAGCAGAAGCGTATACAGTCCTGCCAAAAATTCCATAGACATTCTCCTTTAACTCAAAAATCCGGGTCTTGCGGTAATGGCAGACCCGGATATGCTTATACTTCCTGATGCTTTACGATTTCCTGCGTGGTCTCCACCTGCTGGCCATACAGACCCACGCCGTCTACCTCCATCTCGCCTACCTGATTGTCACAGGGGTCGGCGCGGAAAGCGCACATGGGCGGGTCGAAGGGGGCACAGATATCGCTGTTGGCTACCATGCGGTCGGTGTCCAGATTGCCGAAGTAGTGCAGGCGCATCTTCTCGTTGCCCGCACGCGCCATAGACGCACCGGCAGAGCAATCAGCGTACATCCAGCCCTTGGGGGCAATGTAGAACATTGCCCAGTCGTGGCAGCCGGCTGTCTCCGGCCGTGCCACCATGCCGCTCTGCCACTTTGCCGGGATGCCTGCAATGCGGCAAAGAGTGATGAAGGTAGCGGCCATCACACCGCAATCGCCCCGGCGGCTGCGGGCGCAATTATCGGTGATGTTCTCGTGCACAAAATACATGGGCTGGAAGTGGTAGTGCACGTTCAGGGTGACAAAATCGTAAATGCGTTTTGCCTTCTGCACCGGGTCGGTGATCCCCTCGGTCAGCTGAGCAGCCAGTGCTTTCATATAAGGGGTAAAGGCGATGTGGGGCAGCTGCTCGGCGGTGTCGAAGTCCGGCTGCACCGGGTCGGCCTGCATTTCCAGCGGAGCGGCGTAGTGCGCGGTGCTGCGGTAGCTGTACTGTGCCCCAAAGCGGCAGTTCTCTGCAAGGTCTGTCTCCCAGTACGCGGTGCGCTGGGGTGCGGTTTCCGGTGCGATATAGGTCGGCTGGGCGGTGAAGCTGTCCAGCGAGATGTTGCTCTGTGCCGGGCAGGCAGCGGGCAGCGGCAGCCATACCTTGACGTGCACGGTGTTTCTGCCCTCGGCCTTTGCGGCGGCAAGGGCACGGGCAAAGGTCTCGTCCGTCATACCGATGCTGGTGCGCAGGGTGATGTCTGCGCTGACTGCGCCGGTGCGCACCATCTGGTCGTGCTGGGGCTCAAAACGGTCCCAGCTGCGCTCCGGGACAGGTGCATCCAGCTGACGGGCGGCAAGGTCGGGATGGGTGGCTACCAGCGTCTCGGCGGCGCGGTAGATATAGCGCTTCTGCCCTTCCACAAAGCGCCAGTCCATCTGTCCGGCAGCGTCCAGTGCGGCGAACTCCTCGGCGGTAAAGTCCCGCAGGGTGGCTTGCAGCTGGCTCAGCAGCTGGTCGGCGGTCAGGGTGTAGTCCTGCGGCAGACGGCGCAAAATCTCCCGGTGCGCCAGCAGACCCTGCCGCCACACATCCACCCCGTGGGGGGTGGGGTTTACCGGCAGTGCGCCCTGCGGGTGCAGGGGCTGGTTCTGGCTGGCAGTCCAGTCCTCGGCCAAGCAGGCATCGATGCGCGCAATGGCGGCGTTGTAGTAGCCCGCCTCCTTCAGGCGGCGGATATCGTCCGGCAGCTCCATGTTCAGGTATGCAAAGCAGGTGTTCCAGTCCTTCATATTCTCTACTCCTTTTCCCACAGCAGAATGCCGCGCCCGGCATACGGCTGCATCTGCCAGTACGGATGCGCCGCTCTGTGCATTCTTGTCCCTTTATTGTATCACAAACGAGGGGGATGTCAAAGCAATTTCTGTGCAGTCCGCTTCTTGTACCGCCCGGCAAATTCTGCTATACTGAAACTTATCCGGGAGTGGAAAGAGAATGCGGGCATTTTTCGGCCCGCCGAGGATGAAAGTATGGATAAGATCATCATCCGGCCTATGACGCCGGAGGACTGGAGCGCGGTCTCCAGAATCTATGTTGAGGGCATTGCTACGGAATATGCCACCTTCCAGACCGAATGCCCGCCCTACACCGCGTGGGACGCTTCCCACACAAAAGAGTGCCGTCTGGTCGTCCTTTCCGGCGGGATGCTGGCGGGGTGGTGCGCTTTGCACCGGGTAGACCCCCGCTGGTGCTACCGGGGCGTGGCCGAGGTGAGCATTTATGTTGGCGAGCAGTTCCGTGGGCACGGGCTGGGCTTTCGGCTGTTGAGCGCCCTGTGCGCCACTGCCGAAAAGGCCGGCTACTGGACGCTGCAATCCACCGTTTTGCAGGATAACGCCGCCAGCCGCGCGCTGCACGCCAAGTGCGGTTTCCGGCTGGTGGGACGCCGGGAGCGCATTGCACGGGACTGCCACGGCCGCTGGCTGGACACCTACCTGATGGAGCGCCGCGCCGCCGCAGACGAACCGGAGGGGTTCAAAAAGCTGTAACCAGCCGCTTGGCGCAGATTTTTTTATTTGCAGAGCGGGAAAATCTGCATTTTGCCCGTCTGCCTCTTCACGAAGTAGGAGCATAAAGCAGAAGGAGCCGCTGCACTTTTTGTGGTGCAGCGGCTCCTGTTATTTACGATAATCCAGTTTTACCACTCGTCGTATTCGCCGTCGGCGTTTTTGGTGGCAGCTACACGGCTGTGCTTGAACATACTTTCCACCACAGCGCAGTACTTATCGGCAAGGCAGACGATGATCGCCTCGCGGCAGCTGGGCACATGACGGAAGGTCAGCGGCCACATGTGGCTGGAAATGATGCTCTGTTCCTTTTTGGTGATATGGAACACCTTTTCTGCATTGACGCAGGCACGACCCGGGTGGGAGAAGCCGTGCATCTCGAACAGGCGGCGGATGCCGTGGAAGGTGCCTTTTTTGTGCCAGTCATACAGATAAAAATCGTGCAGAAAAGCACCGACAGCCAACGAGGTCTCGTCCGCACCCAGATGCAGGCGGTGGTTCAGCCAGCAGCTGACCAGCACCACGTTCTTGCAGTGCTGATAGGTGGTAACGTCCCCATGCTGGATGAACTCCCGCATCTGCTGTACCTTGGGGTTGCGGTCATATTTTTCCAGAATGGCATGAAGCCGTTCGCGTTCCGTAACAGAAAGCTGCATGAGCAAAATTTCCTTTCAACTCAAAACATGATTCAAGAGCGGAGCTGCACCGGGTTGGAATTACCGAAGTTTTCGGCCTTGGAAGGGTTTGCCCGCTTGAGGGTCAGGTCTACCAGATACTGCTTGCCATCGCCCAGTTCTTCCAGCTGGGCAAGCTTTGCATTGGCAGAGGCTTCGTCCGGGTACCACTGGATGAGGAAGAAGTTCTCCGCTTCCACTCCGTAGTACAGCCAGAAGCCGTCTGCCCGCAGCAGGTCGTCCAGATGATCCACCTCTTCGCCATCCGGCAGGCCAAGGCCTTCCTCGGCATAGAGATTTTCCGGTTCTACCTGAAGCATCTCAATGACCTGAATGGAGCTTTGCAGGTACTCGTCCTGCGAGGTGCTCTTATCCGAGCGCTCCCAGCCGGTGAGAAATGCCTGCATGAGCAGATCGCGCACCTTGATGCGCGGCAGTGCGGGATCCATAACCATTTTTGTTTCCTTCTTTCGTGGTTTTATCCCCGTTGGACAGTATACGGCATACGCCTGTGCAAGTCAACGGTTTATTTGTGAATTTTTTGTAGGTATGACTAAAATTTACACACACTTTTCCTGTTTCAGTCGGTTATCTCAGGCGTGGAAGGAAAAGGTATCGTTCAGCCACTCCACCGCAAGCTGTACCCAGCGGTGACGGTGGGTGCTGTCGGCGTCCACTTCCGGGGTGGAAATGCTGGTGCCGTGGCGTCCCTTTTCAAACAGGTGTGCTTCGCACGGTACGCCCGCCTTGTGCAGGGCACTGAGCAGCAGCAGGGTGTTTTCCACCGGGACGGTCTCGTCCTCCATGGTATGCCAGACGAACACCGGCGGTGTGGCCGGGGTGATCTTATCCTCCAGCGTAAAGCGCTGGTGGGCGGCAATATCCTGCGTACCGGACAGCTGCACAAAGCTGCCGCGGTGGGCATACTCTCCGGCGGTGACCACCGGGTAGGCCAGCAGTAAAGCGTTGGGGCGCGGCTGGTCTGCCATGCCGGGGATATTCCACACTGCACCGGACAGTGCAAGATGCCCGCCGGCAGAAAAGCCACACAGGGCGATCTTGTCCGGCAGAATGTTCCACTGCGCTGCGTGCTGCCGCACAAGGCCGATGGCCTGTGCCAGCTGCCGCATGGGCAGCGCATCCCGGGCCTTCTCCCCTACTGCGTAGTGCAGCACCGCCGTGTGATATCCGGCTGCCGCAAACTGCAGGGCCACAGGGTCGCCCTCCCGGGGGCTGACGTGGTTATAACCGCCGCCGGGCACCACCAGCACCAGCGGGCGCTGCCGGAAATGCGGCATGGCCTCCACGCTCTCCCGCAGGTAAAGCGTCAGTGTACCGCCGCCGGTCAGTTCCAGTTGCTCAAGCTGCATTTACGCATCCTCCTTATAAAAGCCGTGCCGCCCCTCCGGGTGGGCTGCGATGAACTCTGCACACAGGTCGGCGCAGATGCGGCACAGCTCCGGGCAGGGACGCTTTTTATAATAGTCCGCGGTGCGTTCCTCTGCCGCTGTGCCCCCGGTGGGGGCAGCGCCCGCCTTTGCCAGCAGTTTCCGGCAGATGATGCTGCCGCCGCCGTTGCGGGCGCGGTACTGCTCTGCCGCCTGCTGCACCAGCGCGTACATCCGGGATTTATCCTTGGGGTCTGTGGGGTCGGCATAGACCATGCTCAGCACGGTCACCACACCGCAGAACGCTCCGCACACCTCCCGCATCCGGCCAATGCCCGCGCCAAACCCTGCGGAAAGGCGCAGCGCCATTTCCTCGGTCAGGCCAAGCTGGGGTGCAAACGCCGCCACCACGCTCTGACTGCAATTATAACCCTTTAAAAACCATGCGTAGGCGGCATCGCCCTGTTTTGACATTTTCTCACATCCTTCCGGCATACTCGCTCCATTATAGCACAGTCTGCGCAAAAGTGGGAAAGCTTTTCCGAAAAAATTTCGTCCTTCATATAAGAAACGATCCGGGCGCGCCGTTTCGTGCACGGGAGAACAAATTTTAACTTTTTTAACTTTTTATGAAAAGCCTTGATTTTCCCTGCAAGTCGTTGTATATTAGCACTCAGAAGTTATGAGTGCTAAGCATTCCGGCGTTTTGCCGGACACAGCGCACCAAATATGTGATAAAAGAGGTTTTGTATTATGGCCAAGAAAGAATTTCAGGCAGAGAGCAAAAAACTGATGGACATGATGATCAACTCCATCTATACCAATAAAGAGATCTTCCTGCGCGAGCTGATCTCCAACGCTTCGGATGCCATCGACAAGCTGTATTATAAGAGCCTGACCGACACCTCCGTGGGCATGAACAAGGGTGATTTCCGCATCCTCATCACCCGCGATAAAGAAAACCGCATCCTGACCGTGGAGGATAACGGCATCGGTATGACCAAGGAAGAGCTGGAGCAAAATCTGGGCACCATTGCCCACTCCGGTTCTCTGGATTTCAAAAAGGACAACAAGGACGAGAACATTGATATCATCGGTCAGTTCGGCGTGGGCTTCTACTCTGCCTTTATGGTGGCCGATAAGCTGACCGTTATCTCCAAGGCTTACGGTTCGGACGAGGCTTGGCAGTGGGAGTCCTCCGGTGTGGACGGCTACGAGATGACCCCCGCCCAGAAGGACACTGTGGGCACTCAGATCATTCTGCACATCAAGCCGAATACCGACACCGAGCAGTATGACAACTTCCTGGACGAATACGGCATCGTGGCTATCGTGAAGAAGTATAGCGACTATGTGCGCTACCCCATCCAGATGGAGCGCGAAAAGAGCCGTCAGAAGCCGGAACCGGACCCCAAGCCCGAGGACTACAAGCCCGAGTGGGAGACCTACACCGAGCTGGAGACCCTGAA
>CAKTCK010000057.1 GCA_934539245.1 uncultured Faecalibacterium sp.
CCCCAGTTCTCCAAGCGCTGATTTATCTCAGTATGCACTTTTACGGCTCTGCCTCGGCAGAGCCGTTTTTTGTTGCCTCTTTCCCGGAGAACTGGGGAGCACGACTGCGCATCTCCGGCGGTTGCCCCGCCAGGGGCGAGCCGGAGGCGCTTGTAAATCTTTGCTCAAGCATCGCGTGCAGGGCGCAGCCCTGCCAGCGATGCTCCCCAGTTCTCCAAGCGCTGATTTATCTCAGTATGCACTTTTACGGCTCTGCCTCGGCAGAGCCGTTTTTTGTTGCCCGCCCTTTGCAGCAACCCATTTTTGTGGAAAATATTCCAACTGTGAAATCCGCTCATGACAAAGATGCACTCTTTGCTTTTCACACTAAATATGTTATAATTTATTCGTATATCAGTTTTTTGTATCTGCTCAATTTCATTCCTGCAGAAAGGATGTGGCCTTTATCAAAGCAAAGCATGGAAAAGGCGCTGCGCAAAGCAGCAGACACACGCAGCGCGGCAGCAGCGCGCAGGTGTCGGCGCCCCGCCGCTGGAAGCAGGTGTTGCTGACGGCGCTGGCTTTTGTTGCCCTACTCGCCCTGATGGGCGGGATTCTGTGGCAAAATATCTGCTATAACCGTACCCATTATACGGTGGAGTTTTATCAGATCCATTCCCGCAAGCTGATGCAGAGCTGCCGGGTCGTTTTTCTCACCGATGTGCATCTGCGGGAGTATGGAGAGGATAATTGTGAGCTGGTGCAGGATATCCGCGGCCTTGCCCCGGATCTGATCCTGCTGGGCGGCGACCTTGTGACCTACGGAGAAGGCTCCAATTACGACAATATGCTCTCCCTGTGCACCCAGTTGAGCGAGATCGCGCCGGTGTGCGGGGTGCTGGGCAACCACGAGGACGAGCTGTATTTCTTGGATAATGACCGGGAGCTGGTGGAAAAATTCACCGCTGCCGGGGAGACCATCCTGCGCAATGAGGAAGCACGCTATACCGTCCACGATAACGTTATCAGTATTCTGGGCGTGGAGGGCAGCCCAAAGGACTTTTACAACTATGGTGCCAGCACCTTTATGGACAGTGCGGAGCAGCAGACGGACTACGACCTGCGTATCTGTCTGGCACACGTTCCCACCTACTTTACCGAGCATCTGGAAAATTATTCCTTTGAGTTGGGGTTGGCTGGGCACACCCACGGCGGCATTGTCCGCCTGCCGAAGATCGGCCCGCTTTATACCGCCGAGGAGGGCTTTCTGCCCGACTATGCCGGGGGCAGCTATGCGCTTGCCAACAACGGCACCCTCATCGTAAGCCGTGGATTAGGTGATTCCAGCCGGGTGCCCCGCATCAACAATGTGCCGGAGCTTTCGGTCATTGACATCGACTAAGCGGTCTGCGCAGAGCGTGCAGACCACTGTAAAAGGTAAAGCCCATGGATGACATCAAAGAAAAAATCAAACAGGCGCTGCGTCATATCTGGACCAATAAATACCGCCTGTTTTTCTGCCTGCTGACCTTATGCTGTCTGTTCGGGCTGTTCCACTATTTCAAAAGTGCGGACAGCGCCACTGCCAGCATCTCCTTTAACTATTCCGAAGCGGCGCTGGGCATGAATCCCAACAAGACCCGCTTCAACGCCTATGAGATCGTGTCGGACGAGGTGATGGAGCGCGCCATCCGGCGGGTGGGCTTGCAGGACAGCCTTACCACGTCCCAGCTGGCGGAGTGCCTTTATCTGAGTCCGGACGGCACCGGCAGCGCTAACGGCAGCGAGTACATCAGCACCAACTACTATCTTTCCATCAACACCCGTAAGCTGGATCTGGGCAACCGCAAGGCCATGGATCTTTTGCAGAGTGTGTGCGAATCCTACCGGGAGATCTTTCAGAGCAACTACTGCGACAACCAGAGCATCCTCAAGGAAAAACTGGAGGTGACTACCGCGTGCGAGCCTTATCTGCGGCTGAACGAGCTGGAAGTGCGCGCTGAGGGGCTGAACCGTTACCTAAACACCCGCCTGAAGGAGAACAAAAGTTTTACCGACGATGCAAACCCCGACTTCTCCACCAATAACTTTACTACGCTGGGCAAAAAGATCAACAATCTGGTGGATTACGACCTGCCCAACGCCATGGCCTTTGTGATTGAAGGCGGCGTCGCCCGTGACCCGTCCATGCTGACCAGCATTCTGGAATACAAGAATAAGATCGATGATCTGGCTATGCGCACCCAGCAGGCTTATTATGACGCAGATAAAAAGGGGATTTCCATCTACGAAAAATCCATGACCTCCATCATGATGATCCCTACCGTGGATGAGGCCAGCGAGTATTATATGTCCCGCACCAAGACCGCCATGGACGCGCTGGCGCGGGCGGCAGATGCTTCTCTGTCCGATGCCACCGATTACCAGTCCGAGATCGTGAGCACCAGTTATGTGATCCAGAAGATCCGGGAGCTGGATGCCGGGCAGCCGCGTCTGGCAGAGGCACAGGCTATGGTGAACAAGCTGGAACAGGCCATCAACGAGATCTCGGAGGAGCTGTTTGTACTGGATAAAGCGTATGTCAAGTACAAATCCCAGAACTATATCACCTTCACCTACGGCGCGGCCTCTTTTATCCAGCGGTTGAGCCTGAAAAAGACGCTGATGGAGTCTGTTGCCGTCATGCTGGGCGGCGCATGGCTGCTCCAGCAGCGCAAACGCAGAAAGGCAGGAAAACGCAAATGAAAAAGTTTGAGATCCTGCGCTATCTGAAGCGTTTCAGCCTGCTGATCTTTCTGGTCGCGCTGGCAGGCGCGGCCGCCATCTACCTGTATGCAGACGGGCGGCAGATGTACACCGCCTCGGTCATCATCCGCTATACCAACGACGGCATCTCGGACGGCTACACCCCGGACGGCAGCGATCTGGACGTCAACGAGATCTATTCCTCTACCGTGATCTCACAGGCCATGGATGCGTTGGGTGCCTCCGGGCGGCTGAGCACCATCCGCTCCAACATCTCGGTGACCCCGGTGATCTCGGACGAACAGCAGACTATCAATGATGCATTGCTGGATAAGGGCGAAGAGGTGACCTATTTCCCCGATACCTACAAGGTGAGCCTTGTGGTGAACGGTGATCAGGGCGCGGGCTACGCCCGCAATATGCTGGATGCCATTATCCAGAGCTACTGTACCTACTATACCGAAAAATATGTGGAGCAGAGACTTTCTCTCAACCCTTCCTCGGGATTGCTGGAAAATGGCTACGACTACTACGAGTGCATCCGCATTCTGGAAAACGATACCAATGAGATGCAGGCTTATCTGCAGAACAAGCAGGAGCACTACCCGGACTTCCGCTCTTCCCGCACCGGCTACACCTACGCAGACCTGTGCGATATCTATTCCGATTTTAAAAAATATACTATCCCGGAGCTGTACGCCTATGTGCTCAACGGTCCGCAGGTGCGGGACGGCACGGTGCTGCAGGAGTATCTGGCGAACAGCATCGAGAATGCAAAGCAGAACGAGCAGGTCACCACCGAGCAGCGGGACAGTCTGTGGGGACTGACAGACCAGTATGTGTACAAGAACGCCGATCTGCTGAAAAACTACTTTACCGACCGGGGCGAGGTGGTGTCTGCGGAATACATCCTGAACAATATCGAGCTGGAGGGCGCGGGCGAAAAGGCACAGACCACCTACGATGGTCTGGTACTGAAGCTGGTGTCTCTGGAACAGCAGGTTGCTGCCAGCCAGATCGACCGGCAGTTTCAGGAGGAGATCTTGGAAAGCTTCCGCAATGTGGATTTTGGCGGCACGGACGAGCAGCACGCCAAGATGGAAAGCCTGATCAATGACTACGAGGCACAGCTGAAAAAATACTACGAGATCATCAATACCAGCAGCAAGGAGCTGAACCTGTACATCAGTGCGGATTATCTGAAAATGATCAGCTCGGTGAAGGTGGCTGCCGCCATCAACGTCAAGCTGTATCTGATGCTGGCGCTGGTGCTGTTCTTTGTCATCGGCTGCTGCGGTGCCGTTCTGCTGGGACGCATCTCGGATGTGGTGGATTACCTGCTGTATGTGGATAAAAAGACTGGGCTGCCCAACCGCGAAAAGCTCAATGTTTATATCAGCAGTATGGCAGACCGTATCCTGCCGGAGGATTATACCTGCTTTGCCCTGCAATTGGATAATCTGTCCGACATGAGCCGCCGCTTCGGCTACCATGTGGGCGATGGCATTCTGAAGGACTTTTCCGGCCTTTTGCAGCTGATGGGTGATACCGATGGCATGGTGGGTTACAACGGCGTGGGCAAGTTCCTTGCCTTCTTTGGGGAATGCAGCAGCCGGAAGGCTGAGGTGATGGTGCGCATTCTGCAAAGTCAGGTGGACGAGTACAACAAGCTGAATCCAGAGTATCCCATCCTGTTCACCGCCGCATGGGCGACCTCCTCGGAGGATGACATCTATAATGTGCGGGATCTGGTGCGCACGGCACAGAAAAAAATGTCCCTGATCGCAGAAGAGGGCGGTTCTGCCCTTGCCGGAATCGAAAGAGGTGGAGTATGATCCGCAACCGACGCGCCTATCAGCTGATCCACTGCCGCACCCACAGCCGCCTGCTGGCGGGAGCTGCCGCAGTGTGTGCCGCCGCCTGCGGCTACGCAGACCTTGGACTGTACCATCTGCTGCACAGGGGCGGTGCGCCGCTGCCGGACAGCACCCAAGCCGACCGCGCCGCGTTGACAGCACTGTGCCCGAAGCCCGCAGCAGAGGAGACCTGCCCGCCGCTGCCGCCGCAGGACCCGGCGGTGACCCTTTCGGTTATTGTGCCGGTGTATAACGGCGAAGCTACCATCGGTGCTTGTCTGGACAGCATTTTGCAGCAGGAGACCGGCTGCACCGTGCAGCTGATCGTGGCGGATAGCGATTCTACTGACGGTACAGCCGCCGTGCTAGAACGCTATCGGGCACAGCCCGGGGTGGTACTGTGCAATTGCAGCGCACCCCGTAGTGCTGCCGCCGCCCGCAACGAAGGGCTGCGCCATGCCGTGGGGCGCTGGCTGATGTTCGTGGACAGCGATGATCTGTTATTGCCCGGTGCCATCCGCACCCTGCTGGAAGCCGCACAGCTCCTAGACGCCGATGTAGTGCAGGGCGGTTGGCAGTACCTGTACACGGACGGCAGCTACGGCCCGGTGCAATGCTACCCGGCGGCAGTCTATACCGGAGCCGCCGCGCCGGAGCGGTTCGAGCTGCCCGGGATGCCATGGGGCAAGATCTACCGGCGGGAGCTGTTTGCACAGGTGCGCTTTCCGGCTTACTACACCTGCTTTGAGGATACCATTATCCATTTTCTGGTCTTCCGGCAGGCCAAAATCGTGGCTTCTGTGCCCGAGATGGTCTATCTGTGGCGCAAAAATCCCAAGGGGCTTACCGCGAACAGTCAGCACCGCCCTGCCGCCGTGCAGAGCTATTGGATCATGGAGCAGCTGCTGGCGCAGGACGCTGCGCTGGGCTTGCCCCACGATGCGCTGTACCGCTGCACCCTGACGCTGCAGCTTTCGGCTTTCTGCTATGCCACCGTATTCGGCCTGCCGCCGGAAACGCAGCAGGCGGTTTTCCGGCTGTGCAGCGCCCTGTACGCCAAGGCGCTGCCGCAGGAGGATACACTGCCCCGACATGCCCGCTGGGGCGCCCGCGCGTTGCGGCAGCGGGACTTTGGGCTGTGGTGCCGCTATGGCAGAAGATTTCAGTTGTTATAGTTATAATGTGAGGAGTACCCAATGATACGAGTGCTGCATTCGGTTAGCAATATGGATCGCGCCGGCATTGAAACGATGCTGATGAATTACTACCGGCATATTGACCGCGACAAGGTTCAGTTCGATTTCATCGTCAACAAGAAAAAGCCCGGCGACTACGATGATGAGATCCGCCGTCTGGGTGGGCATATCTACCAAAGTCCGGGGCTTGACCCGCTGTACTACCCGGCGTATCTGCGCTTTGTGCAGCAGACCGTGGCCGCAGACCCCCGCATCCGCATCCTGCACGCCCACAACGAGGCCATGGGGCTATACGCCCTGAAGGGCGCGGAGAAGGCGGGGCTGCCCGTGCGCATTGCCCACGCCCACAACATCCGGATCATCCGGGACTACAAGTGGCCGCTGAAGATGTTCTGCAAGCAGCTGCTGCCCGGCGCGGCTACCCACCTGTGGGCCTGCGGCCGGGATGCGGGCATCTACTACTTTGGCAAAGCAGACTGGGAGCGCCGGGGTCAGATCATTCCCAACGCCATCGAGCCGGAGATCTTCCGGTTTGATCCTGCCGTCCGTGCCGAAATGCGGGCGCGCTACGGGCTGGAGGACCGGGTGGTGCTGGGTCATGTGGGACGCTTTAATGTGCAGAAGAACCACGAGCGTCTTGTGGAGATCTTTGCCGCCTTTTTGCAGTTGGAGCCCCGGGCGGCGCTGGTACTCATTGGGGTAGGGGAGCTGGAACAGGCTGTCCGCGCACAGGCGCAGGAGCTGGGCATCGCAGACCATATCCTGTTTGCCGGGCTGCAAAGCAATGTGGCAGACTGGTATCAGCTGATGGATCTCTTCGTCATGCCCTCCCGCTTCGAGGGTCTGCCGGTGGTGGGTATCGAGGCGCAGGCTGCCGGGCTGGGATGCGTATTTTCGGACGCAGTGCCGGAAGAGGTGCTGCTTTCGCCCCATGCCATCCAGATCCCGCTTTCTGCCAGCAATGCAGACTGGGCGGCAGGCTTGCAGCGGATGCTCCAACAGCCCTGTGACCGCTCTGCCGGTGCAGAGCTGATCCGGCAGGCGGGCTACGATATCAACATCGCCGCCGCCCGCTTGCAGCAGCAATACTTGCAGTTGAGCGAAAGGTAAGGAGGCAGGATGATACAAACCGCCAAGCGTCTGGATCACATCGACATTGCTAAGGCCATTGGCCTGCTGCTGGTGATCTACGGTCACACCTTTCGAATATCTATGCGCGACGCACACCCGTGGTGCGCGTTCTCTTATACCTTTGTTTACCGGTTCCACGTCCCGCTACTGTTTTTGCTCTCCGGTATGGGATGCACCCTGACCGCGCAGAAAAACCGCAGCCTTTCCGCCCGGCAGTTTTTGCACAAAAAAGTGCACAGCCTGCTGCTGCCATGGGGGGGATATTCGGCCTTTTTGTATCTGTTGTTTTGTCTGGCAAATCTGCTGCCACCGGTGCGGACGCTGTTGGCCAGCAGCGCATACCAGCTAAAACAGCCTGCAGAATATCTCTGGCTGGTGCTGCGCAACGAGAACCCCTACGGTTTTCATCTGTGGTATCTGCCAACTCTGTTCTGGTTTGTCCTCACGGCATGGCTACTGGATAAGGCCTTGTCCCCGGCAGCAGCCCGGGCGGCAAAGCTGTTGCTGGTGGTGGCGCTGCCCGTGTGCTATCAGCTGCTTTTCACCGGCTGGTTCTGGGCAGTGAAAAGTTATTTTCAGCAGGGGGCGTTCTTCTTTCTGGGCTGCGTGCTCCCGCGTGAAAAGGCGGAACAGCACGCAAGGCCGCTGGTGCTTTTTGGTGCCTTGTGCGGTCTGTGGGTGGTGTGGGGCGTGCTGTCTCCCACTGTGGTCTGGCCGGATGGTCTGCTTGCAGAGACTGTGTGCACATGGGTGGACTATTTTAAGGTCAGCGGGTTCTGTGTGGGCATCTGGGCGGCGTGTGTGCTGCTGCAAAAGCCCCTGCGGCGGCTGGTTCCGCTGGGGCAGAACACCATGCTGTTCTATTTGTATCATCAGCCTTTTTGCTGCGCAGTGCTGGGGCTTGTGCTGTATGATAAGCTGGGCGTCTCTGCGGGTTGGACGGTCCTTGCCTGCTTTGCGGCCAGTCTGGTAATGCCGGAACTGTTCCATCGGTTAGCCGGTCGGCTGCATCTGCGGCCGCTGCTGCGGCGGCTCGGCCTGCCGGGATAATAATTTCAAGGAGTTGGAATCATGCCCTGTATTTCGTTTATAGTGCCTATTTATAATATGGAACGCCTGCTGCCCCGGGCGCTGCGCTCACTGCGGGCGCAGACTTTGACCGACTTCGAGGCCATCCTCATCAATGATGGCTCCAAGGACGGCAGCGCCGCGCTGTGCGCACAGGCTGCCGCCGCGGATGCGCGGTTTCGCTTTATCGACCAGCCCAACGGCGGCGTAGCCGCTGCCCGTAACGCGGGTCTGGATGCCGCCCGGGGAGAATATATCTTCTTTCTGGACCCGGACGACTGGGTAGAGCCAGATGCGGCAGAAGTGCTGTACCGTGCCGCCCGGGATGCGGACGCAGACTGCGTGCAGTTTGGGATGTTTTACGACACCTGCGATGAAAACGGAAAGCTGCTGCACTCTGAGACCGACCACTGTACCTTTTCCGGCGTGTACCGGGGCGAGCCCTTCAAGGAGCATTTTGACGAGATGGCGTCCTCGTATCTGGCCGCGAAAAAGTTGTTCCGCAGGGCGTTTCTGGAACAGTACCATCTGCGCTTTCCTCCCCATCAATTGGGAGAGGACGGAATGTTCTTTGTAGCATTCTATCGCCAGAACCCCGGCTGTCTGGTGGTGCTGGAAAAGCCGCTGTACCATTATGTCATAGCACGGCAAGGCAGCCTGTCCAACCGCTACCACCCGGAGCGGCTGGAAGATAACTTTTACCTCAGCGATGCCGTGTGGGACACCGTTGCCGCGTGGGGTTTGCTGGACAGCCCCATGCACCGGGCAAAGGCCAACTACTGCACAGTCCGCGATCTGATGATGGGAATCAAGAACCTTGGGTGCAGCCCGCTTTCCCTCGCTGAGCAGACCGCATGGCTGCGCAGCACCCTGCAAAAGCCCCGGGTGCGCACCGCTGTGCGCGCCACCCCGCTGCACGCCATGCATAGCCGGAACGACCGGGTAAAGCTGCTGCTGCTCAAGCTGCGGCTGTACCGCACAATGCTGCTGCTCTGCGGCACAAACCAGAAGCGCTGAAAGGGGAAAAACACGGATGAAGCATAAGTTTCTGCGGGCGTTGTGCTATCTGAAAGAGCTGCTGGCCATGCTGCTGTGCAAGCTGCTTGGGGCGGTATGCCGTGCCTTTATTCCGGCATACCGGGGCATCTGGCTGGTGTGCGAGCGCGGCACCGATGCCCGGGACAACGGCTACTGGTTCTACCGGTATCTGCGCACGCAGCACCCGGAACGGCGCGCCTATTATGTCATCACCGCCGACAGCCCGGACGCTGCAAAGATCGCCGCTCTGGGTGGTGCGGTGCAGCGGTGCAGCTTCCGGCATTATCTGCTGTACTACTGCGCCGATTATCTGGTGGGCACCCATGTGCAGCCCTGTGCACCGGACCTGATAGTGCACTACCACCTTGCCGCGAAGGGCATCCGCGCCCGGGGCAAGCAGGTATTTTTGCAGCATGGTGTCATCAAAGACGAGATGCAATGGCTCCACCGGGAAAATTTGTATCTGGATCTCTTTGTCTGCGGCGCAAAACCGGAATACGAGTATATCCGGGATACCTACGGCTTTGCGCCGCAGGTGCCGCGCTATCTGGGGCTGGCACGCTGGGATAATTTGCTGCGCGCCGGGCAAGCGCCCTGCAAAAAGATGATCCTGTTCATGCCTACATGGCGTGGTGCGCACTACCCCGATGGAGAAGCGTTCCGGGGCACACAGTTCTATCAGAGCTGTCAGGCGCTGCTGAACAGCCCGCGCCTGCACAAAATGCTGGAACAGTATGATCATACGCTGGTCTTTTACCCGCATATTGAAATGCAGAAGCATCTGGCGCAGTTCCACACGGAGTCTGCGCGGGTGTGTCTGGCTGACAGTACGACCCATGATGTGCAGCAGCTTTTATTGGACTGTGCCCTGCTGATCACAGATTATTCCAGCGTCTTTTTTGATGTGGCCTATCTGGAAAAGCCGGAACTGTACTATCAGTTCGACGAAGCGGAATTCCGGCAGTATCACTATAAGCAGGGCTATTTTGATTATCGCAGGGACGGCTTTGGTCCGGTGTGCACCACTGAGGACGCGCTTTTGCAGGCGCTGGAAACGGCTTTGCAGAACGGGATGCAGATGCCGCCGGAATACAAAGCCCGGGTGGCAGCCTTTTTCCCGCTGCGGGATACCCAAAACTGTGCCCGCACCTATGAGGCCATCTGCGGGCTGTGACCTGCGCAAAAGAACCGTTTACGCAAAAATCCCCCCGCTGCCGACTGGCAGCGGGGGGATTTGTTACCGATTTAAATGAAAATCAGCGCTTAGTTCTGCTTCATGCGAGCGAAGCAGTCGGAGCAGTAGACCGGACGGTCCTCACGGGGCTGGAAGGGAACCTTGCAGGTCTTGCCGCAAGCTGCGCAGACAGCGTCGAACATCTGACGCTCGCCGCTGTTGCTGCGTGCGCCGCCGTTCTTGCGGGCGTCACGGCAGGGCTTGCAGCGCTGGGGCTGGTTCTCGAAGCCGCGAGAAGCGTAGAACTCCTGCTCACCGGCAGTCCAAACAAATTCCTTACCGCAGTCCTTGCAGACCAGAGTCTTGTCTTCAAACATAGTAGTATCTCCTCTTTA
>CAKTCK010000058.1 GCA_934539245.1 uncultured Faecalibacterium sp.
TCAAGGGCTTCCTGCTGAGCTTTCAGAAGTCATTCTTTTGTCTCAGCGCTTGGCGCTCAAGTATAATACCACACACCGCTGCACTTGTCAACACTTTTTGACATCTTTTTTCTAATTTCTTTGCGGAGGGGTTAACGCCCTCAGTCAAAGCCTGACGGCTTTGCCAGCTCCCTCGGGGAGGGAGCCTCTGGCGCAGCCAGAAGGTCACTCATTACTTTTGATACTATAACAATAAGGCTAACGGCGTGCGCCCTCTCCGTCACCTGCGGTGACAGCTCTCCCAAAGGGAGAGCCAAGAGCACTGCCGAAAACTTTGCACTCCAGCCCTATATTATTACATTATATAGGCAGAGCGAAGTCCGACCGGGTATAGACTACGGCTTATATTACCCGCCGGAAAAGGCACTGTGCTGTCAAGACTTTCCGTGCGAAATTTTGTCCCGAAAAGTATCTGCTATTTTTGGCGATTGCTACAAAACGCAAAATATAGTGGTATTTTACTTGACTTGCCACTAGATAATGATAAAATAGAGCTACATTCAGTTTGTTGGATATCGTTGTGCGCAAACGGGTATCTCTTATGGTAAGAGGTACCCGTTCACAATGCGCCCATATAGAAGGAGGAGAACCGATGAAGATCATCAAACGTAACGGTGCAGAAGTTCCTTTTGATATTACCAAGATCATCACCGCCGTTACCAAAGCCAGCGATTCCGTGGGCGGTCAGGCTCGCCTGAGCCGGGAGCAGATCACCCAGATCGCCGCAGCCGTTACCGATCAGTGCCAGCAGCTCAACCGCGCGATCAGCGTGGAAGAAGTGCAGGATCTGGTGGAGAACCAGCTGATGGATATTCAGGCGCATGATGTGGCACGGCACTATATCACCTACCGCTACGTCCAGAGCCTGAAGCGCCAGACCAACACCACCGATGAGCGCATCCTGAGCCTGATCGAGTGCCAGAACGAAGAAGTCAAGCAGGAGAACGCCAACAAGAACCCCACCGTCAACAGCGTGCAGCGCGACTATATGGCCGGCGAGATCTCCAAGGACCTGACTGCCCGTCTGCTGCTGGACCCGGAGATCGTAAAGGCACATCAGGAGGGTCTGATCCACTTCCACGATTCCGACTACTTTGCCCAGCACATGCACAACTGCGATCTGGTGAATCTGGAGGATATGCTGCAGAACGGTACCGTCATCTCCGGCACCTATATCGAGAAACCGCACAGCTTCTCCACCGCCTGCAACATTGCCACCCAGATCATTGCACAGGTGGCATCCAACCAGTACGGCGGTCAGAGCATCAGCCTGACCCATCTGGCTCCCTTTGTGGACGTCTCCCGCAAGAAGATCGCCGCCGAGGTGGAGCTGGAGATGAAAGGACTGGACGTTTCTGCCGAGCGCAAGAAGGAGATCGTGGAGCGCCGTCTGCGCAACGAGATCAACCGCGGCGTGCAGACCATCCAGTATCAGGTGGTCACCCTTATGACCACCAACGGTCAGGCCCCCTTCATTACCGTGTTCATGTATCTGGGCGAGGCACGCAACCCGCAGGAAAAGGCCGACCTTGCCATCATCATTGAGGAGACCATCCGGCAGCGCTATCAGGGCGTGAAGAACGAGGCCGGCGTGTGGATCACCCCCGCCTTCCCCAAGCTGATCTATGTGCTGGAAGAGGACAACATCCGCCCCGGCACCCCCTATTACTACCTGACCGAGCTGGCTGCCAAGTGCACTGCCAAGCGCATGGTGCCGGACTATATCTCGGAAAAGAAGATGCTGGAGCTCAAGGTGGACAAGAACGGCGAGGGCCACTGCTACACCTGCATGGGCTGCCGCAGCTTCCTGACCCCCTATGTGGACCCCGAGACCGGCAAGCCCAAGTATTATGGCCGCTTCAATCAGGGCGTGGTCACCATCAATCTGGTAGATGTTGCCCTGAGCTCTGACGGTAACTTTGAAAAGTTCTGGAAGATCTTTGACGAGCGTCTGGCGCTGTGCCACCGTGCTTTGCAGGCACGCCATCAGCGGCTGATGGGCACCCCCAGCGATGCTGCCCCCATCCTGTGGCAGTACGGTGCACTGGCTCGCCTGAAGAAGGGTGAAAAGATCGACAAGCTGCTGTTCGGCGGCTACTCCACCATCAGTCTGGGCTATGCCGGCCTGTACGAGTGCGTGAAGTATATGACCGGCAAGAGCCACACCGATGCCGGTGCCAAGCCCTTTGCCCTGAGCGTGATGCAGCACATGAACGACAAGTGCAACGAGTGGAAGAAGGCCGAGAACATGGACTACTCCCTCTACGGCACCCCGCTGGAATCCACCACCTACAAGTTCGCCAAGTGCCTGCAAAAGCGCTTTGGCATCGTGGAGGGCATTACGGACAAGAACTATATCACCAACAGCTACCACGTCCATGTCTCTGAGCCCATCGATGCCTTTACCAAGCTGAAATTCGAGGCCGACTTCCAGCGTCTGTCCCCGGGCGGTGCCATCAGCTATGTGGAAGTGCCCAATATGCAGGACAATCTGGAAGCCGTCATGAGCGTGCTGCAATTCATCTACGACAACATCATGTACGCCGAGTTGAACACCAAGTCCGACTACTGTCAGGTATGCGGCTATGATGGCGAGATCAAGATCGTGGAGGACGACGGCAAGCTGGTATGGGAGTGCCCCAAGTGCGGCAACCGCGACCAGAACAAGCTGAACGTCGCCCGCCGCACCTGCGGTTATATCGGCACCCAGTTCTGGAATCAGGGACGCACGCAGGAGATCAAGGACCGCGTGCTGCATCTGTAACCCTCTCAGTCAACGCTTCGCATTGACAGCTCCCCCGAGAGGGGGAGCTTTTTATATGGAGTTTTATCTATGAACTACGCAAACATCAAGTATTATGATATCGCCAACGGCCCCGGCGTGCGCACCAGCGTTTTTGTGTCCGGCTGCCGCCACCACTGCCCGGGCTGCTTCAACGCCGTGGCATGGGATTTTGATTACGGGCAGCCCTTTGATAAGACCGTGCGCAATGAGGTATTCGCCTCCTGCCAGCCGGACTATATCGCCGGGCTTTCCCTGCTGGGCGGCGAACCCTTTGAGCCGGAGAATCAGCGGGAGCTGCTGCCCTTTGTGCGCAACTTCAAGGCGCTGTACCCCGCCAAAACGGTGTGGTGCTACTCCGGCTACACTTGGGAGCAGCTTACCGGCACAGAGCCCAGCCCCGCGCGGTGCGAGGTGACCGACGAGCTTCTGGCACTGCTGGATGTGCTGGTGGACGGCAGATTCGTGCAGGCCGAGCACGACATCTCCCTGCGCTTCCGCGGCAGCCGCAACCAGCGCCTGCTGGACGTACCCAAGTCCCTTGCCGCCGGGCAGCCCGTGTGGTGGGAGGACGAAAAGGTGTTCGCCACCCATACCATGGAACGGTAAACCCCTCTCGTGAAAATACGTTTGTCGCGGCCCGCAGGCCGCGACAAACGCTCTATTAAAAATAATTCTTCCGCTGAATATGGCCAAAGCAACGCGGAGGCCATTCGAAATCGTCCCACATCAAAAGAAGCCGCTGCTCGGTCTGTGCAGCGGCTTCTTTTCTTTCTCACTCCCGGCTGCCCACGGCGTCCTCGATGACGCGCAGGAAGGCGTTGCCGTAGCGGGCGGCTTTCTTTTCGCCCACGCCGCTGATGTTCAGCAGCTCGTCGACGCTCATGGGCTTTTTCTCTGCCATCTCCCGCAGGGTGGCATCGTTGAACACCATAAAGGCGGGCAGGTTCTGCTTGCCTGCCAAGCGCTTGCGCACCGCATACAGGGCGTTGAGCAGCTTTTCGTCCGCCTCGCTCAAGCTGCCCGCGGCAGGCTTTGCGCGGCGGGGCTTTTCCAGCCGGTCGGCGCTCTGGGCGGCGCGGCGGCGGGCGTACTCCACCTGCAGCTGGGCTTCCTGCTCGGCAGCAAGGCAGCAGGAGCAGTTGCCGCACTTTTTGGGCGCAGCCTCCCCGAAGTATTGCAGCAGAAAGCCGCGCAGACAGTGCTGGGTGGTGGAGTAGAAGGTCATGTACTTGAGCCGCTCCTCTGCCTTGCGGGCGGCTTCGGCCTTTACATCCGCAGGCAGACCGTTATCGGCTTCCCGCTCCTTGTCGATGAAAAAGCGGATGGTGCGCACATCCGTGCCGGAATACAGCAGGGTGCACCGGGCGGGCTGACCATCGCGCCCGGCGCGTCCGGCCTCCTGATAATAGCTTTCCAGGTCCTTGGGCATATTATAATGGATGACGAACCGCACATTGGGCTTGTCGATACCCATACCAAAGGCGTTGGTGGCCACCATCACCTGTACCCTGTCGTAGAGAAAATCGTCCTGATTCTGCCGCCGGGTGTCCGCATCCAGTTTGGCGTGGTAAGCCGCCGCCCGGATGCTGCGGCTCTGCAGCAGCTGCACCGTCTCATCCACCTGCCGGGTGGTGCTGCAATACACGATGCCCGCGTTATTGCCCTCCTTGAGCACCAGTTCCAGCAGCTCCTTGGGCTTCTGGCTGGGCAGCGCCCGCCGGGTCTCAAAGTACAGGTTGGGGCGGTCGAAGCTGGTAGTCACCTCGTAGGGGTTCTGTAATGCCAGATGGGTGCGGATATCCTCCCGCACATGGGCGGTGGCGGTGGCAGTGAATGCGCCGATGACCGGGCGGCTGGGCAGGCTGTCCACAAATGCCTTGATGCGCAGATAACTGGGGCGGAAGTCCTGTCCCCACTGGCTGATGCAGTGCGCCTCGTCCACCGTGACCATGCTGATCTGCCGCTCCTGCGCAAACCGCTGGAAGCCCGGCATCTCCAGCCGCTCCGGCGCCACATAGATGATCTTGTACCAGCCCTCCCGGGCGCGGTGCAGCATCAGCGCCTTCTGGTTATCGGTCAGGCTGTTGTTCAGAAAAGCCGCCGCCACGCCCGCCTGCACCAGCGCTCCCACCTGATCCTTCATCAGGCTGACCAACGGAGACACCACAATGGTAATACCCGGCAACAGCAGCGCCGGCACCTGATAGCAGATGGATTTGCCCGCGCCGGTGGGCATGACCGCCAGCACATCCTGCCCTGCCAGCAGGCGGCTGACGATCTCCTCCTGCCCGGGGCGGAAGCTATCATAGCCGAAAACTTTTTTCAGGATACTGTGCGGGTTTTCCATGGTTTCCTCCGTTATATAAGTAGGTGCGCTGACGCGCAGAACGCTCAAAACCTTATCAGTATACCACAAAACCGATACTTTTGGCAGAAAAAAGCGTCACTTTGCGTAAAAATGTGCAATAACCACTCTTTCTGCCCGGGAAGGATAGCTTTTCAGGCGCGAAAATGCTATAATAAAAACACATATCTCCATGCCACCCCGCAGACTGCCCGGCATGGACCATGCAACGTAAAAAGGAGCATTTATAATATGCAGCAGAAACTTATTACTTTTGCCGTGCCCTGCTACAATTCGGCAGCCTATATGCGTCACTGCATCGAAACGCTGCTGACCGCAGGCGAGCAGGCCGAGATCATTCTGGTGGACGACGGTTCCGTCAAGGATGATACCCCCGCCATCTGCGACGAGTACGCCGCAAAGTACCCCACCATCGTCAAGGCCATTCATCAGGAGAACGGCGGCCACGGCGAGGGTGTCAATCAGGGCATCCGCAATGCCACCGGCCTGTACTACAAGGTCGTGGACAGCGATGACTGGCTGGACACCGACGCCCTGAAAAAGGTGCTGGAGCGCCTGACTACGCTGGTTGCCCGCGGCACCGCACCGGATCTGATGATCTGCAACTATGTGTACGAGCACGTGGAGGACGGCACCAGCCATACCGTGCGCTACACCAACGTGTTCCCACAGAACCGCCTGTTCGACTGGGTGCACGTCCGGCACTTCCGCCCGGATCAGAACTTACTGATGCACTCGGTCATGTACCGCACCGAGGTGCTGCGTCAGTGCGGCATGGTGCTGCCCAAGCACACCTTCTATGTGGACAACATCTTTGTGTACCAGCCCCTGCCCTACGTCAAGAGCATGTACTATATGGATCTGGATCTGTACCGTTACTTCATCGGCCGCGCCGACCAGAGCGTGAACGAGAGCGTGATGATCGGCCGTGTGGACCAGCAGCTGCGGGTCACAAAGCACATGATCGACTGTCAGGATCTGGACGCACTCAAAGACCAGAAGCGTCTGCGCGCCTACATGGTGCACTATCTGTCGGTGATGATGGCAGTCAGCGACATCTTCCTGCTGCTGGACGGCAGCGCCGAGGCGCACGCCAAAAAGGCTGAGCTGTGGCAGTACCTCAAGGATCACGTTACCCCCGGCGTCTACCGCGCCGTGCGCGTGAACCTTGGCGGCATGACCGACCTGCGCTTCCCCGGCGGCGACAAGGTGGTCATTTCCACCTACCGCCAGCTGCGCAAGATCTTCAAGTTCAACTAAGAGCATCATTTTAAATTTCGGGATAGCGGAACGCCTGCGGGTGTTCCGCTATCCCTTTTTTCGGCTGGGGTGCAAAGGGAAACGGCAGTCGAACTGCCTGTATCCCGTCCTTTATCGTTCTGTTTCTGTCTTTTCGTTTCAAAATCTGTACGAAACGCGCAGGATGGTTGCTTTTCTCCGGCAGTTCCGATATACTAGATACGTTTTCCCATTTTGACCCTGCACTGGATTTCAAACAGGGGTTCGATACTTTTTTGACAAGGAGGAACCGAGTGCTGCGGCCCTTGGCTGCACACCCAATACAAACCACATTATGGAACAAATGTTGATCTGTCTGTCCCTTGCCCTGATCGCCGGTCTGCTCATGTCACGCGCTGCCAAGGCCGTGCGTCTGCCCGCCGTCACCGCTTACCTGCTCACCGGCCTGCTGCTGGGACCCTTCTTTCTGGGTCGGCTAGAGCTGAGCCGTTTCGGCTTCGGCTTTGGCAGCCTTGCCGCCGTGGAGGGCTACGGTATTATCACAAAGGTGGCACTGGGCTTTATCGCCTTCGTCATCGGCAACGAGTTCCGGCTCAGCGCTCTGAAGCACATGGGTCGCCGCGCCGTGACCGTGGGCATTGCGCAGGCGGTGATCACCACTGCACTGGTGGATGTCGCCCTTGTTGCCCTGCACTTTGCCCGCCCGGACGTCATCTCGCTGGCCTCTGCCATCACGCTGGGCTCCATCGCCGCCGCCACCGCACCCGCTGCCACCCTGATGGTGGTCAAGCAGTACAAGGCGGACGGCCCTTTGACTAAGCTGTTGCTGATGGTGGTCGCCATTGACGATGCCGTGGGTCTGGTGCTGTTCTCGGCCTCCTACGGCGTGGCAAACGCGCTGGAGCAGGGCCGTATCGACCCCGTGAGCGTGGTGCTGGAGCCGCTGCTGGAGATCGCGCTCTCGCTGGCGCTGGGCGCTACCGCCGGTTACCTGCTGAACCTGCTGGAAGTCTACTTCCACTCCCGCTCCAAGCGCATGAGCCTGTCGGTGGCCTTTGTGCTGCTGACCGTGGGCTTGTCCATGACCGAGTTCGAGATCAACGGCACCCGCTGCGGCTTCTCGCTGCTGCTGGTGTGCATGATGACCGGCACTGTGTTCTGCAATGTCTGCCCCACCTCGGACGAGCTGATGGACCGTCTGGACCGCTGGGTGTCCCCCATCAACATCCTGTTCTTTGTGCTGTCCGGCGCAGAGCTGGACCTGACCATCCTCACCAACCCCATGGTGCTGCTCATCGGCGTGGTGTACATCGTGGCGCGCTCTGCCGGTAAGATCAGCGGCTCCTACCTGAGCTGCCGCGCCACCAGCTGCAGCCCCGCCATCCAGAAGTATCTGGGCATCACCCTGCTGCCGCAGGCAGGCGTGGCGCTGGGCATGGCTGCCACCGCCGCCGAGCTGTCAGACGGCCACATGGTACGCAACGTGGTGCTGTTCTCGGTGCTGGTGTACGAGCTGGTAGGCCCCACCCTGACCAAGATCTCGCTGACCGCCGCCGGGGAGATCCGTCCCGAGGGACGCACCAGCGCCCGCGTGGAGAACCAGCCCGAAGCTCCTGTGGAACTGAGCTGAGACGGCGAGAAAGAATTATTTGTAATTTTGGGGTTCAGGAAAGTCTGCGGACTTTCCTGAACCCCTTTTTTCACGGAGAGAATCTTCCCCACCCTTACGCGCAAAAGGTTGTCTTTTGTCGAATCAACACGCAATCATTGACGAAAGGTGTTATTTTTTGTATACTAAGCTTATCAGCACTGGCACAATTTTCCTGTTGTGTCAGTGGTTGCTAAGAAGGAATAAATGAAGGAGAATGACACATTATGAAAAGCACTGGCATCGTTCGCGGCATTGATTCGCTGGGACGGATCGTTCTGCCGAAGGAGCTGCGCACCAGTATGCACCTGGACACCGACACCAAATTGGAGATCTTTGTGGATGGGGACGCCATCGTCCTGAAAAAGCACCGCCCCGCCGGCAGCTGCGATTTCTGCGGCGAGGTGGACGAGCAGGCCATCCAGTTCAGCGGCTACTGCATCTGCACCGCCTGCCGTCGCAAGCTCAGCGCACTGTAACTCAGAAAGGAGGCCCCTTCCATGAGTCAGTTCATCGACTTTACCCTTCCCTCCACCGTGCCGGGGCGCACCCTGCACGGCTTTCGCTGCGTCCCGGAGGGTCCGGTGCGGGCGGTGCTGCAGCTGTCCCACGGCATGGTAGAGTACATCGACCGCTACCGTCCCTTGGCGGAGTATCTGGCTGACCGGGGCATTCTGGTCACCGGCCACGACCATCTGGGGCATGGTGCCTCTATCCGCACCAAGGAGGACTACGGCTATTTTGCCGAGCCGGACGGCAACCGCGCCGTGCTGGCCGACCTGCATGCCGTGACTGTGCTGACCAAGGAGCTGTACCCGAACCTGCCCTACTTTTTGCTGGGACACAGCATGGGCTCCTTCTACGCCCGGCAGTATCTGTGCGAGTACGGCCGGGAGCTGGACGGTGCCATCATCATGGGCACCGGCTTCCAGCCCAAGGCGCTGGTCAAGACAGCCAAGACCCTTTGCCGGGTGCTGGCAGCCTTCCACGGCTGGCACTACCGCAGCAGCCTTGTGGCCAACCTTTCCTTTATGGGCTACAACAAGGGGCTGGAAGGCCGCACCACCCATGACTGGCTCAACCGCGACCAAGCCGAGGTAGATAAGTATCTGGCGGAGGAGCGCTGCACCTTTACCTTTACGCTGAACGCCTATTACAGTATGTTCAGCGGCATCCTGCGCCTGCACGACCCGGCTTTTCTGGCACAGATGCCCAAGGACCTGCCGCTGCTCTTCCTCTCCGGCGATGCCGACCCGGTGGGCGAACAGGGCAAGGGCGTGCACCGCGCCATCCAGAGCCTGAAGGACGCCGGTGTGCAGAACATTGAAAGCATCTTCTACCCCGGTGCCCGCCATGAGCTGTTGCTGGAGACCAACAAGCTGGAGGTTTTCGCGGACATCGCCGCATGGCTGGATAAGCAGCTGACAAAACAATAAAACGGCCAAAGGGCTGCTGCACAAAATGTGCGGCAGCCCTTTGCTTTTTCTTTATTCTACATTCCGTTTATAGCGCAGCGGAGTCTGCACCTCGGCGCGGATCTTACCCAGATAGGTGCGGGTCTGCTCTGCGCCCTGCAAAATGGACTCCACCTGCGCTTTCTGCTCTGCGGTCAAGCCGTTGTCCTCTGCCAGCAGCTCCGCGTTGCCCTCGATGATGGTCAGCGGCGTTTTCAGCTTGTGGGACAGCTGAATGATCTGCTCCCGCTGCCGCTGCTCCATCGCCCACTGCTTCTGCAAGCTGCCGGTCAGTTCATCGCCCATGGTCTGCAGCGCCTGCAAAGTGCTCTCGTACTCCCGCACCTTCGCGCCGGAAAACACCGCGCTGTCCAGTTCCTTCCGCGCCACCGCCTGCGCTGCGGCGGTCAGCTTTTCGGTCTCCCGGGTCAGAAAGCGCCCGGTCCTGTGGGTGCTCCACACCACCGCCCCCACCAGCAGCAGAATGCCCAGAATGCAGTGCACAGTCTGCATATCCGGCAGAACGCCCCGCAGCGCAGGGTCGGCGTAGGGCACGGCATAGTCAAATTGCAGCAGACAGACCGTTCCGTCCTGCAATTTCGACGTCATATAATACTGTGTGTAGCCAAAATGCCAATGGTTTTTCCCCTGCCGGTTCTCCATTGCCCGCTGCAGGTGCCCGGCATCCATGTTGGTGGCCAGCACCTCGCTGCTGTCCTGCGCGGCAAACAGGGCGTAGCGGCACAAGGAGTCCAGCTGCGTCTCGTCAAAGGTGTCGGCGGTCATGCCCGGCAAAACGTCCTGTGCGGCTTTCTGACAGGCCTGTGCAGCTTGATTCGCGGGAAGAAACAGCCCGTCGTTCTGGACCCA
>CAKTCK010000059.1 GCA_934539245.1 uncultured Faecalibacterium sp.
GCCATGGAGCTGTGCCAGCCCTATTTCCGCCAGATAGAGGAGATCCGGGATTTCAACCAGCTGAAAATGCTCAAGGCTTTTGCCGATACTCAGATGTCCTCCACCGATATGCTGGGCACCACCGGCTACGGCCTGTGGGATACCGGCCGCGCTAAGCTGGAGCAGATCTTTGCACAGGTCATGGGCGCAGAGGACGCGCTGGTGCGCAGCCAGTTCCAGAGCGGCACCCACACGCTGGCGGTGGCACTGTTCGGTGTGCTGCGGGCAGGGGACACCCTGCTGGCCGCTACCGGCCGCCCCTACGATACGCTGGAGGGCGTCATCGGTCTGGACGGCAAGGGCAAGGGCACCGGCACCCTGATGGACTACGGCGTAAACTACGACGAAGCTCCTCTCAAGCCCGACTTCACCCCGGACTACGACCTGATCGCCCAAAAAGCACCCGGCGCAAAGGTATGCCACATCCAGCGCAGCCGCGGCTATTTACAGCGCAACGCCTTTGATCTGGCTACTATCCGCAAAATTGCCGATACCGCCCGCGCCGCAAACCCGGAGATCATCATCTTTGTGGACAACTGCTACGGCGAGTTCACCCAGACGCAGGAGCCCTGTCAGGTGGGGGCAGATATCGCCGTGGGCAGCCTGATCAAGAACCCCGGCGGCGGAATTGCACCCACCGGCGGCTACATCGTGGGACGCAGGGATCTGGTGGAGCTGTGCGCTTACCGCCTGAACGCCCCCGGTCTTGGCAAGGAACTGGGCTGCACGCTGGAGACCCCCCGGGATATGTATCTGGGCTTCTACTACGCCCCCGGCGTAGTGTGCGAGGCCATCAAGACCGCCATCTACGCCCAGTGTATGCTGGAGCTGCTGGGCAAAAAGCCCATCCCACGCTACTGCGAGGATCACAACGATATCGTCACCTGCTTTGATGCAGGTACGGCAGAGGCGCTCATCGGCTTCTGTCAGGGCATTCAGGCCGCCAGCCCGGTGGACAGCTACGCCGCTCCGGAACCCAGCCCGGAGCCGGGCTACACCGACGAGGTGGTCATGGCCAGCGGCAGCTTTACGCAGGGCAGCACCATCGAGCTTTCCTGCGATGGCCCCCTGCGTGCCCCCTATACCTGCTATTTGCAGGGCGGCTTGAATTTTGCCGCCAGCCGCGCCGGTGTGCTGCTGGCTGTCCAGAAAGCATATTTTAAGGAGTAATGTTTGCCCTGCGGGCAGGACATGATTATAACAAAAAGGAGCTATCGCACAACACGCTGCGATAGCTCCTTTTTCCCTCTATACACAAAGTAACACACAAAATAAATGCTTACACGGCACGGGCCTGTACAACGGGGATCGGCTCGATCAAGGCCGGGTGCATCCCCTCGCGGTAGTCCAGATCGCCCTGATCCAGACCGCGCAGCAGCACCTCTGCGGTAGCAATGTTGGTGGCAATGGGTACGCTGTGCATATCGCACAGGCGCAGCAGATTCTGCTCGGTCAGGCTGGCGGCATCGGCCTTCAGCGGGTCGCGGAAGAACAGCACCAGATCCACCTCATCGCAGGCAACGCGGGAGGTAATCTGCTGCACACCGCCCAGCTTACCGGAGAGGTAGCAGTGCACCGGCAGACCGGTGGTCTGCGCAAGCATCCGGCCGGTGGTACCGGTGGCGATAACATTATTGCGGGAAAGGATGGCACTGTAAGCGGTACAGAATTGCAGAGCCAATTCTTTGCGGGAATCGTGGGCAAGAATTGCGATCGTCATAAGATGCTCTCTCCTTTACTTATTTTTACATAGTACCAGTTGTGATGTACGAATTTTGAATTCCTGTGAAACGGAAGTGAAATCGATATCAAATCTTACAATATAGTTTTACCGCATAGAAAACGCTCTGTCAAGAGAAAATTTTGCTTTTTTAACCTATAAAAACATAAAAGTAATACTTTAACATTGTGGGAAACATCAAAATCTTGGATACATACCGCTATCCAAGAATGTCCGTTTTCTGGGAAAAAGTGAAAAGTTTTTCATTTTTCATGTTCGCTTTAAAATACAGTCCATCCCGATAAAACAAAAATACAGGCCAAAGCAGCTTGCATCGGCCTGTACAGGAAATTTTTTTCAACTATGAAAAACTTGTAGCGCGGTAGTGGGGCAACGGTTATCCTGCATGAGAATTTTTGTTCGTAAAACATGAAATCATAGAAAATTCAGATTACAGATGCCGTTTTCCTATATGACCCTAACTGCACAAAAGGCTTCAGGAATGCTCGCAGACATTTCTGAAGCCTTTTGTTATGAGAAACGATTCAAAATCGATGGTTGGAGGGCAGGGGAAATCACCGGATCTGCCCGTCACCGTGAATGACGTATTTGTAGCTGCAAAGCTCCTCCAGCCCCATGGGACCCCGGGCGTGCAGCTTCTGGGTAGAGATGCCCATCTCGCAGCCCAGACCAAACTCGCCGCCGTCCGTAAAGCGGGTGGAGCAGTTCACATACACGGCGGCGCTGTCCACCGCGGCGGTAAAGCGGTCGGCGTCTGCCTGTGTCCGGGTCAGGATGGCCTCGCTGTGGCCGGTGGAGTGCTGTGCAATGTGGGCAATGGCCTCATCCACGCTGTCCACCACCTTGACGGCAAGGATATAGTCCAGAAACTCGGTGTCAAAGTCCGCAGGGCCGGCGGGCGTGCCGGGAATAATGGCGGCGGCGCGTGTGTCCAGCCGCAGCTCTACCGGCAGCTTGCCCGCAGCAGCGCGGTCGGGGCCAAGACGCTGCGCAAGCTTAGGCAGAAACTCCTGCGCAATGGCAGAATGCACCAGACACACTTCCTCGGCGTTGCACACGCTGGGGCGGCTGGCCTTGGCATTTTCGATAATGTCCAGCGCCTTGATCTGATCGGCGGTGTCGTCCACAAAAATGTGGCAGATGCCGGTACCGGTCTGGATGCAGGGCACCTTGGCGTTCTCCACGCAGGCGCGGATCAGCCCTGCGCCGCCCCGGGGAATCAGCAGATCGACATAGCCCACGGCAGTCATCAGGGCGTTGGCAGAAGCGTGGGTGGTGTCCTCGATCAGGCAGACCGCGTTTTCCGGTAGGCCGTTCTCCCGTAGTCCCTGCCGCAGTGCCTGCACAATGGCGTTGGCGCTGCGCCATGCCTCCTTGCCGCAGCGCAGGATGCAGGCGTTACCGCTCTTGATGGCAAGGGCGGCGGCATCGCTGGTCACATTGGGGCGGCTTTCGTAGATGATGGCGATCACGCCCATGGGCACGGCGGTCTTTTCGATTACCAGTCCGTTGGGGCGCTCCACCCGCTTCAGCACCCGGCCCACCGGGTCGGGCAGGGCGGCAACCTCTTCAATGCCCTTTGCCATGGCGCGGATACGCTCCTCGGTCAGGGCAAGACGATCCAGCATCACCTCGCTGATATGTCCCTTTGCGGCGGCCATATCGTCGGCGTTGGCGGCAAGGATGGCCGTCATGCTTGCGGGGCTGCACAGCTGCGCAGCCATACTGCGAAGTGCCTGTGCGCGGCTGGCGCCATCAGCCAGTGCCAGCGCAGCCTTTGCCCCGCGGGCGGCTTCCAGAATTTCCTGTGTTGTCATAGCTCAAACCTCCTGTGTGGACAGCGCGGGCTGCTTGTGCCCGGCAAAGCGGGTGCCGATGGGCTTGCCTGCGGCGATATCGTACAGCAGCTCCGGGTGTGCGCCGTTGGCAATGACCATATCCGCACCGCTGCCGGTCACCATGCGGGCAGCGCGCAGTTTGGTGGCCATGCCGCCGGTGCCCAGTGCCGAGCCTGCACCGTCTGCCAGCGCCATCACCTCCGGGGTGATCTCCTCCACCAGCGGGATCAGTGCCGCATCCGGGTGGGTGTGGGGGTTCGCGGTGTACAGGCCATCGATGTCGCTCAGCAGCACCAGCAGATCGGCCTTGCAGCAGCAGGCCACAATAGCGGCCAGCGTGTCGTTGTCGCCAATGGAGGTGATCTCATCGGTGGCAACGCTGTCGTTTTCATTGATGATGGGCAGTGCACCCAGCTCCAGCAGGCGGGTCAGAGTGTTCTGGATGTTCACCCGGCGCTCGGTGTGCTCCACGTCCACGCCGGTAAGCAGGATCTGCGCTACCGTGTGATCGTAGGCACTGAACAGCCGGTCGTAGGTGTACATCAACTCGCACTGCCCTACGGCGGCGCAGGCCTGCTTGGTGGTGGTATCCTTGGGGCGTGCAGGCAGCGAAAGCTTGCCCACGCCCATGCCGATGGCGCCGGAGGACACCAGAATGACCTCGTGACCCTCGTTCTTTAAATCGCTCAATACCTTGACCAGTTCCTCTGCATGGCGGATGTTCAGCCGCCCGGTGGGGTATGCCAATGTGGAGGTGCCCACTTTCACAACGATGCGCATGATTCCATTAACCCTTTCCCATTTCCTTTGTTTTGTCGTAAGCGGCCAGCACGGCATCCATCACCGCACCGCGCAGCCCATGTTCTTCCAGTACCCGCACGCCCTGAATGGTGCTGCCGCCGGGGCTGCACACAGCGTCCTTCAGCGCACCGGGGTGCTTGCCGCTTTCCAGCACCAGCTTTGCGCTGCCCAGCACCATCTGTGCGGCGTACTCCTGTGCCTTTGCCCGGGGCAGACCGCAGGCTACGCCGCCGTCGGCCAGCGCTTCAATAAACTGGTACACCCATGCCGGGCCGCAGCCGGAAACGCAGCTTGCAGCATCGATCATGCCCTCGGCTACGGCGTCCAGACGCCCGGCGGGAGCCATCAGCTGACAGAAAGCTTTCTCTTCCTCGGCAGTCACGTTGACGGAGCAATACTGGATCATGCCTTCGCCCACCGATGCCGGGGTGTTGGGCATGATGCGGATAACAGGGTAGTCACCGCCCGCCATCTCCTGAATGCGCGCCACCGGCAGACCGGCGGCCATGGTGCACAGCACGAACCGCTTGGTGCGCTCGGCAAGGATGAAGCGCAGCGGTTCCAGCATGGCTTCCATCATCTGGGGCTTCACCGCCAGAAAGATTAAATCGCAGTCACCGGCCACCTCGGCGTTGGTAGCCGTCTGGCAGCCCAGCTCTGCGGCCAGCGCTTCGGCTTTCGCCGCCGTGCGGTTAGCCAGAAATACATTCTCAGGCTCGGTAGCCTTGCACACGGCGCGAGCAATGGCACCACCCATGTTTCCACAGCCTAAAAACCCAATGGTTTTCATCATAATAATAACCCTCCCTCGGCAGGTATGCACTGCATTAAATTCTGCTTCTTATTCATTCTAAGCAACCGCTGGGAGAAAATCAAGACTTTTGTCTTATTTTTGGCGGTTATCTTGAAAAAACAGCACCTTCGGGGCGGGCGGCGCACACACAATCTTCATAAAAAGGTAAGAAACTTTACTTGAAATAAGGTCACATTTTGCGGTAAAATGAACCATGGGGTATATTTTACGGAAACGGCAGCGGCGTCTGCCGGGAAAGGATGGGTTTTTGTGTCACAAACGACAAAACGGGCACTGGAGGCATCTTTGAAGAAGCTGCTGCTGGAAAAGCCCCTGAACAAGATCACGATCAACGATATCACCGAGGACTGCGGTGTCAACCGCATGACCTTTTATTACCATTTCAAGGACATTTACGATCTGGTGGACTGGATCTTAGCGGAGGATGCCGCCAAGGCGATGGAAGGCCGCCGGGGCTTTGGTACATGGAGCGAAGCCTATCTGGACGTTCTGCACCAGCTGCAGGATAACAAGACCCTTGTGCTGAACGTTTACCGCTCGGTGGGCAGGGAACAGGTGGAGCAGTACCTTTATAGGCTGCTGGACCCCATCCTGAAGGATTTTGCAGACCGTGAATGCCACGATATCACCGTGCAGGATGCGGATAAGCAGTTCGTTGTCGATTTTTATAAGTATGCACTGGTGGGCATGACTCTGGAATGGATCCGCCGGGATATGAAAGGCGACCCCAAGCAGATGGTAGAACGCGTGAGCACCATGATCCACGGAGATTTCCACCGTGCACTGTGCCGCCTGAGCACCGGCAGCCTGAAAATAGAGGAATGATGTGCTTGTTGTTCGTGCGGCTTCAATAAAATTTTATCAAAGGGTACGCCGTGATGGGTTTTCCATCACGGCGTATTTTCTGTTTATGGCACAAAAACACGCAAAGTAGTAAGATGTGGTCAAGCAAAATAAGAATTTCCAAAGGAATCGTTTCGGGAGGAAAAAGCTATGAATACATCTCTTGAGAACCTGACCCACAAGATGCAGCGTGCTGCGCTTGGTAAAATAGTGGACGTGGCGCTTTCCCGCGCCGAGCACGACCATGAAAAAACAATGTGCCAGCTGGTAGATGTTGCAAAGCAGTTCTACGGCAGCGGCTTCAGCGATGAGACCTACGAGAACGCCAAAAAGGTGCTGACCGACCCCGACAGCAAGTGGACGAAACTCATCAACTGCGTGCTGGACCAGACCGACCCCCATGTGGCGCGCACCACTGCGCTGAATCTGGGCTACGAAGCCTTCTTCCGCGGCACCAAGACCATCCGCGAGAACCGCGTCAAGTACCAGTGCAACATCCCGTGGCTGATTTTGTTCGACCCCACCTCTGCCTGCAATATGCACTGCGTCGGCTGCTGGGCAGGCGAGTACGGCCACAAGAACAACCTCAGCTTTGAGGATATGGATAAGATCGTCACGCAGGGCAAGGAACTGGGCGTGTACCTGTATATGCTGACCGGCGGCGAGCCGCTGGTGCGCAAAAAGGATGTGCTCAAGCTGGCGGAAAAGCACAACGATGTGCAGTTTGCCATCTACACCAACTCCACCCTCATCGACGAGCCCTTCTGTGAAGAGGTGCGGCGTCTGGGAAACATCGCCTTTATGCTGTCCATCGAGGGCACCCCGGAGACCAACGATGCCCGCCGTGGCGAGGGCCACTATGCCGCTGTAATGCACGCCATGGACCTGCTCAAGAAGTACGGCATCCTCTTTGGTACCTCCATCTGCTACACCAGCCAGAACATCGAGGCCGTCACCAACGACGCGTTCATGCGTTTCCTGTGCGAGAAGGGCGCGCATTTCGGCTTCTATTTCCACTATATGCCGGTTGGCAACGAGGCCGCCCCGGAGCTGATGCCCACCCCGGAGCAGCGCAAATATATGATCGACCGCATCCGCTATCTGCGCTCTTCCGAGTGCGATATCCCGTTCTACCCTATGGACTTCCAGAACGACGGCGAGTTCGTGGGCGGCTGCATCGCCGGCGGCCGCAACTACTTCCACATCAACTCTGCCGGTGACGCTGAGCCCTGTGTGTTTATCCACTACTCCAACGCCAACATCCACGACCAGTCTATTCTGGAAATTCTGCACAGCCCACTGTTCATGGCTTACCACAACGGCCAGCCCTTCAATAAGAACCATCTGCGTCCCTGCCCGATGCTGGAAAACCCCGAGCTGCTGGAAAAGATGGTGCACGAGACCGGTGCCCACAGCACCGACCTGCAGTCCCCGGAAAGCGTCGAGCACCTGTGCGAGAAGTGCAAGAGCTACGCCGCCAACTGGCAGCCCACTGCTGATGAAGTGTGGTCCCACCACAAGGTGCGCGAGAGCCGGTACGAGAACTATAAGGACTGGAAGCCCTCTCAGCCGCTGGATTGAACTAAAACCTGAAAGAAAGCAATAAAATGACCCCCGCCCTGTGTTCTGACGAATGCAGGGCGGGGGTCTTGCTGTGTAAACTGGAAGGTATCACTCTGGTAGTTCCATTTCATCGTTCATTTTCACAAATCCATATTTTTCATACAATGGGCGTCCCATCTCAGTTGCTTCTAATGAAATAGCTGTAATCCCCTTGCTTTTAGCATCTCTAATCAGCATATCTAATGTTTTAAAAGCAATTCCCATTCTTCGATATTCAGGATCAGTATACATATTCATGATATAAGCCTTGTTTCCGTTTGGATTGTGGTAAGTCGGCATTACTTGAAAAAAACTAACACCACCAGCCCCTACAAAACGATTTTTATCAAAAACTAAATATGCAATATGAGAGCCGTCACAAAGAGCTTTTTGATAATAATTATAGGATTGTCTTTCAACTTCACTCATATCAGTATCAGCAGAAAGTTTATTCGCTGCTCTTAATACCTCTATTCTTGTTTCTGTCAGTATATCGATATCTTCAAGCGTTGCTCTCTTGTATTTTAAATTCATATCGTATTGTTCCCCACAAATTTCGGTTTGTAATTTGTAATATAATTAAAAATACCCCGCATCGGAAAGGCTCTGATGCGGGGCAGGGAAGGGTTTACTGGTTTTCAGCAGGTTGCGGTGCAGCGGGCTGTGCGGCTGCATCGTCTGCGGGGTCGCCGAACTGGTCGTGATAGCTGTTCAGCAGGGTCAGCTCCTGATGGCGCTGCAAGCCGTAGATGACCAGCTTTTTGATCACATCATAGATGACGGCGAACAGCGGCACGCCCACGATCATGCCCACAAAGCCCCACAGACCGCCAAACAGCAGGATGGCGAACAGCACCCAGAAGCTGGAAAGGCCGGTGGTGTTGCCCAGAATTTTGGGCCCGATGATGTTGCCGTCCAGCTGCTGCAAAACCAGCACGAACAGCACGAACCACAGCGCCTTGATGGGATTCTGGATCAGGATGAGCAGCGTAGCCGGGATGGCACCGATGAAGGGGCCAAAGAAGGGGATGACGTTGGTCACACCAATGATCACCGACACCAGCAGAGCACTGGGAAACTTGAAGATCAGACAGCCGATATAGCACAGCACGCCGATGATGGCGGAGTCCATGATCTTGCCGTTGATGAAGCCGCCGAACATTTTGTCTGCGTACTTCACTTCCTCAGTGATCAGCTGCGCCCAGCGGGGGCGGACGATGCTGTGCAGCACCAGCTTGCCCTGCTGCACGAACCGCTTGCGGCTGGCCAGCATATACACCGCCACGATGATGCCGATGATCAGGTTCTTGGCCACCGTCACCACGTTCAGCACACCAATGGCTGCACCGCTTACGATGTTCTGCATGGAGGGCAGCAGGGTGTTCTTGAGCCATGTGTTCCATGTGTCCAGATTGGTATTCAGGGTGGCGTAGGCCGAGTTGAGCAGTTCCATGATCTGTTCGTTCTTCTCAATAAACTCCAGATGGTTTACCCAGTACATGAACTTTGAAATGTTAGCCTGCGCCGTGTAGTACAGGGTCGTCACGCTGGTGATCAGCTGCGGCACGATCATCATGACCAGTGCATACACCAGCAAAAGCCCGAACAGGATGGTGAGCGCCACGGACAGCGCATTGATCAGACCGTTCATCTTTTCCGGGATGAAGCGGCGCAGAAAGCCTTCGATGCTGTTGCACACCGGCTTGAGCAGATAGGCAATCACGGCACCGTAGATAAAAGGCATCAGGATGCCGGTCAGGGTAGAGATAGCCGAGCCGAAGCCGTCAAAACGGTAAATAAGGAAAAAGAAGATGATGCTCAGTGCAATGGCGCCAAACCCTGCGAGCATCCCATAGAGATACGGTTTGATGTGCGGCTTTTTGTCCATCATGACAAACTCCATTCCTGCTGCGGGCAGCGGGAATACCCGCAGCGCTTATTAAATTTTGTTGCTTCTGCGCCAGATATGCAGCTTATCGGCCTCGCGGATCAGCTCCTCGCGGAAATCCGGGTGTGCCACGCTAATCAGAGCCTCGGCCTTTTCCCAAGAAGTCAGACCCTTCAGGTTCACGCAGCCATACTCGGTGCACAGGTAGTGCACGTTGGCGCGGGTATCGGTAATAATGCTGCCGTTCTCCAGCGTGGGACGGATACGGCTTTCCAGCTTGCCGGTCTTTTTATTAAAGAAGGTGGAGGACAGGCAGATAAAGCTCTTGCCGCCCTTGGAAAGGTATGCGCCCAGCACGAAGTCCAGCTGACCGCCTGCACCGGAAATGTGCTTCACGCCGGCGCTCTCAGCGTTCACCTGACCAAACAGGTCGATATCCACGGCATTGTTGATGGAGATAAAGTTGTCCAGTGCGGAAATGCTGCGGATGTCGTTGGTGTAGTCCACCGGGGCAGACATACACTCCGGGTTATCGTTCAGGTAATCGTACATCTTCTGGGTGCCGGCACCAAAGGCGTAGACCTGACGGCCCTTGTCCAGCTGCTTGCGG
>CAKTCK010000060.1 GCA_934539245.1 uncultured Faecalibacterium sp.
TGTGCTGGCCGGTCACCCAGTTTTTGCCGGATATGGCGCAGTACGGCCTGCTGATCTACATTTATGTGCTCATGAGCTGCCTGCGCACCCTGTGCACCCAGTTCGTGCGCAGCCGCCAGTGGAATAAGCTTGTGGCGGTGGACGGCGTGCTGTGCACCGTGGCGACCATGGCGTTTTATGTGCTGTATCTGGTGGGCTTCAAGTGGGGCGCCAACGGCTACCTGCTGGCCATCATCAGCGGCGACCTGACCAGCGTGCTGTTTTTGCTGTTCACCGGCAAGCTGTGGAACTATGTGGAGCTGAAGGGCGTCAACAAAAAGCTGTGGCGGCAGATGCTCAACTTCTCGCTGCCCATGATCCCGGCGCAGATCAGCTTCTGGATCATCAATGCGTCCGACCTGTTCTTTGTGCGCGAAATGTGCGAAGGGCTGGACGGCCGCACCGGCAACGCATGGAGCGGCCTGCTTTCCACCGGCTACTTCCTGCCCACCATCCTGACCACGCTGGGTCTGATCTTCTACGATGCGTGGCAGCTTTCCGCCGTCACCGAGGAGGAAGGGCGTGCGCGGTTCTTTACCCAGATCTTCCGCACCTATTCCAGTGTGCTGTTCTGCTGTGCGGCGGGTATTATCTGGCTGTGCCGCCCGGTGATGCACGTCATGAAGTCCAACTATTACTACGCATGGCACTTTGTACCGTTCCTTGTGCTGGCTTCCACCTGCAGCTGCTTCAACCAGTTCATGAATAGCGTCTACGTTGTGACCAAAAAGTCGCAGCGCAGCATGGTCACCATGATGGCGGGTGCCATCAGCAACTGCATCATGAACTACTTTTTCATCAAGTGGTGGGGGCCTGTGGGCGCGACCTATGCGTCCTTCCTTGGCCTTGCGCTGGTGTTCACCCTGCGTGCGGTGGACGCCCGCCGCATGATCGGAATGCACGTCCACCCGGCGCGGGTGCTGGCAAATGCCGCCGTGCTGGTATTTGAGGCCTTTGTGCTGCTGGCAGAGCCGCCGCTGTACGGGCTGTGGACGGGGCTGATCACGCTGGCGGTCATCCTTTACAACTTTGCGGGCGTATGGGCCATGGCGCGGGTGCTGCTGCCCCGTCTGCTGGGCCGCCGGGGCAAGGTGCTGGTAGCCGCCGTGGACGGCTGGCTGAAGCCGAAAAAGGCGTAAAAATAATTATTTTAATTTTGGGGTTCTGAAAAGCCTATGGCTTTTCAGAACCCCTTTTTATGGAATGTTTTTTACAATTTATGGAACTTGCTCAAGTTTTTTCCTTCTGCCGGTTGACGGTATCCCCCGGAATCCGTATACTATAAATATATCTTGTACAAAAGTGTACAAACAGGATACAGACGAAAGGCGGTGGACATCATTCTCAGACGATCGCTCCCCAAGCTGCGGGAAAAGCTTTTGGAGGCGCTGCAGGCGGTGCTGCCCATTGTGGCCATTGTGCTGGTGCTCTGCTTTACGGTAGCACCGGTGTCGCCCAGCATCCTGCTGTGCTTTTTGCTGGGCGCTGCCATGATCGTGGTGGGCATCATGTTCTTTACTCTGGGTGCAGAGATGAGCATGACCCCCATGGGCGAGCGGGTGGGTGCAGTCATCACCCGCAGCCGCAAGCTGCCCCTCATCCTCGTGCTCGGCTTTTTGCTGGGCTTCCTTATCACGATCTCCGAGCCGGACTTACAGGTGCTGGCAGATCAGGTGCCCTCCATCCCCAGCGGTACGCTCATCCTCTCGGTGGCGGCGGGCGTGGGCCTGTTTCTGGTCTTTGCCTTTCTGCGTATGCTCATCGGCGTTGCGCTGCCAAAGCTGCTGGTGCTGTTCTACGGCATTATCTTTGTGCTGGCAGCCTTTGTGCCCAAGGAGTTCCTCGCTGTGGCGTTTGACTCCGGCGGCGTGACCACCGGCCCCATGACTGTGCCCTTTATCATGGCGCTGGGCGTGGGCGTTTCTGCAATCCGAAGCGACCGCCATGCGGCAGACGACAGCTTTGGTCTGGTGGCCATGTGTTCCATCGGCCCTATTCTGGCAGTGCTGACGCTGGGCATCGCGTTCCGCGCAGCGGACAGCACCTATATCCCGCCTGTTCTGCCGGAGGTGGCAGACTCGGTGGAGCTGTGGCAGCTGTTCCGGGAGGGTCTGCCCACCTATCTGGCCGAGATCGCCCGCTCGCTGCTGCCCATTGTGCTGATGTTCGGAGCATTTCAGCTCATCGCCCTTCGGCTGGACCGCCGCACACTGGGGCGCATCGGCGTGGGCCTTGTGTATACCTATATCGGCCTTGTACTCTTTCTGACCGGCGCAAACGTGGGCTTTATGCCCGCCGGTAACTATCTGGGTCAGGTGCTGACAGGCGGCGGGATGCGCTGGGTGATCATTCCCATCGGGATGCTTATCGGTTACTTCATCGTCAAGGCCGAGCCTGCGGTCTATGTGCTGAACAAGCAGGTGGAAGAGGTGACCGACGGTGCCATCTCGGCGCAGGCCATGGGTCTGGCGCTTTCCGCAGGCGTGTCCATCTCGGTGGGTCTTGCCATGGTGCGGGTGCTGACCGGCATCTCCATCCTGTGGTTCCTTGTGCCGGGCTATGTGTTCGCCATCAGCATCTCCTTTGTGGTGCCCAAGCTGTTTACCGCCATCGCGTTTGACGCGGGCGGTGTGGCCTCCGGCCCCATGACCGCTACCTTCCTGCTGCCGCTGGCGCAGGGTGCCTGCGTGGCGGTGGGCGGCAATATCGTCACCGATGCTTTCGGCGTGGTGGCGATGGTCGCCATGACTCCGCTCATCACCGTGCAGATGATGGGTCTGGTGGCGCAGCTGCGCACCCGCAAGGCACGGACGGCGCAGCCCGCTGCGGTGCTTGCCACCGTGTTTGCGGATCTGCCGGATGACGCCATTATCGAGCTGTAAAGGAGGCAGAACGTGAGCAGTTTGTTTTTGATGATCACCATCACCGACCGCCGCTCTACCGATGGCTTTTTGCAGCTGTACAAAAGCCACGGCGTAACGGTAAGTATGCGCACCGTGGGCTCCGGCACGGCGGTGCAGGAGACCCTTTCCACCCTTGGGCTGGAAAAGACCGAAAAAGCGGTGCTGCTGGCTGTGGTAACGGCAGAAAGCTGGCAGAAGATCCAGAAGGATCTGCGCCGCAAAATGCAGATCGATGTGCCGGGCACCGGTATTGCGTTCATTGTGCCGCTGAGCAGCATCGGCGGCAAACGGGCGCTGATGTTCCTCACCGAGCACCAGCCCCTTACATGGAAGGAGGAGAGCACCTTGAAGGATACCCGCTACGAACTGCTGCTGGTGGTGGCAAATCAGGGCTACACCGGCTCCATTATGGACGCTGCCCGCATCGCCGGTGCAGGCGGCGGCACGGTGATCCACGCAAAGGGCACCGGCATGGAGGGTGCAGCCGCCTTTCTGGGCGTGGAGCTGGTGAACGAAAAGGAGCTGGTGCTCATCGTCAGCCGCACCAGCCAGAAGAACACCATCATGAAGGCCATTATGGAGGGGGCAAACCCCAAGGCGGGCGCCATCGTGTTCTCGCTGCCGGTGACCGATACCGCCGGTCTGCGGCTGATGGAAGAGGACGAGGCCCAGCCGGAAGCTGCCCTTTGACCCCTTAAAAATTGATCCCGATATCCGCATTTATCGCCGAAGGCTTGATAAATGCGGATATTTTCGTTATCATAGTAGAAGATACTTCAACTATAAACAAAGGAAGATGAAGATGACGCAATTAACACACAAGCAACAGCAGCTCTTCAACGCACTGTCCATCGTGGTGGGCAATGCGATGTATGCGCTGACTGTGGTATTATTTCTGATGCCTTCCGGCCTCATCACCGGCGGCGCCACCGGTATCGCACTGGCTTTCAACAAGGTCACCGGACTGCCGGTGTCCGCAGTGCTGTTCGTGGTCAACGTGGTCATGCTGCTGCTGGGCTGGTGGGTGCTGGGAAGCCGCTTTGCCCTGAATACTATGGCAAGCACGGTGCTCAGTCCCTTTTTTATGGCGCTGTGGGAGCGGCTGCTGGGCAATCTTGTACTGACCGATGATCTGGTGCTGAACACTGTATTCGCGGGCTTTGGCATCGGCATCTCGCTGGGCATCACGATCCGCGCCGGTGCTTCCACCGGCGGCATGGATATCCCCCCGCTGGTGCTGAACAAGTGGTTCCACCTGCCGGTGTCCAGCACCATGATGACTTTCGACTTTATCATTCTGGCGGCGCAGGCGGCGTTCAGCCCGGTGCGGCAGTCCCTGTACGGCGTGGTGATGGCCATTATCTACACGGTCGTGCTGGACAAGGTGCTCATGCTGGGCACCACCCGTACCGAGGTGAAGATCATCAGCGCCAAGTCCGACGAGATCTGCGCGGCTATTTTTGCGCAGCTGGACCGCGGTGTGACCATCCTGCACGGCGAGGGCGGCTACCTGCGGGAGCCGGAGTCGGTGCTGCTGAGCGTGGTCTCCAACCGGCAGCTGCCAAGGCTGGAAAAGCTGGCACACGCCATCGACCCCACCTGTTTTATGATCGTGAGCCACGTTACCGAGGTGAGCGGGCGCGGCTTCTCGCTGGAAAAGGACTATCAGGCAGAGGAGTGAGCGAACCCTCTCAGGCGCTCCCGCGCCAGCTCTCCCGAAGGGAGAGCCAAGCCGTAAAGTTCAGCGCTAAAGCATTAAGTACAACGAGAAAGCTCCCGGCAGTGCTCTTGCCTCTCCCTTTGGGAGAGGTGGCATCGCGCAGCGATGACGGAGAGGGCGCAGGGCGATTGCCTGAGAGGGTTCTGAAGCCTTTGGCGGTGGACAGATTTCCCCAAGGCTCTTGCAAAACTGCCCCGGTTTGGGGTATAGTATAGAGGAACAGTAGGTTATACTGTATCTCACCCAAAACAGAAAGGAAAAGCTATCATGTTTGATATTTTCAATATGCTCAAAAAAGAGGCACACACCGCACCCAAGCAGGTGACCCGCGATACCATCATCGGCGATATTCTGGATATGGACCAGACCACCGCACCCTACTTTATGGAAATCGGGATGCACTGTCTGGGCTGCCCGGCTTCCCGCGGGGAGACCATCGAGGAAGCCTGCGAAGTGCACGGCGTGAACTGCGACGAGCTGCTGGAGAAGCTGAACACCCATCTGGCAGCCAAGAAGGCCTGAGTGCTGCCCACACTGGATGCGCGTCTGACCGCAGCGGCAGAGCTGGTGCGCCCGGGACAGCCGGTGGCAGACATCGGCTGCGACCACGGCAAGCTGACGGCGGTGCTGGCGGCTTCGGGCAGGTATCCGAAGGTCATCGGGGCAGACCTGCGCCCCGGTCCGCTGGCAAAGGCAAAACAGACGCTGGAAAATGCAGGTTGTCTGGACCGCGCTGAGCTTCGGCTCGGCGACGGTCTTTCTGTGTTGTCTGCCGGGGAGGTGGGCAGCATCGTGCTGGCGGGCGTGTCGGCGCAGACCACTTGGGAGATCATCGAAAAAGCGCCGTGGGTGTCCGCTGTGGGCGGGCCGCGCCTTGTCATGGTGCCCGCCACCCGCCACAGCGAGCTGCGCCGCTGGCTGTGGCAGCACGGCTTTGCCCTTGTGGCCGACCACCCGGTGCAGGCCGCAGGCCGCTGGTATGCGGTGATGGCGGCAGAGTACACCGGCGAGGTGACCGAGCCCACCTTTACCCAGTGTCTGCTGGGGGATACCGGCCGCTGGCCGGAGGGCGCGGGCTACGCCGCGTGGCAGCGGGCAAAGCTGCCCCGGATGCGGCTGGGCGTGCCGGACGGCAGTCCGCTTGCCGCAGAGATGGATGCCATTCTGAAAGAGGGAAACTGAAATGACCACGGTACAGCAGGTATACGATGTGATGCAACGGCTTGCCCCGCCGGAACTGGCAGAGCACTGGGATAACCCCGGTCTGCTGGTGGACTGCGGCGGCAACGTGCGCCGGGTGCTGGTGACGCTGGACATCACCCCGGAGGTGGTGGCAGAAGCTGCGGCAAAGCAGTGCACGGTCATCGTGGCGCACCACCCGGTCATCTTTGACCCGCTCAAGCGGCTGTGCCCCGCCGATGTGCCCTATCAGCTGGTGCAGGCGGGCATTTCCGCCATCTGTATGCACACCAATCTGGATGCCGCCGAGGGCGGGGTGAATGATGTGCTGGCCGACCTTTTCGGCATCCGGCAGCGCACCGTTTTTGCAGACGGCTGCGGCCGGGTGGGGGAAATCGACCCCATCACCGTACCGGAGCTGGCCGCGCTGGCACAGCACAAGCTGGCTGCCCTGTGCAACGCGCCGGACACCGGCGCGGCGGTGCAGGTGAAGTTTGCCGATACTGGAAAGCCGGTGCGCCGGTTGGCGGTCATCAGCGGCGCGGGCGGCAGTCTGTTTGCCGAAGCCATCGCCGAGGGCGCGGACTGCCTGCTGACCGGCGAAGCCAACCACCACCATGCACTGGATGCCAAGCGGCTGGGACTTTCCCTCATTGCGGCGGGGCATTACGCCACCGAATTCCCGGTGACCGCCGCCGTGGCATCTGCCCTGCGCAGCGCCCTGCCGGAAGTGGAGGTGCTGGTAAGCACCGACGACCGCGACCCCTATACTTATTTATAAAGAGAGGACCCTCTCCGTCATTGCTGTGCAATGCCACCTCCCCCAAAAGGGGGAGGTCTTTCAGCATAAACCGAAAAAGAGCAAAAGCGCCCCTTTGGGGGAATTGACTGAGAGGGTTATAGATAAAACGAGGTAACATTTATGGCACTGGATGCCGCGACACTGGCGCTGACGGCAGCGGAGCTGAAAGCCACCCTGACCGATGCCAAGATCGCAAAAATTTTTGAACCGACCCGGGATGAGCTGGTCATCACCCTGCGCACCCGCACCGATACCTACGCGCTGCTGCTGTCTGCCCGCAGCGGCTCTGCCCGGGTGTGCCTGACCGAGGAGACCTTCGAAAACCCCGAGACGCCGCCCTCCTTCTGTATGCTCATGCGCAAGCACCTGACTGGCGGCAGACTGCTGGACGTGCACATGGAGCCGGGCGACCGCATCGTCTACTTTGATTTTCAGTGCACTAACGAGATGGGCGACCTTGTGCGCAATACCCTATGCGCTGAACTGATGGGGCGCTACTCCAACCTTGTGCTGGTGCAGAGCGGCAAAATTATCGACGCCCTCAAGCGGGTGGATTTTGAGGACAGCGATGTCCGGCAGCTGCTGCCGGGTCTGCCCTACACCACACCCCCAAAACCCGCACGCCCGGATTTTCTGCTGGTGAGCAGTGCGTCCATCGTGGCAGCAGCCTGTCAGCGGGAGCTGCCGGTGGCGGACGCGTTGAACAAGACGGTGGCCGGCGTTGGCCCAGTGGTCTGCCGCGAGGCCGCATGGCGCGCCTTTGATGGGGAGCACCTACCCGCCAACGAACTGACCGATGCCCAGAAGCGCAGCCTGATGGCAGCAATCGACGCGCTGAAGGAACTGCACGCGCAGGGCGGCTGTCCATGCAGCGTCACCGCACCGGACGGCAAGCCGGTGGAGTATACCTTCTTCCGTCCGCAGCAGTACGGCGAGCAGTACACCATCCGGGAGTGGTCGTCCTTCAACGCGATGCTGGAGGGCTACTACGCCGAGAAGGACCGCGCCGAGCGTCTGCGCACCAAGAGCAAGGAGCTGCACAAGGCGGTACACAATATGTACGACCGCGCCCTGCGCAAGCAGGCTGCCCGGCAGGAGGAGCTTGCTGCCAGCGGCAAAAGCGAAAAGCTGCGTCTGTACGGCGAACTGCTGTCCGCCAACCTCTATCTGGCGCAAAAGGGCATGAAGAGCCTGACCGTGCCCAACTGGTACGACGAGGGTAAAGAGGTGACCATCCCGCTGGATCTGCGGTTCAGCCCCAGCCAGAACGCCCAGAACTTCTTTAAAAATTACAAAAAGAAGCAGACCGCCGCCCGGATGCTGGTGGACCTGCTGGCAGAGGGCGAAAAGGAGATCGCGTATCTGGAAACGGTGCTCTACGAGGTGGAAAGCGCCTCCGGCGAAGCCGCCCTGAACGAGATCCGCATGGAGCTGAAAAATCAGGGCTACCTGAAATACTACAAGCAGCGGGACAAAAAGCAGAAGCCTGCGGACTTCCTGCGCTATACATCCAGCGATGGTTTTGAGATATTGGTAGGCCGCAACAACGCCCAGAACGACAAGCTCACCCTGCACACTGCCCGGGGCAAGGACCTGTGGTTCCATGTGCAGAAAGCACCCGGCAGCCATGTTGTGGTCATGAGCCACGGCGAGGACATCCCGGACACCACCAAGCAGGAAGCGGCAGAGCTGGCGGTCATCCATTCCAGCGCCTACAAGGCGGGCACCGGTGCCAAGGTGGCGGTGGACACCACCGAGGTGAAGAACATCTGGAAAGCAAACGGTGCCAAGCCCGGCATGGTGCTGTACGAGGTGTACACCACCGTCTACATCACGCCCCGGGATGGGCTGGAAGAGCAGCTGAAGAAGAAATGATTTGAAATGGCCTCCGCTTGCGCTCTGGCCATAAGCTAAGGAAAAAACATTTATTATTTCGGACTGCCGGAGCGTCTGCGGACGCTCCGGCAGTCCATTTTCACGGGAGGGGCCGTGGAGGAGAACGGCAGCTGCAGCGCCTGCTTCCTGCGGAAGCGGCGGCGCTGCGGGGAAAGCTTCTGCTTGTCGCAAGCGTGCAGAGACGCTCCGCTGGGCCAGAGGCAGGGAGGGGTGTTCCGACTCCCCCCTCCCTACCTCTGGACTCCACCCACCCCGC
>CAKTCK010000061.1 GCA_934539245.1 uncultured Faecalibacterium sp.
TGACATGAGATTCATGTCCAAACTCCGCACAGAGACACTTCTCCTGTGTGGAGATACATATTCCGAACAAGATGATACGAACGGGAGGTGCTGGAAATGGCAGCAGAAAAGACTAAGGTCTACACATACACCCGTGTTTCAACTGCGATGCAGATCGATGGCTATTCGCTGGATGCACAGAAGGCACGCATGAAAGCCTATGCAGACTTCAACGACTACCAGATCGTCGGCGAATATGAGGATGCCGGCAAATCGGGCAAATCCATCGAAGGCCGTGCTTCCTTCTGCAAAATGATGGATGACATCAAATCCGGCAAGGATGGTGTTGACTATGTGCTGGTGTTCAAGCTTTCCCGGTTTGGCCGCAATGCTGCGGATGTGCTGTCCACCTTGCAGGTGATGCAGGATTTTGGTGTGAACCTGATCTGCGTAGAAGACGGCATCGACTCATCCAAAGACGCGGGCAAGCTGATGATCTCAGTGCTGTCTGCTGTCGCAGAGATCGAGCGTGAGAACATCCGTGTCCAAACTATGGAAGGCCGCATCCAGAAAGCGCGGGAAGGCCGTTGGAACGGCGGCTTTGCACCTTATGGCTACCGTTTGATTGATGGCAAGCTGGAAGTCAACGAAGAGGAAGCCCCTGCCATTCGGACGATCTTCGATCAGTATGTAAACACTGACATGGGTGCGACAGGGGTTGCCAAGTATCTGGAAAACCATGGGATTTCTAAGATCCAGCGACAGAATGGAAAGAACCCCCTGTTTTCTTCCAGCACGATCCAGAAAATTTTGAAGAACCCTGTCTACTGCGGAAAGATCGCCTTTGGACGTCGCAGAACGGAAAAGGTCAAGGGCACAAGAAACGAGTATAAACTGGTGGAACAGGACAGCTACCTACTGGTGGACGGTCTGCATGAAGGTCTGGTGTCGGAAGAAGTCTGGCAGGCCGCACAGGTCAAGATGAAAGCTAATGCACAGAAGTATGAACTGGTAGCTCGTCCCAAAACAGACCGGGTGCATCTGCTGTCCAACATCGTGAAATGCCCGGTCTGCGGCGCGGGAATGTATGGCAATAAGTCCATCAAGAAGCGACCGGACGGGACAAAATACAAGGATTTCTATTATTACGGCTGCAAGCACCGCAATATGCAGCGGGGCTACAAGTGCGATTACCGCAAGCAAATTCAAGAGGAAGTGCTGGATGCGGCAGTTGCTGAAGTGGTGTCCAAGCTGGTCAGCAATCCCCGCTTTGCCGCTATGATGCAGGAAAAGATCAACATGAAGGTGGATACCACTGCCATTGAGCAGGAGATCGCCGCCTATGAAAAGCAGCTGCGGCAGCACTACTCCACAAAATCCCGGCTTATGGAGGAGATCGACAGCCTTGACCCGGACGACCGCCACTTTATCGCCCGGAAATCCGACCTTGACGAGCGCCTTTATAAGATGTACGATAAAATCGAAGAGGTGGAAAATGGACTGATGGATGCCCGGGCAAAGAAGCAGACCATTGAAGCCGACAAAATCACAGGCGACAACATTTATAAGATCCTGATTTGCTTTGACAAGCTTTATGCCACCATGACCGAGGCAGAACGCCGCAGACTGGTGGAGATTTTGATCGATGAGGTGCAGATCTACCCGGAACGCCAGCCTAACGGACAGTGGCTGAAGTCCGTCCGGTTCAAGCTGCCCATCATCGACCATGACCTTGAATTGAGTTTGGACAATCAGGATCGTGTCGAAACGGTATGCGCATTGTCAAGGGAGACGTCTGCCTTGACGAGATCGAAGAATGCATCAAAAAAGCCTATGCCCGCAGGCAGAGAGCGAACAGTCTGAAAAACGCGAAAAAATCAGATTCCTTTATGACCGCATATTGTTTGAAGAGAAAGGAATTTACGATGAAAAATTTGAAGGTCACAATTGGAAAGACGACTAAGGTACGAAGCTTTGAGTCTTTGCCGGAAAAAGAGAAAACGGCACAGCATTTCAAAAGAGTGAATAAGATGGCGTGCCCGTGTTGCAATGGAACGATGTACCTCAAGGAGGATGTCTGGCATTGCTATGATTGTGCATATTGCATTACACAAAAAGATATGCTAGAGGAATGCGTTTTCTGGTTCTGTGATGAGTGTGGACGCTTTATGAATGTGCAGCCGGGCTTTACCGATAAGACTGGTGCATGGAAATGTATTTCTTGTGGGTTTGTGAATGATGTAAGCAAAGAAAACGTGATAGATTGAGGGGGGAAAACAACAAAATGTTAAAGATAAAAGACGCTGTCAATAAGGGTATAAATTCTGTACAATCTGGCACGAAGAAGTTTAATGACACAGTTGCGCCTAAAATTGTAAAAGGTGTCGGGGATGCGGTTCAAAAAACAGGAGACACATTGAACGCTGGGAAAACGGCGGTTTTAGATGCCGGTTCGACTGCCAAAGCGGCTCTTATGGAGCAAATGGATACAAATCATGATGGAAAAGTGGATATTGAAGATATTATCCTCCTTGGTTTAAAAACGCCGGGGGTCAGGGTTGAACGCAGTAAATTTTTAGCAAATGAATTTCGAATCCATTATGATGCCGAAACTATTGACAAGGCAATTAAAACAAATCCGGCTGCTGCAAACATCCCAATTGATGATATCAATAAGATTGCAGAAGCGGTTATTCAGCATGAACGGTATTTTGTATCAGGCATATCCGCTGCTCTTGGCGCGCCGGGCGGTGCAGCTATGGCAGCAACTATTCCAACGGATATTATTCAGTATTATGGATATACTCTTCGGGCTGCGCAGGAATTGATGTATCTGTATGGTTTCCCGGAAATTGTGTCGGCAGATGAAGAAGTGCAGATCGATACACCTACGATGAATACGTTGATTCTTGCAATGGGAGTGATGTTTGGCGTAGCGGGAGCTAATAATGCAATCAAGGCTATGGCAAAGGCGCTTGGTGTTGGTGTTGAAAAACAGCTGATGAAAAAGGCGCTTACAAAAGGAACGATTTATCCGATTGTAAAAAGCACTGCTAAGTGGTTTGGCGTCAAAATGACGAAAGAGGTCTTTTCGGGATTTTTCAAAAAAGCTATTCCCATTGCGGGAGGAGTTATTGGCGGTGGAATTACATACTTCTCCTTCAAGCCCTGCTGCGAGAGATTGAAAGAAAGCCTGATGGACACAAAGCTATCTAATCCGAATCATAATGAAACGCAGGAAGAAACAGAAATATTTGAATCGATTGCCAGAGAAGTTGACGAACGATCCGAATAATGCAGCGGGAAATAATACTGAACTGATGCGTCAGCCCCGCCCGCACACCTTATAAACGGAGGAACACCGATGAACACAGATTGGAACAGCCCGCAGGGCGATTTTGACACCGCTGAAAAGCAGGGGGAGCTGCTGATGCTGCTCAGCCGACAGCAGGTCACCGTGCACACTTGGGACGACCCGGACTTTGATTACATGGAGGAGCAGGATCTGGCGCTGGTGGTGCAAAGCCCCACCGGCACAGAGAATCTGCTGATTGAGCTGTGCGGGGAGTTCTCGGTGTTTTTTGAAAAATGGCACGGCGAGTACGCCGCCACCGCTGAGGGCTACGTGCAGCTGCAACAGGACATCACCGCCATTCTGGACGGCAAGGCGGGCGCACTGAGCCTGTACACGGAGAACGGCTGGCAGGGCACGGTGCTGTGCACCGAGCTGCCCGGCGCAGAGGACGCCGGAGCCGCTGCGGCGCTCAAGCGCTGTTGGCAGGCGGCAAAGCCGGATGCCGCCCTGCCTGCGGGCAGCCGGCTGGAGCTGGTGTGTTGGGACCCGGCACAGAACCGGAAATGCCAGCTCCCGGCGGAATAATAGAGCAAAAAGGTCTCTGCACAAAATGCGTGCAGAGACCTTTTTCTTATACGACTTGTTGCTTCTTTTTGCGATTCGCCATATAGTTCGCAAATGCAGAGGCCGCAGCGCCCAGAGCGATGCCCAGCACTGCGCCGCCGAGGACATCGGTGGGGAAGTGTACATAGAGGTACAGCCGGGTAAATGCGATAAAGGCTGCCAGCACCAGCGCGGGCGCGCCCAGCTTCCTGTTTTGCAGCCAGAGCGCGTAGGCAGCCGCCACTCCGGAGGCGGTGTGCCCGGAGGGGAAGGAGTGCCCATGCGGACGCGCCACCAGCATGGTGATAGAGGTGTTGAGATCGCAGGGGCGGGGGCGGGCGAACAGTGGCTTGAGGAAGAAGTGCCCCGCTGCCATATACAGCACCAGCGCCACCGCCATGGCAAAGCCCGCCTTACGGGTGCGCCGGAAGAGCAGAAGCAGCAGGGTGAACGCGATCCAGATCTCGCCGTGGGCACCGGCGTAATCAAAAAAGATGGAGATCGCGTTCATTACCGGGTTGCGGAACTGGTACAGCCAGTCCAGAAAAGCAAACTCAAAGGGCATGGAGTCCTCCTTTTGGGCGGTGAAAGAGCGGATTTTCTATACAATATAGCATATAAATATTAAAAAATACAAAATGTGCGGTAAATTTGACCTCAAGGCAGGGAAAAATCGGCCTCCGGCTGTTCCATCTGTTCCAAGGTGGGGTAGCTGTCGATGGCACCATGGTGCTGCACGCTGATAGCGCAGAAGCGGTTGGAAAAGGTCAGATACTCGGTCAGGCGCTTGCGGGAAAGCTTTGGCAGCTCGGCGGCGGTCACGCTGTCCCGCTGCAACTGCCACAGAAACGAGCCGATAAAGCCGTCCCCCGCGCCGGTGGTGTCCACCGCCGCCACTTTAGGGCTGCGGGCGCAGGAACTAGCGGTGCGGGTATAGGCGCGGGCACCCTTGCTGCCGCAGGTGTACAGTACCAGCTGCACATCGCCGGTAAACAGCCGGGGCAGCGCAGTTTCAATATCCTCGGTGCCGGTAAGGAAGGGCAGCTCCTCGTCCGAAAGCTTCAGGATATGGGTCAGGGGGAGAAACTGCCACACGGTCTGGCGCAGCTGCTCCCGGTCCGGCCAGAGGGGGAAGCGGAGATTGGGGTCAAAGCTGAGGATGGCTCCCGCCTCCCGCGCGGCAGTGATGGCGGCAAGATGGGCGTAGCGCATGGGGCTGTCCACCAGCGAGACGCTGCAAAAATGCAGGGCAAAGGCCTGCGAGAACCAGCCCGGGTCGATTTGCTCCGGGGCGTACAGCAGGTCTGCGGAGGGCTTGCGGCAGAAGCTGAAAGTGCGCTGGCCGTTTTCCGCTAAGCTGACAAAGGCCAGCGCGGTGCTGGCTTTATTGGTAAATTCCAGATGGGAAAGCTCCACGCCGCAGGCCGCCAGCGCCCGGGCGATCTTGTGACCGAAGGGGTCGTCGCCCAGCTGGCTCAGCAGTGCACTGCGCCCGCCCAGCCGGGCAACGGCGGCGCAGACATTGGCCGGGGCGCCGCCCACCAGGGGGCTGAAGGCGGGTACTTCGTCAAAGCTGCACCCCACCCGGGATGGGATCATATCGATCAGCGCTTCGCCGATGGAAAATAAGATCCTGTCGGACATAGGGCTTCTTCCTTTCTGCATTCAGGTGTGCCGCAGGGTGCGACAGTGTACAGTATACACCCGCAGGGCGCTGTGCGCAACTGCTTCTTTTATACGGTAATGAGCGGGTTTTGCGGTTGACTTGCGGCGGCAGATATGCTACAATTTCCAGACGTATGCAACAACAGAAAAAGGAAAAAGTGTATGGATCTGACAAAACAGTTCTTTAAATATGTCTCGCAGAATATTTTTGGTCTGCTGGGTACTTCGTGCTATATTTTGGCCGATACCTATTTTATTGCGCAGGCTGCCGGTACAGACGGCGTTACCCTGCTCAACCTCTGCCTGCCCATCTACAACTTTATTTTTGCCATTGGCTCTATGATTGCGCTGGGCTCGGCGACCCGCTACGCCATTGCCAAGGCACAGAACGACGACCGGGGGCAGCGGTATTTTTCCAACGCTATCCTGTGCGCTGTACTGGCTGCCATCCCGTGGATGCTGGCGGGCGTCTTTGCGCCCGGGACGCTGCTGCGGCTCATGGGCGGCGATGCAGGCATCGTGGCGCTGGGCATCCCATACGCCCGCATTTTTCTGCTGTTCACCCCGTTTTTTATGTGCAACTACATCGTTTCGGCTTTTGTCCGCAACGATGGCGACCCCTCCCTTGCTATGGTGGCAACGTTGAGCGGCAGTCTGTTCAATGTGGTGTTCGACTATATCTTCATGTTCCCCTTGGGTCTGGGCTTGGCCGGTGCGGCGCTGGCAACGGCGGTTTCGCCTATCATCAGCATCGCCATTTGCAGCCGACACTTCTTTAAAAAGGAGAACACCCTGCAATTCGTGCGGCAGCTGCCCTCGGCAAGGCTGCTGGGGCAGAGCTGTCAGCTGGGCATCTCCGGCTTTGTGGGTGAGCTTTCCTCCGGCGTGACCACCACGGTGTTCAACTTTCTGCTGCTGGGTCTGGCGGGCAACGTGGGCGTAGCAGCCTACGGCGTGGTGGCAAACTTTGCGCTGGTGGCTACCGCCATCTTCAACGGCGTGGCGCAGGGCGCACAGCCGCTGGTGAGCCGCTGCTACGGTCAGAACGACCACGCCGGGGCGCGGAAGCTGCTGCTGCTGGGCAGCGGCACCGTGCTGGTGCTGGCGGCGGTGCTGTACGCTGCGGTGTTCGGCCTGACCGATACCTTTGTAAGCTGGTTCAACAGCGAAAACTCGGTGCAGATGGCGCAGTATGCCCACACCGGCATGCGGATGTACTTTGTGGGCTACTTCTTTGCGGGCTTCAACATCATGGCGGCGGGTTATCTGAGCGCCGTGAACCGCCCGGCGGAGGCTTCCATCACCTCTATCTGCCGGGGCATGGTGGCCATCGTGGCCTGCTCGCTGGTACTCAGCGCGGTGTTTGGGATGCCGGGCGTATGGGCAGCCTTCCCGGCTTCGGAGTTGCTCACCGCGCTGCTGACCCTGTTTTTGCTGCGCAGAAAAAAGGCCGAGACGGCTTAAATATACATCTCCTGTTCCCGCATGGTCTCCTCGGGTGTAAGCCCGGACTGTGCGGCGCGACCGGTCAGTGCCCGCCATTGTGCGGGGGACTGGCCGGTTTCTTTTTTGAATACCCGGCACAGGTAGTTGGCCCCGGAAAAGCCGCACAGGCTGGCCACCACGTCCAGCGTGTACTCCCGGTGCAGCAGCAGCCGCTGCGCGGCCTCGATGCGCACGGTGGTCAGGTATTTGCCCGGCGGCACGCCCACGGCGGCGGTAAAGGTGCGCACCAGATGGCTTTTGGAGACCCCCAGCCGCTCGCTGAGCTCCTCCACGCCGTACAGCCCTGCGTAGTTGGCGCGGATATCCTCAATGGCGGCCTGCACCAGCGGCGGCAGAGCAGGCGCGTCGCTGTCGGCATCTGCCAGCTCACACAGCAGGGCAAAGGCCAGCTGGCTGCGGGCACGGCTGTGGGTGGGCTTTTCCTCCGCAAGCCGCCCCATCAGCTCGGCGGCGGCAGGGCAGGTCTCGCCCTTGGCAAGGTAGGGCAGCTCCCGCAGGCCGTTCAAAAACTGCGCGCTGGCTTGTCCGGTCAGCTGGACGCACAGCAGGTGGCAGCTGTCCTCCGGGGTCAGGGTGAGCGGGGCACGGCTTAAAATCAGGTGCCCCGCCGCAGTGGACTGCGGCGGCAGCACCAGTACAGAGCCGGCGGGCGCAGCCGACGCCCCGGGCAGGGAAGCTGTGCATCTGCCGCTGGAAACAAGGCAGACCCACAGCCCCTCGCCGCTCAGGGTGCGGGGCGCGGAAAGCTGCACGTCCAGCAGCGCAGCCGGTGCGGCGATGGTGTTCCAGTCAAACAGCAATATCTGACACCTCTAATCAATAAAATGCTATTTTATATCACAAAATTATCTGTTATTATAGTACCAACGAAACAACACGCCGTCAAGAGCGTGAAACACCAAATATTTTACGGAGGATAACGAGTATGGCTTCCATTAGCTGCCAGCACATCTACAAGATCTATCCGGGCGCAACTGCCCCGTCTGTTACCGACTTCAACCTGGAGATCCAGGATAAGGAGTTCATCATCTTCGTCGGCCCCTCTGGCTGCGGCAAGTCCACCACCCTGCGCATGATCGCCGGTCTGGAGGAGATCTCCAAGGGCGAGATGTACATCGGCGGCCGTCTGATCAACGACGTTCCCCCGAAGGATCGTGATATCGCCATGGTGTTCCAGAGCTACGCTCTGTACCCCCACATGACCGTTTACAAGAACATCGCTTTCGGTCTGGAGCTGCGCAAGACCCCGAAGGACGAGATCGACAAGCGCGTGCACGAGGCTGCTAAGATCCTGGAGATCGAGCACCTGCTGGACCGCAAGCCCAAGGCTCTGTCCGGTGGTCAGCGTCAGCGTGTTGCTCTGGGCCGTGCAATGGTTCGTAACCCGGCAGTCTTCCTGCTGGACGAGCCCCTGTCCAACCTGGATGCAAAGCTGCGTACCAGCATGCGCACCGAGATCATCAAGCTGCACAAGAAGCTGGCTACCACCTTCATCTACGTTACCCACGACCAGACCGAGGCTATGACCATGGGCGATCGTATCGTCGTTATGAAGGACGGTATCATCCAGCAGGTCGATACCCCGCAGAACCTGTACGATATGCCTTGCAACATGTTCGTTGCAGGCTTCATCGGCAGCCCCCAGATGAACTTCCTGGACGGCACCCTGATCAAGAAGGGCGA
>CAKTCK010000062.1 GCA_934539245.1 uncultured Faecalibacterium sp.
CCGTAGCTTTCCAGATGATCCTCGCCGTGGAACAGCCGCTCCACGATGGTGTCAATGGCCTTGTTGGAGGCGCAGCCCACAACAGCGTCCACCTCGGGGATCTCTTCCTCGATCTGGCTGCGGTAGCGCTCGGCAAGGCAGCCGGTAACGATGACCTTCAGGTTCGGGTTCTGCTGCTTATAGGCACAGGCTTCCAGAATGTTTTCAATGGCTTCGGTCTTGGCGCTCTCGATAAAGCCGCAGGTGTTCACAAGAATGACATCTGCTTCGGCCAGATCGGCCACGGTCTCGTGCCCGGCAGACAGCAGGATGTGCACCATCACATCCAGATCCACCTGATTTTTCGGGCAGCCAAGGGAAATACACGCAATTTTCATAAGGGATGATACTCTCTTTCTCTTTTGAGGGATGCTTTTGAATTTTACGATTTAAGGATTTAAAATGCGCTCCGCGTTCGCTTTGCGCATCATCAGCGGAAGAATTATTTATAATTTTGCAATTCTGGAAAATCTGCGGATTTTCCAGAATTGCCTTTTCACGGGAGGGGTTTAAAACGAACTCCCTCAGTCAAAACCTGTCGGTTTTGACAGCTCCCTCGGAGAGGGAGCCTTTGGCATGGTGGGAAGGTTTCCAGCTCAACCCTCTCAGTCACGGCTTCCGCCGTGCCAGCTCCCCCGAAGGGGGAGCTTATATACAGCTGCCGGTTTGCTCCAGAAAAGCTCCCCCTGAGAGGAAAGACTTCCCCCGGTCGGGGGAAGATGTCGCGCAGCGACAAAAGGGGGAATCTGGCAAAGCCGCAGGCTTTGACTGAGAGGGTTTTACCCCTCCTCCACCCTGCGGATGGCTTCTTTGATGGTGGGGTAGGCAAAGCCGCGGCGCTGCAAAGCGGCAACCACAAGGTCGCGGCGGCCGATCTCCAGCTTTTTGCGGTAGCGGCTGTCCACCAGCGCGGCGGCGGCTTCCAGCTCCGGGTCGTCGCCGTCCTCCGGGGCGTAGACCGCTTCCAGCGCACCTGCCACCTCGGCGGGGGCAAGCCCCTTCTGGCGCAGGCTCTGGGCGGCGGCGCGGCGGCTTTTGCGGGAGGCAAGCAGGCTGTGTGCCCGTGCCTCGGCGTAGCGGGCATCGTTCACATAGTCCAGCTGCACCATCTCTGCCACAGCGGCGGCAGCAGCGGGCTCAGTATAGCGGCGGCACAGCCGCTCATACAGCATATTGGCAGAGACCTCCTGCCCGGCCAGCGTTTCCAGCGCGCTGGCCCGCGCCTTTGCGGGGTCGGCACACTTTTCCGCATCCGGGCGGGGTCGGCGGCGGTAGAAGGCCATTTAGTCCTCCACCATGATATCCAGCTCGCTCTCGCTGCTGCGGGTGGGAGCCTTGACTACCGGCTCCTTTGCGGTGGCGGGCTCTGCGGGCTTTTCCGCTGCGGCGGCTGCGGCGCGGCCTGCCGGACGGCGGGTGGCGTACAGCTTATCGGCGTTGGCGCGGATCTGTCCCTCGATGTCATTGGCGATCTCGGGGTTGTCCTTCAGGAACTGCTTGGCGTTGTCGCGGCCCTGACCCAGACGGATATCGCCGTAGTTGAACCATGCGCCGCTCTTCTGCACGATGCCCAGCTTGACGCCCACGTCAATGAGCTCGCTCATTTTGGAGATGCCCTCGCCGAACATGATGTCGAACTCGGCCTCACGGAACGGCGGAGCCACCTTGTTCTTCACGATCTTGGCGCGGGTGTGGTTGCCGATGAACTGACCGGAGGAGTCCTTCAGACCCTCCACGCGGCGGATGTCGATACGCACCGAGGCATAGTATTTCAGGGCGCGGCCGCCGGTGGTCACCTCCGGGTTGCCGTACATGACGCCCACCTTCTCGCGCAGCTGGTTGATGAACACGCAGACCGTGTTGGTCTTGCCGATGACGCTGGTCAGCTTGCGCATGGCCTGACTCATCAGACGTGCCTGCAAGCCCACATGGCTGTCGCCCATCTCGCCCTCAATCTCAGCGCGGGGCACCATGGCGGCTACCGAGTCCACTACAATGGCATCAATGGCGCCGGAGCGCACCAGTGCCTCGCAGATCTCCATGGCCTGCTCGCCGGTGTCCGGCTGGCTGACCAGCAGGTTGTTGATGTCCACGCCCAGCGCCTCGGCATAGGTGGGGTCCAGTGCGTGCTCGACGTCGATAAAGGCCACCTCGCCGCCCTTCTTCTGGGCTTCGGCAAGGATGTGCAGTGCCAGCGTGGTCTTACCGCTGGATTCCGGGCCATACACCTCGATGATGCGTCCGCGCGGCACACCGCCCACGCCCAGCGCCAGATCCAGCCCCAGACTGCCGGTGGAAATGGCATCCACCTGCATGGAGGCGTTGTCGCCCAGCTTCATGACGGCGCCCTTGCCGAACTGCTTTTCGATCTGCGCCAGCGCCGTAGCCAGCGCGTCCTTCTTGGCTTCCGGCTCGGTCTTTTGGGTAGCCGGTGCAACGTTGTTGTTCTGATTTTTTGCCATAGCCTGCTGCTCCTTTTATCCTTTGGGCCCGCAGAGGGCGGGCTGTGCTTCGCTTTCCTTCTTAGTATAACACAAAATCAAAATATTACAACAAGAAGTTGTTTGTTTTTTCCAATTTATTTTGGGCGATAGGCGATCACGCAGCGGTCGTTGCCGCCAAAGTCCTGGATGCAGCGGATATCCGTCCAGCCGTTCTCAGCCAGCAGGGCGGTTACGGCTTCCCGCTGCTGCCAGCCGATCTCCAGCACCAGCGCCCCGCCGGGGCACAGCGCATTCTGGTAGTGCTGCGCCAGCGCCCGGTAGAACACAAGACCGTCCTCCCCGGCTTCCAGCGCCATGGCAGGCTCCTGCGCCACCTCGGGCTGCAGCTGCTCCATCTCAGCATCGGTCAGGTACGGCGGATTTGAGACGATGAGTTCCAGCTGCCCCTCCGGCAGGGTCTCCCAGTAGGTGAAAAGGTCGCCCTGCACCGGCTGCACTGCATAGGCGGGCTTTTTGCCTGCCCGCAGCGCGTTCAGCGCCGGGCCCCAATCAAAGGCCGGGGCATCCGCCTGCTCAAGGGCAGAGGGTTCCAGCACGTTCTCGGTCTGTCTGCCCTGCCCGGTCAGGGCGCAGCGGGCGTTCTTTTCCAGATAGACAAAGGCCGCAGGGCTTTTTTCCACGCAGGTCACCTGCGCAGCGGGGCAGAAGCGCTTGACCCCCAGCCCAAGACAGCCTGTCCCAGCGCAGAGGTCCAGCACCCGGGGCGCTGCGATGCCCGCAAGGGTCTCGGCGGCGGCCTGCGCCACCACCTCGGTATCTGCCCGGGGGCAGAGTACCCCGGGGCCCACCGCCAGCTCAAAGTCCAAAAAGCTCCAGCTGCCGCAGAGGTATTGCAGCGGCTCCCGCGCGGCGCGGCGGGTGCAGAGGGCTTCCAGCGCCGCCGCCTGTTCTGCGGTCAGCGGGCGGTCAGAAAGCCGCACGTCCCGCCCGGTCGCCAGCCGGAACAGCTCCCGCGCGTCAAAATCCGCGTCCGAGCAGCCTGCGGCGGTCAGCCGCTGTTCCACCTCCCGCACCGCTGCGCGGGGGAGCATTGCTTCGTTTACCATTTGCCCTCCTCCGGGTTTTCGGGCAGCACGGGGGTGATGGCGGCAATGGCCACCTCGATCATGCTGTCGTCCGGCTCAAAGACAGTGAGGTGCTGCACCCAGATGCCCGGCTGCCGGATGATACGGGTGGCGATATTGTCCGACCGGCCGCACCACTTGAGCAGCTCGTAGCTGATGCCCATGACCAGCGGCAGCAGCAGCAGCTTGCACACCACCCGCAGGCCGATGCTGCCCCACGGCAGCACGCTGTACAGAAACACGCTGACGATGACCACCAGAATAAGGAAGCTGGTGCCGCAGCGGGGATGGAAACGGGTGTACTTGCGCACGTTCTCCACGGTCAGCGGGTCGCCCGCCTCGTAGCAGGCAATGGTCTTGTGCTCTGCACCGTGGTACTCGAATACGCGATGAATTTCCTTCATCTTGGAGATGCCCACCATATAGGTCAGGAAGATAGCCACCTTCAGCACGGCTTCCAGTACCACCTTGCTCCAGCGCCCCAGCGGCAGCAGACGGTTCACCCCGCCCACAAGGAAGGTTGGCAGCACGGTGAACAGCAGAATGGCCAGCAGGCCGCCCAGCACCGCCGCCACAGTCAGCAGCGCGTTCTCAGCTTTCTCACCCAGATGCTCCCCCACCCATTTTTCAAAGGCAGTCTCCTCCTCGGCGGGGTCGTAATCGTCCCCCATGCTCACCTGTGCCGAGTACATCATGTAGCGGTAGCCCACGATCATGCTCTCGATCATGGAAATAGCCCCGCGCACCAGTGGGATCTTCGTCCATATCCCGTGAGTGGGGGTGGGATCGAGCTTGGTCTCAATGGTACCGTCCGGTTTGCGCACGGCGCAGCACATCTGCTTGGGGCCGCGCATCATGATGCCCTCCATCAGTGCTTGCCCGCCTACGCTGGTCTTAAAGCGTTCCTTTTTAGGTTGATTCATTGGCTTCTCCCGATACCCGCCCCTGCCGCTTTCGGCAAGGGGCGGTCCTTTTTTATATTTTATCCGGGGCTATCCCCAGGCAAAGCTCATTCTAACACATAAATATGACAAAATCTGTGTTTTGGGCGTTTCTCACGCCTTATGGTACAGCGGCAGACCCAAGGTGACCACCGTACCGCGCCCGAGGGTGCTCTTGATATCCAGCGTGCCGTCCAGTGCGGTCATGATGGAATCCACCAGCGCCAGACCGATGCCGCTGCCGCGCACCGAGTTGCTGCCCTTGTAGAACTTGGTCTTTACGTTTTCCAGATCCTCCGGCGGGATGCCGCGCCCCTGATCGATGATTTCCACAAAGGCTTTGTACTCTCCTGCCCACAGCTTGACCGTGATGCGCCCGCCGGGGGCGGAGTACTTGATGGCGTTATCCAGAATATTGATGAACACCTGCCGCAGACGGTCGGGGTCGGCGTAGACGGGGATCATCTCCTCCGGCTCGGTGTAGTGGAGCAGCAACCCCTCCTGCCGGATGCGCGCCTCACAGAAGAGCACCGCATCGGTCAGCTCTGCCACCAAGTCCAGCGGGCGACACTCCATGCGGATGCGTCCGTTCTGCAAGCGGCTGAAATCCAGCAGCTCCTCCACCATGTTGTTCAGTCGCCCGGTCTCGTTGTTGATGATCTCCAGCCCCTTGCGGTAGTTCTCGTCGGTGGGGTCGTCCAAGGTCATCAAGGTCTCCACCCAGCCCCGGATGGAGGTAAGCGGGGTGCGCAGCTCGTGGGACACCGAACTGATGAACTCGTTCTTCATCTTCTCGGTCTCTTCCAGCCCCTCGGCCATCTGGTTGATGGTGCCGCGCAGCCGGTCCACCTCATCGTGGGGGTCGCCGGTCAGGGGCAGCCGCACATCCAGCTCACCCCGGGCGATGCCGGCGGCGGTGCGCTCCACCTGCCCCAGCGGCACCACGATGCCCCGCACAAAGTACAGCCCGGACATGACCGTAAACAGCAGGATCGCCACCGCAATGAACACACTGACAATGACGGCGTTTTTGACCTGCCGCTCCACCAGCGCCAGACTGGTGACCAGCCGCAGAGCGGCCACGTCCTCGGCGTCGTAGGGCACCAGCGAACAGGCCGCCATGACCATCTCGCCGGACTGGGTGCGGTACACCGCCACGCCCAGACCGTCCGGCGCACCAAGCGCTTGTTCAAAGTCCTTGCTGCTGACGATGCCCTCCGCGTCCGTACCGCTAGAGGAGGCAATGACGCCGCCGTAGCTGTCCAGCAGCATGAACTCGTATTTATCCTTATCGGCAAACTGCTCCACCATACGCCGCAGCGCCAGACTGCGGCTGGCGGCAGCGCTCTGGGCGGTATCGCCGGTATACATTTTCAGCTGACCCGTCACCGAGGAGAACCGCCGGTACATGATCTGCTGCACACTGCCGTAGTAGCTGCGGGTATAGCTGTACAAAAACATTGCCTCGGCCAGCAGCACCACCAGTACGGTGATGAGCAGGTTGCCCCGCAGCCAGCGGCGGGTGATACCGCTTCGCATAACAGTGCCCTCCTTTCGGTGAGTATCGATAATAAAAAAATATTTTTTGTGATTCAGGAAAGTCCACAGGACTTTCCTGAATCACATTTTTACTCTTCCCACCGATAACCATAACCCCACACGGTCATGATGTGGGTGGGGTGGCTGGGCTCGTCCTCCACCTTCATGCGCAGGCGGCGGATGTTCACATCCACGATCTTTACGTCGCCGAAGTAGTTTTCGCCCCAGACCCCTTTCAGGATCTTTTCACGCACCAGCGCAGTGCCCGGGTTGCGGAAGAACAGCTCCATGATCTGGAACTCCACCTGTGTCAGCTCAATGGGCTGACCGGCCTTCAGCAGAACGCGGCGGTTCTCGTCCAGCACAAACTCGCCGCTGGTCAAAGTGCCCAGCGGGGTATTCTCCCGGCTCTCCCCTTCCTTGGTGCGGATGACCCGGCGGCACAGCGCCTCCACACGCGCCAGCAGCTCGCTGACGCTGAAAGGCTTGGTCATGTAATCGTCTGCGCCGATGGACAGGCCGCGGATCTTATCCTGCTCCTGTCCCTTGGCGCTGAGGATGATAATGCCGATCTGCTGGTCGGTGCGGCGGATAGTCTCGCACAGCGAGAACCCGTTCATGCCCGGCAGCATCACGTCCAGAATTGCAGCATCACAGCCGGGTTTTTGTGCCAGCAGCGGCAGAGCGGCTTCGGCGCTTTCGGCCTCCACCACCTCCATCCCCGCATGGCGCAGGTTCAGGGCGATCATATCGCGGATATTGGCTTCATCTTCTACAACAAGCACTCGTACCATGCAGCATCCTCCATTCCTCAATTCAGCAGATACAACGCCTTGGAAAGGCGGTAGTTCGTGTCAGATAGCAAAACGCCCGGGCCAATTTTGGCCTGCACCTGACGGGACGCTACCACGCCCAGCCGAGTCCAGCCGGTGGAGTTGGCCGAAGTCCTTGCCAGCCGTACCGTCAGCACCAGCTGATCTTCGTCTACTGTGCGCAACTCCACTGCGCCGTCATATTCCTCGCTGTCGGTCAGTTTCAGGTTGCCCTCCCACTCGGCGGGCAGCTCGATATAACAGTTGGTCTCCTCATCCAGCAGGCCAAAGCTCTTTTCCGGGTGGCTGCTGGTGTAGTCCATCCAGACGATAAAGTCCATGCGGCGGCTCTGGCTCAGGTTCAGCAGACCTGCCTCGTCCGGCTGGGTGGGGATCTCCACGATGCCGTCCCCGTCCAAGTCCCGGCTGACCAGCGTGGGCACGTTGCGCAGGGAGGCGTTATACAGCCGCTGGCTGCTGATCCGTGTGGCGGGCACCATCTGCTGGCTGTTCTCGTCGTAGCACAGCAGCACCGAGGCCAGATTGTTGCCGGAAATGCCGGTCCAGCCGTCCAGCACCAGATAATGCCGCCCGTCTGCGCCTGCGCCCGCTGCCACCGAAGCACAGCCGGAAAACTTATCTGCGGAAAGGCCGTTGACCGCCACCTGCCGGAAGCTGCCCTCCCGGTCTGCGGTCAGCAGCTCGATCTGCACGCTGCCGTCCTCCTGCGTGGACATCAGGATCAGATCCTGACTGCTGCCGCCGGTGATATTTTCCACCAGATACTGCTCGTACTGCTGCTCCAGAATGGTGGACAGAGTGCCGTCCTGATAAGAGTACACCGCCAGATAGTGGTCATTCTGGGCAGCGGTATAGCCCACAACCAGCTGGCAGCTGTCTGTATCCTGCAATTGGGCAAAGCTGACGTTCTCCACCATTTCGGCAAGACCTTCCACGCTCTGGCGTACCTGCCAGCTTCCGGCGTCGTCTCGCTGCAAAATGGCTACGCAGACGTTGGCGGTCTGGGTGGTGGTATACAGCACCGCCGCGTCCTGCTGACCATCGCCGTCCAAGTCCTGCAGCACAAAGGGAGAAAGCAGCTCCCCCTGAATGGGATATTTCAGCTGGGCGCTCTCCCCCAGCCAGTCGTTCAGGGCAGTTTGCAGCGCACCGTAATCGCCGGAAAGTTTCGGGGCACGCAGCAGCTCCTCTACCTGTGCCTTTTCGTTGGCCGGCAGCAGCGTCTGACAGCTACACAGCAAAACGCACAGCAGCGTGCACAGCACAAGCCGCAGCTTGCGGGTTCTGTTCATACCGGTCAACCTCCTTCCGGGCATAAAATGCTATTTTCAGTATACCACACTTTGCGGACACAAAAAAGGGGGTGGGCATACCAACCCCTATAAACAAAAAAAGAAACCACTGCACAAAAGCTGTGCAATGGTTTCTCTTGTTACTGTATCAAACAGTCAGAGCAGGATCAGACGAGCTCCAGAACTGCCATCTCAGCTGCATCGCCGCGGCGAGCGCCGATCTTGATGATGCGGGTGTAGCCACCGTTGCGGTCAGCGTACTTGGGGCTGATCTCGTCAAACAGCTTCTTTGCAACATCTTCCTTGGTGATGTAGGCGTAGACCTGACGCTTGGTGTGCAGGTCGCTGGCCTT
>CAKTCK010000063.1 GCA_934539245.1 uncultured Faecalibacterium sp.
AACGGCTATCAGGCACGGGCGGTGCAGCAGGTGCAGGACGACCAGATGGGCAACTTTAACGCCATCAGCCGGTTTCAGGGCGGTGTGGAAAGCTCCATCAGCATTCTGGAAGCGTACCGCTGGGAGAACGGCGAGACCGAGGAAATGCTGGAAAAGCTCCGTGCAGCCTGTTCCACCAGCAACGCATGGCTGTGGCGCATCAGATCCAATATGGACGGCTTGCAGAACGTCAGCGAGGAACAGTGGGTGCTGTACGGCGCGGTGGAGACTACCTACAGCAGCTACAACACCCTGCTGGAAGAGCTGGAGGGCTATCTTTCCAGCGGACAGGATGCAAAGGCGTCCCAGCTGTACTACAACAAGGTCTCGGTCTGCGGCGGGTATCTGAGCCAGTACACCATGCAGCTGCTGAAAGCCTCGATTCTGGATGCCCAGACTACTTACACCGAGATCTCGGAGCTGGGCGAGCGGATCGCCCTGATGCAGATCGTGGTGGTGGCACTGTGCGTGGCGCTGGGCTGTGCTTCCGGTCTGATGGTCATGCGGCTGCTGACCCCGGTCTCCCAGATGATCGAGGCCTCCCGCGCTATCAGCCGCAGCCAGTTCGATACCCCGGATATCCCGCTGCCCAAGCAGCCGGAGATCGGGCAGCTGGCAGAGTCCTTCAACCGCATGAAGCACTCCATGGCGCAGCAGGTGAGCACCTTACAGGAGAAAAACGAGATCGAGCGGGAGCTGCACCGCCAAAAGACCGAGGCGCTGGAGCTGCAGAACCGCATGGAGCGCAGCCGGTTGCAGCAGCTGCGCAGCCAGATCGACCCGCATTTTCTGTTCAACACCCTGAACGTCATCCAGCAGATGGCGGGCACAGAGTCTGCCTACCGCACACAGGCGCTCATCATGGCGCTTTCTCATCTGCTGCGTTATAGCCTGATGAGCAACGATGAGCAGGTGCCCCTCTCCCGGGAGGTGCGCGTTGTGGACGAATATTACTCCATCTACCATGTGCGCTTTGGCGACCGGGTGCAGATGGAGTGGGCGTTTTCGGACTCGCTGGATCTGACCGAGACTATGGTGCCGTCCTTTATCTTGCAGCCCATCGTGGAAAACGCTTTCAAGCACGGCATCTGCCCCAAGGAAGAGGGTGGCGTGGTGCGCATCCGCATGATCCCCCTGCGGGAAAAGGGTCTGCTGTGCATCCGGGTGCTGGACAACGGCATGGGCATTGAGCCGGAGCAACTGGAGCAGCTGCGCACGGCATTGGAGCAGCCCGCGCCCCGCTGGGAACATATCGGTATTTATAATGTGGCTGCCCGTCTGCGGCTGCTGGATGCTCGCTGCCGGGTGGTGGTGCGCTCCCGGCCGGGGCGGGGAACTGCGGTGATCCTGTATCTGCCGCTGGTAGAGAATGAGGAGGAATTTGAGGAATGATTCGGCTGTTGATCGCGGATGACGAGAGGATGGAGCGGGAGGCGCTGGCGGATATCGTCATGCGCCGGTTCGAGCATGAGGTGACGGTGGAGATGGCGGAAAACGGCCGCAAAGCCGCCGATACTGCCGTGCTCTGGGGTGCAGACCTGATTTTGATGGACATCGAGATGCCGGGCATGAACGGCCTAGATGCCGCTCGCGCAGTGCTGGAACAGCGCCCGGAGTGCAAGGTGATCTTTATCACAGCGTACAGCCTGTTCCAGTATGCCCACGAGGCGGTGCATCTGGGTGCCTGCGACTATCTGCTGAAGCCGGTAGACCCGGATGAGACCGAGGCCGCCATCCGCCGCGCCATCCGGCAGATCGAAGCCGGGCACCGTCTGGCCGAACTGGCTGCGGAAGCCCCGGAGCCGGAAACCGCCCCGGAACAGGAGACCGACCTCGCCGAAGAAGGGGAGAGCGACCGCAACGCACTGGTGATGGATCATGTGCGCAAGTATATGGAAGATAACTACATGGCCGACCTCTCGCTGGACAGCGTGAGCGAGATCTTGCACATCAGTCCGGCGTATCTTTCGGCGCAGTTCAAAAAGTACCAGAAGATGAACTTTCTGGACTGCCTGACCGAGCTGCGCATCAACGCCGCCAAGGAACTGCTGTCCGACCCCTTCCGCTCCGCAGCGGAGGTGGCCTCCATGGTGGGCTACGAGGATGCCAGCTATTTTGCCCGCGCCTTTAAAAAGCGCACCGGCATGACCCCCACCCAGTACCGGAAGAAAGCGGCAAAGGCAGCCCGGGAGGCGCGGCTGTGACCCGCCGTCAGCTGCTGCATCTGCTGACAGCAGCCCCGGCACTAGCAGTTACGGGCTGCACGGCGCAGTCTGCTTCTTCGCAGCAGGAGAAACCGCTCATTTTGCGCTACGCGGAGAACCAGCCGGAGGACTACCCCACCAGCAAGGCGGCAAGGGCCTTTGCCGAGCTTGTGGCGCAGCGCACGGATGGCCGGGTGAAGGTGCTGGTCTACAGCGGGGCAGAGCTGGGCGCGGAGCAAAGCGTCATCCAGCAGATGCAGTTCGGCGGGGTGGATTTTTCCCGCGTGTCTCTGAGCCAGCTGGCAGAGTACGAGCCGGAACTCAGCGTATTGCAGCTGCCCTACCTGTACCGCGATGCCAAGCAGATGTGGCGGGTGCTGGACGGCAGCATCGGCGACGAGTTTCTGGCCATGCTGGACGGCATGGACTTAGTAGGCCTTTCGTGGTTTGATGCCGGTGTGCGCAGCTTCTACACCCGGGAAAAGGTGACCGGGCTGGATGACCTGCAGGGGCTGACCATCCGGGTGCAGGAGTCGGACATGATGAGCGATATGATCACCACACTGGGCGCGAAGCCGGCGCAGGTGGTGTACAGCAAGGTATATGCCGCCCTGCATAACGCCGAGATCGACGGTGCAGAGAACAACTGGCCCAGCTACGAGGTGATGGGACACTACGAGGTAGCGCCCTTTTTCCTGAAGGACGAGCACACCCGCGTGCCGGAGGTGCAGCTGGCCAGCCCGGCGGTGATGGAAAAGCTTGCCGCGCTGGATGAAAGCTTCCCGGAGGTGATCCGCGCCTGCGCCCGGGAGAGCGCACAGACAGAGCGCGAGCTCTGGGCGCGGCGGGAAGCGGACGCAGAGCAGAATATGCGCAAGCTGGGCATCTGTGTCACCGAGCTGGACGAGGCCGAAAAAGCCCGTTTCCGCGCAGCGGTGCAGCCCATGTACGATGAATTCTCTGCCCAGCAGGAACTGATCGACCGGATACAGAAAAGCTGAAGAAAACGCCCCGAGAAGTGCCCGGATGGACATTTTTCGGGGTGTTATTTTTGTCATAAATACATGAATGTATCCAACTGGTCAGCAGTGTTGCACAAATGAAACGGAAGGCAATTGTGCATTATGGCAAAAACAATCTTGACATTCTTTCGAAAAACAGGACATTTTTTGAAAGCCCTTGTTTCATTTCGGAAAATTTGCTAAAGTGTGTACAGTCAATGAACGAAAGCTCCGGCACCTGTGCGCCCGGAGAAGTTCACAATTATTTTAAGGAGGACGATTCCTATGAAAATGATCTCTCGTCGCAGCTTTATGGCTGTTGCCGGTGCAGCTACCGCTGCTGTTGCTCTGACCGCCTGCGGTGGTTCCAAGAGCGGCTCCACTTCTACCGCTGCTTCCACCTCTACCGCAGCTTCTGCTGCTGCCGGTGATGCAGCTGCTGCTGCCAGCGATCCCAAGGTGACTCTGGTTTACGCCGAGGTCAACCCGCTGGATACCATCGTTGGTCAGACTGGTTCTCACTTCAAGGAGAAGGTCGAGGAGCTGAGCGGCGGTTCTGTTGTCGTTGACGTGCAGGCTTCCGGTGTTCTGGGCTCTGAGAACGACGTTCTGGACGCTATTCTGGGCGGCTCTACCTCCATCGATATCAGCCGTATCTCTGCTTTCGCTCTGACCAGCTACGGCTGCAACAAGTCCAAGCTGCTGTCCATCCCCTTCACCTTCAACAACCGCGCTCACTTCTGGAACTTTGCCAACAGCGATCTGGCTCCTGAGTTCCTGAACGAGCCTCAGGAACTGGGTCTGCCCGTTCGCGGCCTGTTCTACGGCGAGGAGGGCTTCCGTCACTTCTTCACCGTCAAGCCCGTTGCAACCATCGCTGACCTGAAGGGCATGAAGCTGCGTGTGTCCAACGACCCCGTTATGAACGGCATGGTCGAGGGTCTGGGCGCTAACCCCACCGTCGTTGCTTTCGGCGAACTGTACAGCGCACTGCAGACCGGCGTTGTGGATGGCGCTGAGCAGCCCATCGCAAACTACAAGTCCAACGCCTTCCCCGAGGTCGCTAACAACCTGATCCTGGACGGCCACACTCTGGGCGCTGTGCAGGCTGTCATCACCGACAACGCATGGGGCAAGCTGACCGCTAACCAGCAGGCTGCTGTTATGGCTGCTGCTGCCGATACCCAGAAGTTCAACGCTGATCTGTCCGAGACCGCTGAGAACAAGGTTCTGGAAGAGCTGCGCTCCTCCGGCTGCAACGTTGTGGATGTGGACGACAAGACTCCCTGGCAGGAAGCTTGCGCTAAGGTCATCAAGGACAACACCTCTGATCAGGCTGAGCTGTACCAGAAGCTGCTGGACATGAAGGCATAATCTGGCTTTCCATCCGATCTAAGTAGTACATTGCCCGGCGGAGGCCCACGGGAATACGCCCGCAGGCTCCGCCGGGCTTTTATATGGAGGAATTTCTATGCCGAAAATCTTTACCACTCTGGATAAGATCAGACCGGCGTACGACATTACCTACAAGGTGGTTCTGTTCATCTGCAAGATCCTGCTGATCGCAGATATCCTCATTACCACGATGTCGGTCATTGGCCGTTACGTCCCCTTTATCCCGGATCCCTCCTGGTCTGAGGAGGTCGTTCTGACCTGCATGAGTTACATGGCTGTGCTGAGCGCTGCGCTGGCCATCCGCCGCGGCGCACACATCCGCATGACTGCCTTTGATATGTACCTGCCCAAGAAAGTGGTCAAGGCGCTGGACATTTTGTCCGATGTGGCTGTGATGATCCTTGGTGTGGTCATGATGATGGTCGGCTGGAACTACGCCACTACGCTGGGCGGCCGTGGCTTCTATGTTTCCATGCCTTGGCTGAGCCGCTTCTGGATGTACTTCCCGGTGCCGCTGGCCGGCGTTGCCATGATCATCTTCGAGCTTGAGTCTCTGTACAACCATATCAAGAGCTTTTTTGTAAAGGAGGAAATGTAATATGACAGTTCAGACACTGGCGATCATTGTCCTTCTTGTCAGCTTCTTTGTTATGATCTTCCTGCGCTTCCCCATTGCATACGCCGTTGGTCTGTCCAGCGTGCTGTGCATGCTGGTGCAGGGTCAGGCACTGACCGACGTCTGCCGCCTGATGGTCAAGGGCATTTCTTCCTTCAGCCTGATGGCTGTGCCGTTCTTCATCACCATGGGCGTGCTCATGGGCTCCGGCGGCATCTCTGAAAAGCTGATCGCACTGGCTGACGCCTGCGTTGGCTGGATGCGCGGCGGTATGGCCATGGTCAATATCGTGGCTTCCTACTTCTTCGGCGGCATTTCCGGTTCTGCTTCCGCCGATACCGCTTCCATCGGTTCCATCATGATCCCCATGATGGTGGATCAGGGCTACGGCGCAGACTTCTCCACCGCTGTTACCATCACCTCCTCCTGCGAGGGTCTGCTGGTTCCCCCCAGCCATAACATGGTCATCTACGCTACCACCGCCGGTGGTATCTCCGTGGGCAGCCTGTTCCTGGCCGGCTATCTGCCCGGCGCTCTGCTGGCTATCGTACTGATGATCGGCTCCTACATCATCTCGGTCAAGCGCAACTACCCCAAGGGCGATCCGTTCAGCATCAAGGCTTTTGTCAAGCAGCTGGGCACCTCCATCTGGGCACTGGCCGCTGTTATCATCGTGGTGTTCGGCGTTGTCGGCGGCGTGTTCACCGCTACCGAGTCCGCTGCTATCGCCGTTATCTACTCTCTGCTCGTTTCCGTGTTCGTCTATAAGGGTCTGGACTGGAAGGGCGTGTGGCACGCTCTGGACGAGTGCGTCAATACCCTGTCCATCGTGCTGATCCTGATTGCTACCTCTGCAGTGTTCGGCAACTGCCTGACCATGCTGCATGTGCCTGATCTGGCAGCAACCGCCATCACCGACCTCACCGATAACCCCTACATCATTGCACTGCTCATCGACCTGATCCTGCTGGTGCTGGGCATGATCATGGATATGGCTCCCATCATCCTGATCGCTACCCCCATCCTGCTGCCCATTGCCACCTCCATCGGCATCGATCCCATCCAGTTCGGTATCATCGTGGTTCTGAACTGCGGCATCGGCCTGCTGACTCCTCCCGTTGGCTCCGTTCTGTTCATCGGCTCTGCCGTTGCAAAGCGCCCCATGGAGAAGGTCGTCAAGGCGACCCTGCCGTTCTACCTGTGCATGTTCATTGCACTGCTGCTGCTGACCTACGTTCCCGACATCAGCCTTGCCATCCCCAAGCTGCTGGGCGGCTATGTAAGCCCCATCGCAAACCCGCTGGGTCCTGTGTTCATCCACTAAGCGCAGCATAAGGCAAAACCCTTGCATCTTTAAGACCGGAGCCTGTCAGCCCTTTGGGCTGCGGGCCCCGGTCTTTTTTGCGTGTGCACCAAAATGCGGACAGCTTGCACGGCGGGGAACACTATGATACAATAAAGTGTATAGAAGTTGGGAAGGGGAGAAAACACTATGGAGCAAAAACGCCTGTGTCCGTTCTGCATGGAGGCGCTGCCGCCTGCGGCGACCGTCTGCCCCCATTGCGGGAAGATCTTAGAGGGATGCAACCCGGCGGGCTGCCTGCCGGTGGGCACGGTGCTGGCCGGGCGCTACACTGTGGGCGAGATGCGCAGTCTGGACGGCGAGGGTGTGCTGTACAGCGGCGTGGAGAATCTGGGTGCTTTCCGGGTGACCGTCAAGGAGTACCTGCCTGTCACCCTTTCTGCGGAGCGGGGTGCGGACTGCATCCTGCGCCCCAAGCAGGGGAGTGAGGTGCTGTTCAAGACCACCCGCATGGACTTTGCAGACCTGTACCGCGCCATCCAGCGCATTACCCCCGCCAGCGGTCTGGAGGCCGTGCTGGACGTGGTGGAGGCCAACAACACCGTGTATGCGGTGCTGGAAAACCTAGGCGGCACCCCGCTGGAACAGTGGCTGGAAAACCGTCCCGCCCCGGTGCGGGCAGAGGAGGCCTGCACTATGCTGCGCCCGGTGTTTGAGGGCGTGGCGGCCATGCACAAGGCGGGGCTGGTGCACCGCGGCATCTGCCCGGAGAATATCCGGGTGATGGCAGACGGCCGCTGCCGTCTGGCCGGGTACGCCACCGTGGGTCTACGCACCGCAGGCAGCGGCCTGCACGAGCAGCTGTACGAGGGCTACTCTGCGCCGGAGCAGTACACCACCGCCGAGTTTGAGGGGCGCTACACCGACGAATACAGCCTTGCCGCCGTCTTTTACCGCATGGTGTGCGGGCAGGCGCCCATGCCCGCTGCCCAGCGCGTGGTGTCGGACTCTAATCCCCGGGCACGCACCGTAGAGCCTGCCGTACCGGCCTATGTTTCCGATGTGCTGCAGCTGGGGCTGCGGCTCAAAGTTATGGAGCGCATCCAGACCGTGCCGCAGCTGTATCAGGCGCTTTCCTCCAAGGAATATACCGCCGAGCTGACCCGCACTATGAAGCCGGAGCCCCCGATGCATCCGGCCCGGGCAGAGCAGAGCGGGCAGGGCAGGGAGCACCTGCTGAGCCTGAAAGGGCTGCTGGCGGGCATTCTGATCCTGCTTTCCATCCTGATCCTGCTTACCCTGTGGGGCATCGTGAGCAGCAAGGAGGAGCAGACCCCTGCCTCGGAGCCGAGTTCGGAAGCTGCCAGCAGCGAAGAGTTGAAGCCCCAGAATCTTGTGCCCAACTTTGTGGGCATCGACTACGAGCAGATCAAGAATAACCGCGAGTACACCAGTATGTACCTCTTCCGGGCGGTGCTGGAGTACAGCGATACCGTGCCCGCCGGGCAGGTCATCCGGCAGGAGCCGGAGGCCGGCGAAGTGATGGAGAACGGCGAGGTGATCCAGATCGTGGTCAGTCAGGGCCCGGAAAAGGTGGAGATGCCCAAGATCATCGGTGCATCGCAGGATAAGGCCATTGAGATCCTGAGCAGCCGGGGGCTTGTGGCCAGCTGCTTTATGGTGGTGAACGATGGCTCCTACGCCACGGGCTGTGTGGTCTCTGCCAGCGAGGAAGAGGGCGCTATGGTCACGGTGGGTACGGTGATCACCATATATATCGCCGCAGATCCCAGTGTGCAGATCACCGCCACCCCGGAAGAACCTGCCGCTACCGAGCCTACCACCCCGGAAACGCCCCCGGAGGGCAGCACAGAGCCGGAATACGATACCGATTAAACAATAAAAGGGGCTGTTGCAAAATAGCGTCCCTTCAAAGTGTCGAAAACAGCCGCATTCACCGTACAAATCGGGCAGAA
>CAKTCK010000064.1 GCA_934539245.1 uncultured Faecalibacterium sp.
ATCGTGGTCAGCTGCCAGACCCAGCGCAGCCAGTTCCAGAACCGTGACTACGCCATGGAAATGCTGAAGGCAAAGCTCTACCAGATCGCCAAGCAGCAGCACATGGATAAGATCGACGACATCAAGGGCGTGCAGAACGAGATCGCTTGGGGTCACCAGATTCGCAGCTATGTGTTCATGCCCTACACCATGGTCAAGGATCACCGCACCAACTACGAGACCGGCAACGTAGATGCTGTGATGGATGGCGATATCGACGAGTTCATCTTCGCCTACCTCAAGGCCGCCAGCCGCGGCGAGCTGCAGGACGCATAAGCGCCCGCCCTTTTATAGAATTGGCAGAAAGGCTGCTGCACAGTGTTTTGTGCGGCAGCCCCTAAATTCATGCTGGACAATTGCAAAAAGTTATGGTATAATTCTTCTTGCAATTGCGGGTATAGTACATCGGCTAGTATATCAGCCTTCCAAGCTGAGGAGGTGGGTTCGATTCCCATTACCCGCTCCAAAAGACCTGAACCTTGAACGGTTCGGGTCTTTTCTTTTTGTACTGCGCTGCGCCGCCATCTTGCCAACCGGCGGTGGAAATGCTACAATAGAATTATAAAACGCTGAAAGGGGAACGCTGCTATGGAATTCCGCGATAAACCGATGGAGAACCTTATTCGCCTGCAGGAGAAGGATATCTGCAAAAATATCAACGCCCTGCTGCTGGAGGGCGAGCAGATCGTGGGTGCGTACAAAACGGTGCGCGATCAGGTGGTGTTTACCAGCCACCGCATCATCATGGTGGATATGCAGGGGGTCACGGGCACGCGGCAGCAGCTTTTTGTGTTGCCTTACCGCAAGGTGCTGCACTACGGCATCCAGACGGCGGGTTTTGGCGACCCATTGCAGACGTCCCAGCTGACGGTCTGCTTTGCGGACGGTCACGAGGCCAAGTTCGGCTTTATCGGGCAGAAAGACCTGTTTCAGGTGGCAAACGCCATCAGCGCCCGCATTCTGTAAGAGAAACTGAAAACAAAAGCATCTGCAATCGCTGCGATCCTGAAACATTCAGGAGCAGCTATTGCAGATGCTTTTTTGCGTGATAGAATAGATTTATGTTATGCGTGCGCCGTTTCGCGCACCAGCTGCCGGTGCATCAGCGCCATCAGCACCAGAACTACCAGCAGATAGAAGGGGAACAGCGCCGGAGTGATGTTGTTAGCAAGCAGACCGAAGAGCGGCGGCATGACTAGATTACCCACATAGGCGCTGCTCATCTGGATGCCGATGACAGCCTGGGAATTTTGTGCGCCGAAATGCGCCGGGGTGGAGTGGATGACGCTGGGGTAGATGGGCGCACAGCCCAGCCCTACCAGCACAAGCCCTGCCAGCGCAAAGACCTGCGCCCCGGGCAGCAGCAGGGCGGCAATGCCCACGCTCAGCACCGCAAACCCCAGACGGATCATCTGGTCGTCGCTTAGCTTTAAGGTCAGAAAGCCGCAGGCACCCCGCCCCACCGTGATGCCGATATAGAACAGGCTGGCAAAGCTGGCAGCCGTCTGGGCGGGCACCTGCCGCACAAGGGTCAGGTAGCTGCTGGCCCAGAGCCCGGCGGTGGTCTCCAGTGCGCAGTAGCAGAAGAAGCAGAGCATCACTTCCTTCGCGCCCGGCAGCGCAAACACCTGCGGCAGGGTCAGTGCCTTGGGCACAGTGCCGTCCGGGGCGGCGTCGGGACGTTTGTGCCACAGGGGCAAGCTGCAAAAAAGCACGGCAGAAAGTGCGATCTGGAACAGGGCAATGTACCGGTAACCGCTGTTCCAGCTCAGCCCACCGGAAAGCGCCGCGCCCATCACCACAGGGCCGATAGTGGTGCCCACGCCCCACATACAGTGCAGCCAGCTCATGTGGCGGCTTTCGTAATGCAGGGCAACATAGTTGTTCAGGGCGGCATCCACGCTGCCCGCGCCCAAGCCGTAAGGCACAGCCCACAGGCAGAGCATCCAGAACTGGCCGGAGACCGAAAAGCCGAACAGCGCCGCGGCGGTCATGCCCACGCTGAGGGCGGTTACTCTGCCCGTGCCCAGCGCCCGGGTGAGCCGGTCGCTGTTCAGGCTGGAAACGATGGTGCCCAGCGAGATGATCATGGACAGGATGCCCGCGTAGGAGAAGGGGACGCCCAGCTGGGGGTACATGGTAGGCCATGCAGACCCCAGCAGGGAATCCGGCAGGCCAAGGCTTATAAAAGCCAGGTAAATAATGGGCAGCAAAAGCTGTGTCATAGGAAGAGTTCCTCCACAGATGATTTGATGGCGTGCTCCGCAGTGTATGCGGGTACGCTATAAGAATACCATGACTGGATGGGATATTATAGGGCAAAATCGCCTGCTTTTTACAACAAAACCGGCGCACTTTGATTTGAACCGTGAAAATGCGTTTGCCGCGGCTTGTGAGCCGCGGCAAACATAAAATAGAAATAGATTTCCGCTGAAGATGACCAAAGCGCAAGCGGCGGTCATTTTGAATCGTCAGCTCTGAAAGGAGACCGCTGTACAGCAGTCCCTTTCGGTTATTCGTTTTCGCTGTTCTTTTCCAGATACACGGTGGTGGAGGGGAAGGCGAAGTCTACGCCGTTTTTCTGCATCACGTCCATCAGGTCAAGATTCAAGTCGTTCTGCATCTGCAAAAAGCGGGTGGTGTCGGCGGTGCGCAGGTAGGCGGACACCAGCAGGTCGATGCTGGAAGCGCCGAAGCCGCTCAGCTTTACCAGCACCGAGTCCTCGTAGGTGTAGGGGCTGGCCTTGAGCATGGCGGTCAGGTCGGCCATCAGCTGCTCCAGCTGGGGACGGGAGGTGTCGTAGGTGACCCCGAGGGTAAAGCGATACAGCCGCTTGTTGCGCAGGGTACCGTTGTTGATGGTGGCAGAGCTGACCGTGCTGTTGGTCAGGATGTACACCGAGTTATCCAGTGCGCGGACTTTGGTGGAGCGGAAGTTGATGTCCACCACCTCGCCGGAAACGTCGCCCACGGTGATCCAATCGCCGATGGAAAACGGGCGGTCCAGCAGAATGACCAGCCCGCTGAACAGGTTTTTGGCGCTGTCCTGTGCGGCCAGAGAGATGGTCAGACCGACAAGACCCGCACTGGCCACGATGCTGCCCACCGGCAGGCCGGTCTCCTGTGCCATGGTCATAACACCCACTACCACGATGAAAACTTTGTACAGTTTGTTCAGCAGGGTGGTCAGGGTGCGGTTGGTGCGCACCTCCTCGCCGCAGTTTGCCAGCATCAGGTCGGTGAGGTCGGCGGCGGCGTACAGCCCCTGACACACAAAATAGGTGGCGGCAAGCTCAAAGACCACCAGCAGGAATTTGCTCACGCCGCTGATCGCCCACGGCAGGCTGGCAGCTGCGGCATAGATGAACGCCGCAAGGGTGAGTCGCTGCACCGGCACGGCAAAGCTGCGCAGCAAAATGGGCGTACCAGCCAGCCGCCAGCTGCGGCGTAGCAGGGCAGGGCACACCTTACGGGACAAAAGCTGCCGCGCCAGCCAGCCAAGCACCAGCAGCAGCGCCGCGCATACCATGCGGGCGGCAAAGGCTGCCCAGCCTTCCAGCAGCAGCGAACCCAGCTCAAAACCAAGGTTACGGATCGAGAAAATCATGGAAAACCTCCTGTGTTTTTTCACAACGCATATTATGATAGCATACTCTGCCGCCCGGGGCAAGGAAAGAACGGTGAAAACTGATTTTTGAAAAGGGGGCTTGACAGCGCCGCCCTGCCGCGCTATACTCTTGGTCAGAAAGTTCGTTTCAGGGCGGGGTGTGATTCCCCACTGGCGGTAAAGTCCGCGACCACCCGCAAGGGTGCTGACCCGGTGCAACTCCGGGACCAACGGTATAGTCCGGATGCAAGAAACGGCAGGCAAATTGCGTCTGTGCGCCCTGTTGCAGTTTTTTGGTTGCAGCAGGGCGCTTTTTGGTTTGTCTTTCCGGTTCGATCCAGCGCGAAAAGGGCTTTCCGAACAAATTTGAACGGGGCGTATCCCCCGGGGAGGACAACTACCATGAAAAAGAATACCACCCACAACCTGACCGTTGCCGCCATGCTCAGCGCGGTCGCCTTTATCCTGATGTTCATCGAGTTCCCGCTGCCGATGCTCATCCCGTCCTTCGTCAAGATGGACTTCTCCGACCTGCCCGCCCTGCTGGGTGCCTTTGCACTGGGCCCGGTGTACGGCGTGGTCATCAGCTTTATGAAGAACCTGCTGCACATCATCATCAAGGGCACCTCCACCGCCTGCGTGGGCGAGCTGTGCAACTTTATGCTGGGCGCGGTGTTCTCCGCTGTGGCGGGCTTTGTCTACAAGCGCAGCAAGAGCCGCAAGACCGCTATTCTGGGTGCCATCGCCGGTGCAGCCGCTATGGCGGTGTTCAGCGTGCCCTCCAACTACTTCATCACCTACCCGGCTTATGTGCAGTTCTACCATATGCCGCTGGAAGCCATTCTGGGGATGTATCAGGCCATCCTGCCCTCTGCCGACAGCCTGATCAAGTGCCTTGTGATCTTCAACATGCCCTTCACGCTGGTCAAGGGTCTGCTGGACGCAGTGCTGTGCCTGCTGATCTATAAGCCCCTGTCTCCCATCCTGCACGGCCGCAAGTAAGTTGCTGAAATAACAGAGCCGGAAAGTCCGCAGACTTTCCGGCTCTTTCTCTGTTTAGAGGGATAGCTGCCGAAGAAACTCCCTCAGTCACGGCTTGCGCCGTGACAGCTCCCTCGGAGAGGGAGCCCTTGGCATAGCGATGATGTTTCCGGCTAAAGTGTAAAGTTTGCGGACGCGTCAGGAGCCCCATCCCAGAGGGGGCTGTCGAGCGTAGCGAGACTGGGGGAGTTTGCGCGGTTGTTTTTCGCCCTCTCAGGCGCTCCCGCGCCAGCTCTCCCAAAGGGAGAGCCAAGCCGTAAAGCCCATTGCTAAAGTATTAGGTGAAATGAGAAAGTTTCCGGCAGCGCTCTTGGCTCTCCCTTTGGGAGAGCTGGCAAGCCCGACAGGGCTTGACTGAGAGGGCGCACGCCGTCTTTACGCCAGCGCGCCCTTATCCAGCCATCTGCCACGCGCCATGCGCAGCAAAAACAGGGCGCCGCGGGTGCAAAGTTCCGCGCACATGGCCACCCATACGCCCACCAGCCCAAAGCGGGGAGCCAGCAGGACCGCCAAGGTCAGCCGCACGCCCCACATACTGACAAGGTTCAGCACAAAGCAGCCGGTGCTGTCGCCCGCGCCCTGCATGGAGCCGCTGGCCACGATGCTTGCCCCGAACATGGGCTCGGCAAAGGCTTCGATGCGCAGCACCTGCGCGCCCAGCGCAATGACGGCGGCATCGGCGGTGAAAATGCCCATCAGCTGCGGGGCAAACACATACAGCCCCACGCCGGTAAGCGCCATGATGCCCATGCCCATGGCGGTGCACAGCCACGCAAAGCGCTTGGCCATGTCCCGGCGGTTTGCGCCCACGGCCTGTCCCACCAGCGCAAGGGCAGCGTCCTGAATGCCGTAGCCCGCCATGTAGCACAGGCTCTCGGCGCTGACGCCCAGACTGTTGGCGGCAATGGCGGTAGTGCCCAGCCCGGACACGATGCGCACCAGCAGCACCTGTGCCGAGGACAGGGCGGCGCGCTCTGCCGCCAGCGGTGCGCCCACCTTCCACACGTTGTGCAGGCAGGCGCGGGTAATGCGCCACGCGCCGGGTTTGCGGATGCACAGCGGGCCGTCCCGCAGCAGCAGAACGCCCAGCGCCAGCGTGCCGCCCACGGCGTTAGCGAGCGCCGTGCCCAGCGCCGCGCCCGGCACGCCCCAGCCCAGACCCCAGACCGTGAGGTTTTGACCGAACACCGTCATTTCCCGGGTGGGGTTGATGAGGAAAAAGTTGAAGATGATATCCAGCACGCAGGAGAACACGCTGATCAGGCCGGGGGTCAGGGCATCGCCGGTGGAGCGCAGCATGGCGGCATAGGTGCCCATGGCCATGATGAAGGGCAGGGAAGCCGACCAGATGGCAAAATACGCCGAGGCATTGGCCTGCAGTGCCGTGTCTGCGCCCAGCCACCCGGGCAGAAACCGGCTGATGCCCACGCCAAAGGCGGCAGCGGCAAGACCCACCACCAGATTGAACAGCATGGACTGCCGCAAAACGCCCCGGGCGTCCTGCTGGCGGTCTGCGCCCAGATACTGCGCCACCTGAATGGAAAACGCCATGCACAGCCCCGCCAGCATCCCGTGCAGCAGCCATGTGCTGGAGCTGACGATGCCAATGGAAGCGGTGGCGGCGGCGCCGATATGCCCCACCATGGCTGCGTCGATGTACTCCATGGCGGTGACTACGATCTGCTGCAAAATGGAAGGGATGCTCAGCGTCAGCGCCACCTGTGCGGTGTGGCGCAGCGGCACCTGCTCGCCCTGCCGCATCCGGGCAGAGAGCTGCTCAAGAGTAATGGACATGGAACCTCCTGCGTTGCGGGTGAAAATACAGACTAATACATTATTATAAGGAGCGGCAGGAGAAAAGTCAATCCGCAGCGAATTTTGCCGCCGGGATTGATTTTTGGGCAAGGGCGTGATACACTCACAACGTACTATACAGAAAGAAAGAGGAATGTTATCTTATGATCGCAATGCTTACCTCTGTCATTGGGCAGCGGGGCGTGGATGCCATGGCGTTTTTGCTGGCGTTTGCCCTGACCGCCCTGACGGATTCCATTTTCCGCGATAAACTGCCCCACGACCATGGCCGCGCCTTTGCGGTGAACGGCGAGCTTTCCAAAGGCAAGGCGCGGGGCTCCGGGTTGATCTTTGTGCTGTGCATCGCGCTGGTGTCGCTGGCGTTTCTGCCCTTCACCACCGAGTATGTGGTGTACAATGTGCTACTCATTGCTTCCATGCTCTCCGGCTATCTGGACGATGCCGCCGAGACCGCTTGGAACGAGTACAAAAAGGGCATCATTGATTTTGTCATTGCGGTGCTGGCGGGCGTTACCTACCTGAACTTCAACGGCTGCGGGGTGCACTTTTTGCAGTGGAGTTTTACGCTGCCCTACGCGGTGTACCTGCTGCTCATCGTCATCCTGATCTGGGCAAGCATCAACGTGGTCAACTGCACCGACGGTGTGGACGGCCTTTCCGCCAGTCTGGCAGTGGTGACCATCGGCACCTACCTGCTGGCCTATAAGACCGAACTGGGCACCTACGCCACCGCCGGTGTGGTGTTCATCGGTGCGCTGCTGGCCTACCTGTGGCTCAACGCCAAGCCCTCCATCCTGCTGATGGGCGACGCCGGCAGCCGCGCCATGGGCTTTTTCATCGCCATGCTGTCGCTCAAGTGCGGCCACCCCTTCGCCTTCCTGCTGGCGGCCATCGTGTTCATTGCGGATGGCAGCCTTGGCATTTTGAAGATCAGCCTGAAGCGTTTTCTGCACATCTGGATCCTGAAAAACACCCTGACCCCGCTCCACGACCATGTGCGCAAGCGCAAGGGCTGGAGCGACGAGCAGGTAGTAGCCCGCTGGCTCATTATGCAGTGCGTGGCCTCAGCTCTGCTGCTGCTCCTTGTGCGGGGCTGAGCGGCACGCTATAAAACTAAAGATAAACGGGGCTGCTGCACATCGTTTTAGCCGAAAGTGTAGCAGTCATTTTCAAAATCAAACGTATAACCAAACAATTCAAAAAAGCATGTGCATCATAAATCTATCGAAAAATTCTGATTTTCGAAAAAATTTGTTGCACATGCTTTTGTTTTGGGTGTTGATACTGCTTGATTCTTACGCTTGTTCGTACAAAAATAGAGGCTGTCGCATGTGCAACAGCCCTTTTTTAGTTTCTATCATTACCCTTCCGCTCCGGAGGCCTACCATATTGCAGCATTTACCCGGGCAACAAAAATGTAAAAACAAGAATGGGCGAAAGAATATTAACTGCAGCATGGATCACCCAGCCATATAAAATGCTTCCACGGGCTTTTTTTAACGAAAGCCATCCTAAGGCATAGCCTATTCCGCCCGTCAGGGATACGATGAGGAACATGGCGAGGAGGTTCTTGTCTGGCAACGCAAGGATGTGAACCATGCCAAAAATGAGAGCTTGCAGGGCGTTTCCTATGGTTTCTCCCCATTTATTGCACAACCGTTTGCAGAGAAACCCACGAAAGAGAATTTCTTCCGATAAGGAAGTCTGAACGACAGCCCAGATCAAGATGACTGTAAATGTTTCGATGCTCCAACCGGTTTGTCGAAATGCGTCCACTGTAAATCCTTGATAATTCAAATTGCCAGATCGATAGAGCCACAGATAGGGTAAAAATAGTACCACTAAAAATCCCACAAGGATACAAAACATGATCTTCAAAGGTGGAGTGGGAGCAGTTTTGAGCCCCAGCCATTTGAAAAAACCGGTGGCCCTTTTCTGTGTCAGAAGATACCACACAAAAGGAATACTTAGAAAAATCAAAAGCTGTAAAACTGCACTTATGATCTGGTTAAGCAAAATCATACCATTCCTC
>CAKTCK010000065.1 GCA_934539245.1 uncultured Faecalibacterium sp.
AAAAGAAAAAGTCCACAAACACTTCCCCCTATCCCGATGAAGCCATCGAACGTCTGGCACGGGCATTCTACCCGGCCATCCTTGCCTGCTGGAACAGCGAAGAAGGCCAGCGGTCACTTGTCGGGGCGAGGCCCCTCCATCTTGCTAACGCAAGACCGTTCGGTCGCTTAAAAGCCCCACTGGAGCTTTCATTGCTCCGCTGCGCTGCGCAAACGCGAGCTTGCCTTATGACAGGCGGAGCAGGCTCATCATGCAAACAACGAAAAACAGGAAGTTCCCGCCGGGGAACTCCCTGTTTTACATATCGCTATCGTATGTGGATTTAATCGCAAGTTTTACAAGCAGCGCAATTCTCAACGACCTGTTTGCGATATGCAATTCACGGTTGTTGCCAACGAATCAAATCGTGAATTGCGATGGCAGGGTGCGTCCTATTCAGGGGCGCACCCTGTTTTTGTTTTGTACAAGGTTGTGCCCTCACACCTTATAATCCAGTGCTGCCTTCAAAAAGGCATCCACTGCCGGGCCGGTGGTGCGGGGCGTAAAGGCGGTGTGCCCGGTGTCCAGTGCGGCGATCTGCTGCATCTCGGCATCGGTCAGGGCAAAGTCGAAGATGTCCAGATTTTCCTTCATGCGCTGCGGGTTTGCCGATTTGACCAGCGGCACGATGTTCCGCTGCACCAGCCACCGCAGCACCATCTGCGCCACGGTCTTGTTGTGGGCGGCGGCAAGGGTGCGGAGGGTCTCGTTCTCAAACAGCCGCCCCTGCCCGGCAGCCAGCGGCGACCATGCCTGCATCTGGATGTTCTGGCTTTCCATGTAGCGGCGCTCCTCCTCCCGCTGGAAGAAAGCGTTGCACTCCACCAGATTTACCGCAGGCTTCACCTTGTTCCAGAACACAAAATCTGCCAGCTTGTCCGGGGTGAAATTGTCCACCCCGATGGCACGGGCTTTCCCGGCAGCGTACAGCTCTTCCAATGCCCGCCATGCGCCGTAGTAGTCGTTGTAGGGCTGGTGGATGAGATACAGGTCTACAGAGTCCAGCCCCAGCCGCTCCATAGAGTTGGCAAACCCACGTTTTGCTCCCTCGTAGCTGGTGTCGGTGATCCACAGCTTCGTGGTAATGAACAGTTCTTCGCGCGGCACACCACAGCGGCGGATAGCACGACCGACCGCTTCTTCGTTTTCATAGGCGGCAGCGGTGTCGATCAGGCGGTATCCGCTCTGGATAGCTTGCACCACGGCTTCTTCACACTCTGCCGGGTCCTTCATGCGGAACACGCCGTAACCGATGGCGGGCATTTTTACGCCATTGTTCAAAGTGATGGTAGGGATCATACAGTTTCTCCTTTCGTTCTGCGGGATGGATGATAGATAAGCAGCGCCAGCAGGATCAGCACGGCCGTAGCAGCCAGACTCAGCGGGTAGGCCAACAGAATAGTCTGGAAGGTTCGGCTCCGTGGGAACGCCGTGGCGATCCACAGAATGCGTACCCCGCAGACCCCCAGCATGGTCAGCAGGGCGGGCACCAGCGAGATGCCAAAGCCCCGGAGGTAACCGGACATGACCTCATACAGCATACTAAAAAAGTAGGCGGTGAACACCGTCATCAGGCGGGTGTAGCCCAAGGCGATGACCTCCGGATCCCGGTTGAAAATGGACAGCAGGAAGCGACCGGACCCCAACACCAACAAAACGGCAATGCCGGATGCGATGGCATCTTCCACCAGACAGAGTGTCAGCGTTTTGCGGCAGCGATCCAGCTTCCCGGCACCGTAGTTCTGCCCCACAAAGGTGGTGCAGGCCTGACTGAAGGAGTTGAGCACATCGTAGGCCACCACCTCGATATTAAAGGCCGCACTGGATGCCGCCATGACCACCGTGCCGAGGCTGTTGATAGCCGACTGGATGACGATGTTGGAGATGGAGAACACGGCGCTCTGGATGCCTGCGGGGATGCCGATCTGCAAAATCTTTTGCAGGCTGCGGCGGTCGATGCGCAGCGCTGTCCATTCCAGATGGATGGCCTTGTCGCTCCGGCGCAGCCGGACAAACAGCAGCACCGAGCTGATGGCGTTGGAAAGCACCGTGGCGGTGGCTACGCCGTTCACTGTCATGTGTAGCACGATGACGAAGAACAGGTTCAGCAGCACATTCAGCACCCCGGAAAAGGCCAGCGTCTGCAAGGGCACACGGGTGTCGCCCACGCTGCGGAAGATGGCAGCCTCGAAGTTATAAAGCAAAATCACCGGAACCCCCAGCAGATAGATGCGCAGGTACAGCAGGGCGTAGGGCAGCACCTCCGCCGGGACATTCAGGGCACGGAGCGCCGGCCCTGCCGCCAGTTCCCCCAGCACCGTTACCAGCGCACCGCCCAGCACGGCCACCACCACGGCGGTATGCACCGCCCGGTGTACAGCATCCGTATCCTCTCGCCCGATGGCGTTGGCGATGACCACGTTGGCCCCCAGCGCAATGCCGATGAAGAAATTGACCACCAAACTGATGACGAAGCTGTTGGCTCCCACCGCCGCCACGGCGATGGTGCTGGCGGTACCGCTGAAGTTGCCCACCACCGCGATATCCGAAGCGTTGAACATCTGCTCCAGAATGGCAGTTGCAGCCACCGGCAAAGCAAACTGCGGAATTTTATTCCAGAGCGGACCGCTGAGCATATCCAGTTTTTGTTTTTGAACTGCCTGTTTCAAAATTGATACCTCCCTTGCACAGGAAGTATAAAGCCTCCCGCGCAAAACTTCAAATACTTATAAACTATGCTTTATCATAGTTTACAGGAATGGTTTCGGATGCTATACTGAAGAAAACGGGAAAGGAGAAAAGAATGGAGATCCGTGTATTGCGTTACTTTCTGGCCGTGGCACAGGAAGGAAACATCACCCGTGCAGCAGAAACACTGCACATTGCCCAGCCCTCCCTTTCCAAACAGCTGATGGAGCTGGAACAGGAACTGGGCAAGCAGCTGCTCATCCGGGGCAAACGGCATATCACCCTGACCGAAGAAGGCGTTCTGCTGCGAAAGCGTGCGGAAGAAATTCTGGAACTGGTGGGCAGAACAGAGCAGGAAATCACCGCCGCGGAGCAGCAGCTTTCGGGCAGTATCAGCATCGGCGGCAACCCCCAGCCCAGCCTTCTGCAAGCCGCCGCAGCCCTGCGGCAGCGCTATCCCGGCATCCGCTTTCAGTTTTACAGCAGCGATGCCACCGATGTGACCGAGCGATTGGAACACGGCACGCTGGATTTTACCACCCTGCTGGCCCCCGTGGATGCTTCCCGCTATGACTCCGTGCTTTTGCCGGAGCATTCCTATTGGGGGCTTCTGGTGCGGGCGGATTCTCCCTTGGCGGATAAGTGCAGCATCCACCGGGAGGACATTCTGCATCTGCCCCTCATCCTGCACCGCCGTGCCGGGCTGCAGAAAGCCATTGCGGAGTGGGCGCACACCCGCCCGGAAAAGCTGGAGATCGCCGCCACCTATAACGTGATCTACGGCAGCCCCGCCGCCCTTGTCCAGAGCGGGCTGGGCAACCTGCTCATCACACGGGACCTGCTGGGCCCGGAGCTGGAGCCGGGGATGCGCTTTCTCCCTCTCGACCCGCCGCTGGAGACCCGTTACGCTCTGGTCTGGAAAAAGAACGCCGTATTGACCAAAGCCGCCGAGAAATTTCTGGACACACTAAGAGGATAAAAAACAACAGGAGCCGCAGCAAACCGGCCCCTGTTGTTTTTATTTCATCGTGGTTGGGTGTACGTCAAACCACATTTAACAGTTCTTCTCCTTGGCTGCATTGCCTTTCAGTATCGGAAGATTGAATCATTCCCGCTGCTGGCTGGGGTCCTGCATCCGGATGACCTTTGCCGGGACCCCCGCCACAACGGCGTAGTCCGGCACATCCTTTGTCACCACTGCACCGGCACCCACTACGGCGTACCGGCCAATGGTCACGCCGGGACAAACGGTGACGTTCATGCCCAGCCATGCGTTCTTCTTGATGGTCACCTTACCGTAGGTGTAGATGGTATGGCGGTTGTTCAGGTCGTGGTTGATGGTGGCGATGCGGACACCGGGAGCGACCATCACACCATCCTCAAACTCAATGCCGCCGGAAGCAGACAGAATCGCCGAGTGGTTGAGGAACACTCCTTTTCCAAACTTGACCCGGTTGCCAAAATCGCAGATGAAAGGGGTCAGAATGCGGACGTCATCCAGTTTGCGCCCGAACAATTCTTCCAGATACTTCACAGCAGCAGGGTCATCCGGCAGAGCTGCGTTTGCCTTGGCACACAGGGTACGGGCACGCATCATCTCTGCCCCGGCCTCCTTGAAATATTCCTCACGGGTGTCGGTGGGACCGCCCTGATCCATCAATTTGTAAACGTACCCCTTTTCGTATTCCATTTCAGACCCACTCCTTCAGCATTTTCATAGCGTTGTCCACCTCGCTGCCGTGGATGGCAAGCCCCGGTTTCACCGTGGCACCTTTGGCAGCGGCGGCAATATCTTTTTCGGTATGGGAAAGCCCGCTGCCCTCGTGGGTACAGAAGGGATGGATCACTTTGCCGGTAAAATCGTAGCGCTCCAGAAAGGTGTACACCGCCATGGGCATGGTACCCCAGTAGTTGGGGTAGCCCAGATAGATCTCGTCGTAACCGTCCAGATCTTCCGGCAGGTTCACCAGCTCCGGGCGGGCGTTGGCTTGCAGGTCACGCTTTGCTTCCGCAATGCACTGCTGATACCCGGCGGCATAGGGCGTTTTCTGCTCAATCTTGAACAGGTCCGCTCCGGTAAGCTCCGCCAGCATCTTTGCCGCCCGTTCGGTGTTTCCCACCGGTATAAAGCGGTAGGCACCGTCAAAATAGTTTTCGTCTGCGCGGGAATAAAATGCGATCAGTTTTGCCATGGCACGATCCTTTCTTTCAGTGTTCCTCTTCGGTGCCCCAGACCAGTTTCCCGGTACGAAGGGCATCCTCATAGCGTTCGATCTTGTAGGCGAGGCGGTTCATGGTGTCCTCCAACTGGGCTTTCTGCGCCCGGAGTGCTTCCATCTGCTCGTTGAGCAGTTCCAGCCGTGCCGGAATGGTGGCATCCCCCTCCTGAAACAGCCGGAGATATTCGATCATCACCTCGATGGGCAGCCCGGCGCTGCGCATACACAGGGCCAGTTCTACCCAGCGCAGATCCTCTGCCCGGTAATCCCGGATGCCGCCGGAGGTGCGATGGACTTTGGGGATCATCTTCATCCGCTCATAATAACGGAGCGTATCCTGCGAAACATTGTATTTTTCCGATACTTCCTTGATGGTCATGGTCGGGACCTCCTTTTCTGCGCCCAGTATAGCACTTGGAGTTTACTCCAAGTCAAGAGGAAAAATAAAAAAAACAGAGCGCTCTTTTTGAGGAACGCTCTGTAATGTCTGCGTGAGCCTTTTCAGGCTTTGCTCATTATCAGGAAAGCCGTGCGTAGGTTTCCTCCGCCACCGGCTCGCACCACTCGCTGGCGGCACCCTCGCCGGGCACCTCCACTGCCAGATGAGAGAACCAGCAATCGGGTGCGGCACCGTGCCAGTGCTTGACCTCCGGGGGGATGTTCACCACATCGCCCGGATGCAGCTCCTGCGGAGCTTTGCCCCATTCCTGATAGTATCCCCGGCCTGCCACGCAGACAAGGATCTGTCCGCCGCCTTTTGCGGCGTGGTGGATGTGCCAGTTGTTCCGGCAGCCCGGCTCAAAGGTGACGTTGTAAATGCCCACCTGTGTGGTGGACAGGGGTGCCAGATAGCTTTTTCCGCTGAAATATTGTGCAAAGCCATCGTTGGGTGCGCCGATGGGGAACACCATCTCGCTCTGGTGCTGCGCCTTGGCATCCTCCGCAGCGTCTTCTGCCCAGACCTCCTTTGCCATACGGAAAGCCGCCCACGCCTTAGGCCAGCCTGCATAAAATGCTGCATGGGTCAGGATCTCTGCGATCTCAGTCCGGGTAATACCGTTGTTTTTCGCTGTCGTCAGGTGATACCGGAACGAGGAGTCCGTCAGCCCCTGTGCCATCAGCGCTACCACCGTCACAAGGCTGCGGTCCCGGAGGGAGAGCTTGTCCTCCCGGTTCCACACCTGCCCAAACAGCACATCATCGTTGAGTTCTGCAAACTTCGGCGCAAATTCGCCCAGAGCGTCCCGCCCTGCCGTCTGTTTTACTGCCATTGTTGTACCCCTGCCTTTCTGTGCAAACGCTTAGACCTGCTTTTTCCCACTGAACACCGGGAAAAAGCTGAATTCTCCGTAGTCGGCAATGTGCTCCATCTGCATAAGCGCAGCCATATCTTCCGGCGTGAGGACAAAATCCACGGTGGCATTCTCTGCCATGTGCTGTGGGGCTGCCGTTTTGGGCAATGCCACTGTGCCAAGCTGAAGAACATAGCGGACACACAACTGTGCCGCAGATACGCCGTATTTCTTTGCCATCTGTGTGATCACAGGGTTCTTGAGTGCCTCGCCGTGGGCAATGGGCGAATAGGCTTCCACCTGAATGTGCTGCTCCTTACAGAAATTCAGCAGGTCCTGATCGGTGTTGCTGATGTGGAGCAGGATCTGGTTCACCATGGGCTTTACCCGGCAATCGGACAGCAGGTTCTCCAAGTCATCCTTCAGAAAATTTGATACCCCGATGACTCGCACTTTGCCCGCCGTCTGCGCATCCTCCAGCGCACGCCAGACGGCTTTGTTCTCTGCAAAGTAGCGCTTGGTGTCCCGGAATTCGTTCCACGGCTGGGGTGCATGGATGATCATCTGGTCCAGATAGTCCAGCCCCATTTTTTCCAGCGTTTCCTCAATGGAGGCGGCGGCTGCCTCATAGGTTTTCAGTTCTGCGGCCACCTTGCTTGCAACGAACAGCTCCTCACGGGGAACGCCGCAGCTTCGGATGCCCTCGCCAACGCCCTGCTCATTTTTGTAGGCCTGTGCGGTATCAATAAGGCGGTACCCCAGCGCAACAGCGGTGCGGACTGCCTGCGCCGCCTTGTCGTTGTCAATGCACCATGTACCAAGCCCCAGTTTGGGGATCGTTACGCCATTTTCCAGTTTGTAGGTTTCCTGTAAGATCATCTGATTTCCCTCCGTTTATACATTCTTGACAGCGGAGCGTATCCGCATTATGATGTAGTTGAAGTTTGGTCTTATCATACAACTTGGAGTGCACTTTAAGTCAAGGGCTTTTTGAAAAAATTCGGAGGGTTTCAGATGATCTATACCGTAGGCGAAATGGCACAAAAGCTGGGCGTACCCGCCTCCACGCTACGCTACTATGACAAAGAGGGCTTGCTGCCCTTTGTGGAACGCTCCTCCGGCGGCATCCGGATGTTCCGAGAAAGCGACTTCGAGTGGCTGCAGGTCATCCGCTGCATGAAAAAAGCCGGAATGCCCATCAAAGACATCCGGCAGTATATCGAGCTTGCCATGCAGGGAGATGATACCATCGACACCCGGCTGGAGATGTTCCGGCATCAGCGAGAGGTGCTCACCCAGCAGATCCAGCAGCTGCAGCACACGCTGGAGACCGTGGAGTATAAATGCTGGTTCTATGAGACCGCCAAAGCTGCAGGGGCAGTGGATGCCCCCGGTGCAATGACCGATGCGGATGTGCCGGAGCAGTTCCGTGCCATCCGGCAGGAACTGCGGGGACAGAAGATACCGGATAGCAAAAAATAAGAAATGCCGTTCCAAAAGCAACTGGAACGGCATTTCCCTTAATCTTCTAACCCATGGCTTCCGGTCACATTCCTCAAATATTCCACTGGGTCACCATTCAGAATCAAATCGGCATAGCTCAGTGGGTCATTGTAGATAAGGTAGTCCAGTTCTGTCTGCTGCACCATGGTAACATCCAGCGCATCCTCGACCCCGGTGCAGTCAATGGAGATTTTTCTGCCATCTCGGAGCAACAGTTCTACACACCCGGTGTCCATGTTGAACTTGCAGGCTCTTTCATCATACTTCATAATAGCATCCTCCAAATCTTGTTAATTGGCTTACGGTCTATGAACAAGGTATCGGAGTTTTGCGCCGTCCACGGGAGCCTTCATTCTCAAACCCGAAGAAAACGAAAAATCCGAACCCTTCTCCAATCGGAAATAGGTTCGGATTTTTCTTGTTTGGTGGGC
>CAKTCK010000066.1 GCA_934539245.1 uncultured Faecalibacterium sp.
ACAAAAAAACAGGCGCAGCTGCTTTTGCTTGCCGCCGGGGTGCTGATGCTGCTGTTCGGCGTATGGCGGGGCGAGGCGGACACCGTATTTTCAAAAGCCATCCGGCTGTGTATGGAGTGTGTAGGCATTGGATAAGAAAAATTTAAATCCCCTTGCCCGGTTCCGGGGCTTTATACAGGCCGGGGCGACCCTTTTGACCAACATCCACCTGCCCAACTTTGCCAAAGGGACGCTGTATCAGGGCAGCGGAAAATACGTCTGCGTACCGGGGCTGAACTGCTATTCCTGCCCGGGTGCTGCTGGTGCCTGTCCGGTGGGGGCGTTCCAAGCGGTGGTGGGCTCCTCCAAGTTCCGCTTTTCCTACTACATCACCGGCATCCTGATTCTCTTCGGGGTACTGCTGGGGCGGTTCATCTGCGGCTTTCTCTGCCCGTTCGGCTGGTTTCAGGAGCTTTTGCACAAAATCCCCTCCCCCAAGATTTCCACCAAGAAGCTGAAGCCGCTGCGCTATTTAAAGTATGCGGTGCTGCTGGTCATGGTGGTGCTGCTGCCATTGCTAGTGGTCAACGAGCTGGGCATGGGCGACCCGTTCTTCTGTAAATACCTCTGCCCGCAGGGCGTGCTGGAAGGTGCCATTCCCCTCTCCCTGACCAATGCGGGCATCCGCGCCGCGCTGGGCAAGCTGTTCACATGGAAGGCCTGCATCTTGCTGGCGGTCATTGTGGGCAGCGTGGTGTTCTACCGCCCTTTCTGCAAGTGGCTGTGCCCGCTGGGCGCGTTCTATGCGCTGCTGAACAAGGTCTCACTGTTCCAGATGCGCGTAGACACTCACAAATGCGTCTCCTGCGGAGCCTGTGCAAGGGCCTGCAAGATGGACGTAGACATTACCAAGACCCCCAACCACGCCGAATGTATCCGCTGCGGAATGTGCATGAAAGCCTGCCCCACGGACGCCATTCAGTATAAATTCGGGCTGGGAGACCAATCAAACACTGAAACAACAAAGGAGTAAACCCATGAAATTCAACCGTGTAACCGCACTTCTGCTCGGCCTTACGCTGGCTTTCAGCCTTGCCGCCTGCGGGCAGGGCGCATCCTCTGCATCTACTGCATCTTCCGCTTCCTCTGCGGCAGCGGAAAGCAAGACCGAGGAGCAGCTGCTGGCCGAGGAAAACGAGATCCTTTCCGCAAACGATGCCCTGTGGGAGAAGGTGTTCGCTTCCATGGACAAAAACGTGACCGACACCACCCTCAGCACGAACTACGGCGATTTTCTGCTCAGTGCCGTGGAAAAGGCAAAGGACCAATTCTCGGACGAGGAGTACAAGACCCTGACCGCCGACGCAGAAAAGATTCGTGCCATCGAAAATCAGATCGCCGTCCTTGCCCCCGCAGAGGATGCAGCTTCCGGTGCTGCTGCACAGGGCACTGCCTTCCCTCAGTTTGAGGGCAGTGATTTAGAGGGCAACCCGGTGGACAACAGCCTGTTTGCGGGCAACGCCTTTACGGTGGTGAATTTCTGGTTCAACGGCTGCAAGCCCTGCGTGGAGGAACTGGACGACCTGAACGCCCTGAACGAGAAGGTCAAAGCACAGGGCGGCGAGGTGGTCGGCATCAACACCGAGACGCTGGACGGCAACCAGCAGGGCATTGAAGCCGCCAAAAAACTGCTGGCAGCCAAGGGCGCAAGCTACCGCAACATCTACTTTGCCTCCGGCAGCGAAGCCGGCAAGTTTGCGCTGAACATCATGGCCTTCCCCACCACCTACGTTTTTGACCGGGACGGCAACGTTGTGGGTCAGCCCCTGCTGGGCGGCATCGACAAGGAAGAAAACCTTGCCGCCCTGCAAAAAAATATTGACGCCGCCCTTGCCAAGGACAGCGCCAAATAAGCTATTCTCCCCTGCCGCCTTCGGGCGGCTTTTTTTGTTTGCTGTGGGCATCGCCATGCACGCCCGGGCACCGGACGGAATACGCTGGGGCAGAAGCATAGTTTTACCAGCAAAGGAGCGTATCTCCATGAAAAACACCGGAACTCTCCGCATCCAGACCTTCGCGGCACGCCAGTCTGCCCCCGTGGAGGAGGTGACCGTTACAGTGCAGGGGGACGGCTTTACCCTGCACCGCATCACCGATGCCACCGGCAGCGCCGCCGACATCCCCGTTGAAGCCCCCGCCTGCGCCCTCTCGCTGGACGAGGATAACACTACCCGCCCCTACGCCATTGTCAGCCTGACCGCCGCAAAGCCCGGCTACCGCACCGTGCGCATTGAGGGCATCCAGATCTTTGCCGGTCAGGTAACGCTGGCGCAGCCCCAGATGCTGCCCGACACCGAGGAAGGCCGGGACATCCCGGACGCTCCCATCATCATCCCGCCGCACGCGCTGTTTGCGGGCAGCGGCGGCAGCGGCACGCAACCAGTGCAGCACTGCACGCCCCGGGTACTGGAACAGGTCGTCATCCCCAAAAACATCACGGTTCATCTGGGCAAACCGGCAGCTTCTGCCCGCAACGTGACCGTCTCCTTCCGGGATTATATCGCCAACGTTGCTTCCAGTGAGGTCTACCCCACATGGGCGGACGAAAATACCCCAACGGGCAGGCAGGGCATGTTTCGGCTCAGAACTCCCATTCGATCGTGATCTCCTGCTGCCCGGTCAGCGGGTCTTTTGTACCGACAACAACCCGCCGCACCAGAAGCACTGCAAGCTCGCGGGTCAACTGCGGAATCTGTACCAGCTCCCGCACGCGCTGCCTTTGCGCCGGAACGGCGTCTGTTTCCTTTGGCTGCTGTTCCAGTTCTGCTTCCAAGCCACGGATGCGGTTTTCCGCATTTTTTATTTCCTCCCCAAACGCTCGGTTCATCTCTGAAAACTGAACGGCATCGATCAGCCCAGATACCTTATCCAAATACAGCTGCTGCACAGCCTTGCGCCGTCGGTCTGCTTCGCATTGCAGCCGTTTCAGCTCGCTGCGCTTTGCCTGCGCCTGCTGTCGCACTGGGTCATCCCGCTGGGGCAGCTCCACCTTTTCCGAGTCAACATAGACCTCCGCGTATTCCCGGATACGCTCCCGCACGGTGTTTTCCAACGCATTCAGATCAGTGCAGGTCTTATTGCTGCACCGTTCCGGCGCACGCTGGTGCATCCGGCAGCGGACATAGCGTCTTTGAGCTCCATCCGCTCTTGGCTGATGGGCAGTCTGCTCCATATAACTGCCGCAGCATCCGCAAACCACTTTTTTGGCAAGCGGATGGATCGTTCCCCGCCCGCCGCTCCGAGTGCGCGCTGCCAGCATCCGCTGCACGGTTTCAAAGGTATCTCGGTCTATGATAGGCGCATGGGTATTTTCTACAACGATCCACTGGGACTTTGGCAGCCAGACCGTCTTTTTGGATTTATAGCCGACCTTTTTGTGCCGTCCCTGTACCAAATTGCCGATGTAGCTCTGATTATGGAGCATCTGATAGACCGTCGGGCTGCCCCATAGCGAAACCGCAGTTTTTTTCATAGCAGCGTGGTACTGCGCACCATGCAGCTGTTTGTATGCTGTCGGGCTTGGGATGCCCTCATTGTTCAGAATTTGCGCGATCTTGTGTGCACCCATTCCGCTGAGTGCCAATGCAAAAATGCGTCTTACCACCTCCGCCGCTTCCGGGTCGATGACAAGCTTTCCCTTGGCGTCCGGGGCTTTGCAGTACCCATACAGTGCAAAGGAGCCGATGAACAGCCCCTCCCTGCGTTTGTGGTCCAGCACGGCGCGGACATTGTTGGACAGGTCCTCCAGATACCACTCGTTGATCAGACCGTTGATCTGGCGGGATTTTTTGTTTGCAGCCTCGCCGGTATCCACATGATCCACCACGGCAATAAACCGGATGCCCCACTCGATGAACTTTCCGTGCAGATATTTTTCCACCAGCTCCATATCACGGGTAAAGCGGGACTGCGTTTTTGCCAGCACCACATCAAACTTATGTTCGCTGGCGGCCTGTATCATAGCATTGAACGCCGGACGCTCCCGGTCAATACCGGAATAATCCTCATCCGAATAGATTTGGTAGATCTCAAAGCCCTTTTCCACAGCATACGCGGTCAGCATGGACTTTTGGTTCTGGATGCTTTCCGACTCGCCGTTTTTTCCTTCATCCTCCTTGCTCAGGCGGCAGTAAATTGCCGCTTTCATGGTCTGTGCCCTTTGTTTTTGGCACAAGTGTCCCTGCTCAGCATCTCGCCCGCCTCCCCTCTATGCTCCGTCACGCAAGGTCATGGGCGTATCGTTTTGCAGTGCATCCGTGAGATAGCGCTCAAACGCTTTTTTAAACTGTTCCCTGCGCTGTTCCTCGCTGTCGGAGCAGAATTTTTCGTACAGAATGAAAGCAGTTTTTTCCATAAGCACCCTCTTTTCGGTCTGTATGGTCGCTTTGTGCGTCATCTCAGTCTATTTCCGACTGCCAGAAATCAGAACTTTTCAATCGGCAATATGGTAAAAGATAGCACAAAAAGCCTCCCCGGCATCCTTCTTGAAAAGAATGACGGGGAGGCTTTCAATGTTTTATGGGCTCAGTTGTCCGGTATCTGCCGCTGACGAGGTACTGATCAGTGCAGCTCCGGCCAGTAAGCCTTGTTGGCAACAATCATATCGTCCAAAATCTTCTTGGCGACCAGCAGGCTGGGCACAGTCTTGGAAAGGGTATTCAGGACAGCTTGATTTTCAGGTCTGCCAGCAGGTTCACAGCCTCCGGCAGCGAGAACTTTGCATCCTTCAGGCGGCTGCCCAGAATATCCACCTTATAGCCCGTTGCATCCCGGAAATCTGCTTTGCGCAGGTCGCACTGGTAAAACTCCGTTTCGTGCAGCTCTGTGCCCTTGAAATTCGCCAGCTGCATCTCACACTTGGCAAACATGGAGCCAACGATCTCGTTCCCGTTTGAAAAATCAAAGCGGTTAAAGTTCATTTCGGTAAAGGTGTTGTATTTCAGACTGCAATCCTTCAGGATGTGGATGGGGTCCGGGAATGCCCCGTTGGACAGCAGCGGTGCCCACTCGATCTCCTGCAGGCGGCAGTCCTCAAAATCCAGCGCCTGCACCGAGGAGGACACGCTCCGCAGCCCGGTGATTTCGCACCGCACAAACCGGCACTCGTTCAGGGTAGTGTGGTCCAGCGCACATTTTGTAAAGGAGCAGTCCACAAATACGCAGTCTGCAAAATCGCAGCTTTCAAAGACCTCTTCGACAAACGACAGACCGGTAAACCGTTCGCCCTCGCAATAACGTTCCGTCATAGCCTTCCCCTTTTATCGCAGCTCTTCCAGCAGGGCGGTGCAGCCCTCCAGCACATCCTGCCATGTAGCCTCAAAATCCCCGGTGTACCACGGGTCTGCCACATCGCCGGGGCGGCGGGTGTGGTTCATCAGCAGCGAGACCTTGTGCTCCGGGTCACTGCCCACAAACCGCGCCATATTCCGCAGGTTGTTATGATCCATGGCAATGAGATAGTCGTAGGTTTCGTAATCCCGCCGGGTCATCTGCCGGGCAGTCTTGCCTGCGCAGGAGATGCCGTGCTCTGCCAGCTTGCGCCGGGCAGGCGGATAGACCGGGTTACCGATTTCCTCGGTGCTTGTAGCTGCTGAGGCGATTTCAAACTGCCCGGAAAGCCCCGCCTTTTCCACTAAATCCTTCATCACAAATTCCGCCATCGGGCTGCGGCAGATATTGCCGTGGCAAACAAACAACACCTTTTTCATCTTACTCCCCCAGCACCTCGCCCAATGCCAGCACGGCGTTGCGGACGCATTCCGGGCAGGGGCACAGCGGTGTGCCGGTATCCATGCCCTTCAGGTCTTTACAGATGGTAGCACCGCACTTTCCCTGAAAAATTTGCAGCAATTCCTTGGAGATACGGGGCGTGCCCTTGCCGTCGGTAGCAACGCCTGCCACCATCACTGCGCCGATCAGCGCGCCACAGGTGCTTTCCATGCAGCCCATACCGGCAGCATAGCCTGCACCCAGCTTCATCAGGGTGTCGGTGTCCACCGGCAGCTTGTCCTCAAATGCTTTCAGCACCGCCTGTGCGCAGTTGCACTGTCCGGCAGCTTTCCATGCAGCAGCCTGTGCTGCCCGTTCTTCGATGTTCATTTTACATTCCTCGTCTTTCTTTGACTCATTCCGGTTCGCTGCATTCAGTATACCATGGTTTCTCCCAGCAGAAAAGCCTCCCCTGCCGGTTCTCACTGTTCTGTGACAATACACTTACAGGAAAGATTGTTGCAAGGAAATACCTTCCATAGACAAGCAGAAAACGAATGATCGCCAGTCCGACATATTCTATTATATAAAGAATACAATGCACAAACCATGATTCTACAAAAACATTCAAAAACAACTTGAAACACTTTTGTTGCGATGGTACAATAAGCTTGTCATTTTATGGGAAAATCGGCGTATGCCCAGTGCGGACAGGCCGCGAGCGTAGGGGTTCCTGTGGGGTGTGTAAGAATAGCCATGTCAAGGCAGCGCTGCATCCCATTGGATTCATGCAGTATTGCCGCTAAAATATGAGGAAGATATTATTGTATGATGAAGAAAATTTCCCGCCGCTCGTTTTTGCAGGCTTGCGGCCTTGCAGCCGCCACGGCAGCGCTGACCGCCTGCGGCAACAGTGGCAGTAAGACCGAGACAGCAAAAAAAGACAATGCGCACGAAGCCGTTACCTTTATGGCACCTTATAAAGAAGTAGAAGCCTTTATTGAGCAGGTGCACAGCGTTTACCCGGAAGTGAACATGGAGGTCGTGCCCTACAGCGGTGATAACACCACCACCTGTTTGCAGAATATGTTTGCAGCGGGCGACCTGCCGGACGTCTGCACCTTGACGTACTACAACCCCCGGATCGATTTGGTCTCCGACAAACTACTGGATCTTTCCGGTTACGATTTTACCGACAACTATGTGGAGTCCCGCCTGCAGGATGTATTTGATAACGGTGCCATCTATCTGCTGCCTTCAACCTACAACTGCTACGGCATCACCTACAACAAGACTCTGCTGAAAAAACACGGCTGGGAACTGCCCAATTCCTTTGCCGAGCTGGAAGCGCTGGCTGCAAAAGCCAAGGAAGCCGGGGTCGATTTCTGCCTGCCGCAGATCCAGTACCCGGGCTACGGCTTCCAGTACCTGTGCAACATTGCAGACGCCGATTTTCTCGGCACGCTGGACGGCAAACAGTGGCAGAAGGATTATCTTTCCGGCAAGGCAAACGTCAGCAACACCCCCGGTATGGTGCAGGCGATGGCGTATGTCAAAAAGTGGAAGGACATCGGGATGCTGAACGGCTCCGGCGATGCTCTTGACGACAGTGTGACCCGGCAGAGGATGGCCGAGGGCAACACCCTGTTTTTGATCGGCAACACCAACGGCATCGTAGAGGCAGACGGCAACGCCGATAAATTCGGGCTGATGCCGTTTCTCTCGGAGGACGGCACCCAGAACGTTTTTGTGCTGAATGTGAACCGTTTTTACGGTCTGAATAAAAAGCTGGAGCAGAACCCCCAGAAGCTGGAGGACGCGCTCAAGGTGATGCGCGTGCTTTCCACCGTTGCGGGCACCAGCGCTCTGCAGCCCGCAACAGCGCTGAAAAGCAGCCTGCTGCCCTTCAAGGACGCAAAAGCTGACGACACCTATTATGCTGACATCGCCAACGCCCTGAACGCGGGCAATACCGCGCCCTTTATCTACTCCGGCTGGGAAAATACCATTGTAACCACCGGCAACAAGATGCTGGACTTCATGAAGGGCAACGCCACCATGGAAGATGTGATTCGTCAGCTGGACGAGGATCAGGATAGTGTTGTGAACAACACCCCGGAGCTCATTACCACCGTCACCGAGGAACTTTCGCAGGAGGATTGCGCCATGCTGGTGGGGCGCTGCTTTGCACAGGCTACCGGCAGTGACCTTGCGCTGGTCTCGCTGAGCACATGGATCCCCGGCAACCCCACCGATCAGAACCACCACGGCGTAGCCGCCAA
>CAKTCK010000067.1 GCA_934539245.1 uncultured Faecalibacterium sp.
TCGTTTGGCATACGTTGCTCCTTATTTTTTGTGATAGGTGGACATCCTGATTTTACAACAATGGGTGTCCTATAAATTGGATGAAAGGGTGCTTTTCCTGAAGAATGATTCTTGCATCTATTGTACCACGATAAAGGTAGAAACACCATATTCCGGCAAAAGAAAATGCCCGCCTGAAAACCAGACGGGCGGGTGACGGATAATGGGTTTTGCGGCTTCCTTAATGACCGCCAATTGTGCTTATAAGCTGGCAGCACCGGTGCCCTTGGAAAGTGTGATTACACATTCCACATGCTTCGTCCTCGGGAACAGATCCACCGGCTGCACCTTCTCTGCATGATATCCGTTCTTCTCCATCCATGCGGCGTCTCGGGCTGCGGTGGCGGGGTTGCAGCTGACATACACCACCCGGCGGGATGCCATGCGCACCACGGCGGAAAGGGTGGCTTCATCGCAGCCCTTGCGGGGCGGGTCCAGCATCACGATGTCCGGGTGCAGGCCCTCAGCGGCCAGCTGGGTGGCAGCCTGTCCGGCATCGGCGCAGAAAAAGCGGCTCTTGGCGGCTACGGCTTCGCCCATGCGGGCAGCGTTAGCCTTGGCGCTCTCGATGGCCTCTGGCACGATCTCCACGCCGATCAGTTCCCGGCATTGATCGGCCATGGAAAGGCCGATGGTGCCCATGCCACAGTAGAGATCCAGCAGCGCGTCGTCCGGGGTCAGCTGCGCGTACTGCGCAGCAACGCCGTACAGCCGCTCGGCGGCAAGCGTGTTGACCTGATAGAAGGATAGTGGCCCCAGGCGCACCGGCACGCCGCAAAGAGTGTCCTCAATGTAGCCCGGGCCGTACAGGATATGGTTCTCGCTGCCTAGAATGACGTTGGTGTTTTTAGCGTTGACGTTGAGCAAAATGGTGTTGATGGTCGGGAACTGCTCCCGCAGTGCGGTGCAAAGCTGCTCTGCGTGGGGCAGCTTTGCACGGGTGCATACCAGACACACCATGATCTGCCCGCTGTGTGCGCCGCGCCGCAGGAAGATGTGCCGTACCAGCCCCTTGCCGCTCTGCTCGTCGTAGGGGCGGATGCCCTGCTGCGCAAAAAAGGCGCACAGCGCATTGCCGATCTCATTCAGCACGCCGGGCTGCAGCTTGCAGTCCGGGCAGGGGACGATGCGGTGGGTGCGCCCGGCGTAGAAGCCGATGCAGGGTACGCCGTTCTTGTCCACGCCCACAGGAAACTGCACCTTGTTGCGATAGCGGTCTACCTCCGGGGAGGGTAGGATGTCCAGCACCGGAACCTCCAGCCCGCCGATGCGGCGAAAGGCGTCCAGTACGCTTTCCTGTTTGGCGCGCAGCTCTGCGGCGTAGTCCAGATGCCGCAGGCTGCACCCGCCGCAGGGGCCTGCCACCGGGCAGTCCACCGGAATGCGGTCCGGCGAGGGGGTGAGCAGCTCGTCCAGAATGCCAAAGGCATACCGGCCGCAGTCCTTTACGATGCGCACCCGGGCTTCGTCCCCCGGGGCAGTGCCGGGCACAAATACGGCCTCGCCATCGGCACTGTGGGCAACGCCGCTGCCGTCGCTGGAAAGGCGCTCGATGCGCAGGGTCAGGATCTGATTTTTCTGTAAAGGCATGGTTTCTCCTTGTGTGATGGGCTCTGGTTACAGGTGAGCAGGGTCTGCCGGGTCGGCGTCCTGCTGGGCGGCAAAATACTTGCTGGGCGGCACGCCCTTGGCGCGCTTGAACACCCGCGAGAAGTAGAACTGGTCAAAGAAGCCTACCGATACCGCCACCTCTGCAATGGAAAGGCTGCCGGCACGCAGCAGCTTGCAGGCTTCGTTGATGCGGTACTCGGTCAGGTAGTCGATGGGGCTCTTGCCCACGTTCAGCATGAACACCCGGTACAGGTGGCTGCGGGAAACCCCCACGCTCTTGGCCACATCGTCAATGGAGATGTCGTGGGAGTAGTTGAACTGGATGTACTTGATGGCGTTCAGCACATACTGGCTGGAGGAGGAGGCCGTGTGGGGCTTGCCTGCGCTGGTCTCCCGCATCAGAGCGGCGATAAACAGGTACAGATATCCCACCATGGCGGCTTCGTCCTGCGGCTGCAATCCGCGAGAGGAGTAGATATTGTTCAAGGCTGCCCGCATCCCCTCAGGGTCGTTGGTGTGGTGCACGGGGGCGTCGTCCGTAAAGGGCAGCTGCGCGGCAAGCTTGTGGGCACAGGCACCGTTGAAGCCCACCCAGCTGTACTCCCACGGCTGCTGCTCGTCGGCGGTATAGCGGATCAGCTGGCTAGGGCGAGCGAAGAACAAATCGCCCTCGCTCACCTCCCAAGTGCGGCCGCCCACCTCAAAGATACCCTTGCCGGATACCACCAGATGGATCAGGTAGTGGTCGCGGATGCCGGGACCCCATGTCTGACCCGGAGCGCAGCGCTCCAGGCCGCAGTTGAAGATGGACAATTCAATGTTGTTGGTGTAATTCTGCTTAAAGGATTGCTTATAAACGTCTGGCATGGCAGCTTTACCTCCGTCCTGTCACATTCTGCACCCAGTATACCATAGAACGCCCTGCAAATTCAACAAAAGTACATCTTATTCTTTGCAACTGACGCCGAAATTTGGATTTTTGGGTCAAATAAATTGAAAAAAAGCCCGAAATGCATTACAATAGGCAAAAAGAGCAGAATCGTTCATTCTGGAGGGGAGGAGCTGTCATGGCCACCAGTGCACAACTCAGAAAACAGATCCTGCAGGGCAGCTGGGACGCCGCACTTGCTGCACTTTATGGGGCAGACCCGGCGGTGCTGCAGCGGCAGCGCGGGCGCTATGCGGCTGCGCTGGAGCAGTTCGAGCTGTATTTCGGCCCCGGACGGCAGGTGCAGGTGTACTCTGCACCCGGGCGTGCAGAGCTGGGCGGCAACCACACGGATCATCAGGGCGGCTACGGCCTTGCGGCGGCGGTCACGCTGGATCTTGTGGCGGTGGCGGCCCGCAATATGGATGGCTATGTGCGGGTCAAGTCCCGGGGGTTCAATAAGCTGGATGTCATTGATCTTGCCACCGCAGAGCCGCAGGCAGGGGAGAGCACCCACTCGGCCAGTCTGATCCGCGGCATTGCCGAGGGCTTCCGCGCGGTGGGCAAGCAGATCGGCGGTTTTGACGCCTATACCGCCAGCGATGTGCTGCGCGGCTCCGGGCTGTCCAGCTCGGCGGCGTTTGAGATGGGCATGGCGTCCATCTGGAACGAGGAATACAGCACCGGGCTGACCCCGGCGGAGCTGGCTGGTATCTGCCAGTATGCCGAAAATACCTATTTCGGCAAGCCCAGCGGCCTGCTGGATCAGCTGACCAGCGCGGTGGGCGGCATTATCTTTGCGGATTTTGCCGATCCGCGCACCCCAAAGATCGAAAAGCTCCACGCGGACGGTCTGCTGCCGGAGGGGATGTTCCTCTGCGTCACCGATACCCGGGGCAGTCACAGTGAGCTGACCGGCGAGTTTGCAGCCATCCGGCAGGAGATGGAGCAGGTGGCAGCTTGTTTTGGCAAGCCGCTGCTGGGTCAGGTGGAGGAAAGTGCGTTCTGGGCGGCACTGCCTGCCCTGCGCAACCGCTGCGGAGACCGTGCGGTGCTGCGGGCAATCCATTATTTTGAGGAGAACGCCCGCACGCTGGCGCAGCGGGATGCACTTTATGCAAAGCAGTTCCCGGTGTTTGCGGGGCTTGTAAAGCAGAGCGGACAGGCTTCCTTTGCGCTGTGCCAGAATGTGTACTGCACAGCGGATGTGCGGCATCAGGGGCTGTCGGTGGCGCTTGCTCTGAGCCAGAGCATTCTGGAAGGCACCGAGGGCGCATGGCGGATGCAGGGCGGCGGCTTTGCAGGCACCATCCAAGCCTATGTGCCCGGGCGGCTGCTCGGGCGGTACCATACAGCTATTGAGCGGGTGTTCGGGCAGGGCAGCTGCTATGTGCTGCGCCTGCGGGAGCAGGGTGCAGTCCGGGTGATCTAAACAAAACAAAAAGCCGTGCATGACCGGAATGCTCCGGGCTGCACGGCTTTTTTATGGCTTACTGCTGCTGAGAAAAGGGCTGGGGGAGGGAGTTTGTAACAGGACGATCTGTTCTCTGCTGTTGGATACTGTCCAGATACTGGACGGTAGCGGTGGCGGTCTCGTTGGTTATACCAATCAAATGGGTGAGCTGCTGATACAACTTGATCCCGGTCTGTACGCCTACCTTGATCATACGGAAAAGCAGCATGGGAACAAAGGTAAAGGAGAACGAGAGCAGCCCACCTTCCCAGAAGAAATCACCGAAGTGCAGATTGTCAAAAAAGCTGCCGACAGCATCGCCAAATTCGCTGCCGCCAAAGGCAGTGCGCTGCTCTTCGGGAGAAAGCGCTGCATAGGAAGAAGGCAGCTGAAGCTTTTTCATAAAGAGGAACACTCCTTTCCGGGTCGATGAAAAATCAGCACAGAGCTACCAGCGTAGGCAGACAATTCTGCTGCTCGACGGCCTCCTGCTCTGCCTTTTTGTTGGCCTGAATTTCGTTGATCGTATTCTTAAAGGCGTCCACAATATTCTTGATGGAGAGATAGATGCTGCGTGCCTGACAATAGGCATAATAACCGCCCAGACCGACCATTCCAATCGTGGCAACCTTGCTCCAGGGGTTCAGCTTGCCCCAGTAGTGCCCCACGGCATCGCCGACGCTTAAACCATCGTTCAGGGCATTCTGCATACCGGAGAAGGCGCTTTGGAACGCATAACGCCCCATCATGCCCAACAGATTTACGGCGACGTTCACGCCAAAGGCCATGACCTGCTCTTGGGTAATGTTAATGGAAAGGGCACCGCCCTCAGTGTAGGTCATCTCCTCGGCAGAGAGCACAGAGTAGCCGGCAGGCAGCTGCAGAGGGCGCTGATATGTATGATCCATGATGGAAAACTCCTTTCGCACACAGAACTCCCCAAGGGGTAGTTCATCTAGTAACTGAATTGTAGCATATCTGCACAAAAATGACAAGAGAGCGAGGGTTTAAAAATCATGATACATTTGTGAACATATTGTGACGGAAGATCACGAAAATGACCTGAATACGCTGTAAACACAAAAAATACTTGCTTTTGTATGGCGAAAAAATGTTGTAGCAAAAACGGTCTGTATTCCTTAAAAATGTGTACAACAAAGGCATCTGCCTGTACCCGCTGTGCTGCGCAGAACGCAGCAGAGGATAAAGCAGATGCCTTGTGGTTTTACAGGATGAAAAGTGAAAGGGAAGTGGCAGCTTACGGCTTTTCTGGCACACGCTCATACAGCGTGGTCAGATCGGCGATGTGCCCGGCCAGTGCCGTGGGCAGGGGCTGCGCCAGCCGCCAGTGCCAGTTTGCGCCCTGTGTGCTGGGGGTGTTGATGCGGGCCTCGCTGCCCAGATGCAGCCAGTCCGCCAGCGGGATGATGGCAGTATCCGAAACACTGGCAAGGCAGGCGCAGATCATACCCTCGGTCAGGGTCTCCGGTGTGCAGCGCAGATACCGGCAGGCGTAGGCCACATCCTCGGCGCTGGCGTTGCTGCGCCAGCCCTCGGTGGTCACGTTGTCGTGGGTGCCGGTGTACACCACACTGTTGCGGGGGTAGGTGTGGGGCAGGTAGTTGCCCGACTCCCGGCTGTCAAAAGCGAACTGCATGATCTTCATGCCCGGGTAACCGCTCTCGGCCAGCATCGCCTTCACCTCCGGGGTCAGGAAGCCCAGATCCTCGGCGATGATATTGCCGCCGCCCAGTGCCTGCTGCATGGCGTGGATAAAGTCCCGGTCGGGACCTTTTTCCCAGTGACCGCCCGCAGCCGTGGTGTTTCCGGCAGGGATGGAGTAGTAGCTCTCGAAGCCCCGGAAGTGGTCGATGCGCACCACATCGTAGATGGAGGTGGCATGCTTCATACGCCGCTTCCACCAGTCAAAACCGGTAGCCTTGTGGGCGGGCCAGTCATACAGCGGGTTGCCCCATAGCTGGCCGTCTGCCGCAAAGGCATCCGGCGGGCAGCCGGCTACATGGGTCAGATGCATCTGCCCATCGGTCTGGAACAGCTCCGGGTGGGTCCACAGATCGCTGGAATCCGGGCTGACGTAGATGGGGATATCGCCCACCAGCAAGACACCCTTGCGGTTGGCATAGGTTTTCAGTGCGTTCCACTGGGTATAGAAGAAGAACTGCACTGCCTTGTGGTAGCAGATCTGGTCAGCCAGCCGTGCCTTTGCGGCAGCAATGGCTTCCGGCTCCCGGCAGCGCAAGGCGTCCGGCCAGTCGGCAAGACCTGCCTGTCCTTGTTCCGCTTTCACAGCCATGAACAGGGCGTAGTCCTCCAGCCAGAAGCTCTGCGCTGCGCAGAAGGCTTCGTAAGCAGGGGAGGGGGCAGCCAGCAGTCGGTCAGCGGCTTTTTTTAGCAGCACCGGACGCTGGTTGTACAGCGTACCGTAGTCAACGGTATCCACCGGCTGCGCGGCGGGAATCTCTTCGGCGGTCAGATAGCCATCTGCCGCCAGCAGACGGAAATCAATAAAGTAGGGGTTTCCGGCAAAGGCGGAAAAGCTCTGGTAAGGGCTGTCGCCATAGCCGGTAGGGCCGATGGGCAAAATCTGCCAATAAGTCTGCTTTGCCTCGGCCAGAAAATCAACGAATGCGGTCGCTTCACTGCCCAGCGTACCGATGCCAAAAGGCCCCGGCAGACTGAACACCGGCATCAAAATGCCGCTTGCACGCATACCGTGCACCTCCTTAGCCCTTTACAGCACCGGCCACGACACCCTCAATGATGTACTTCTGGCAGGTCATGTAGAGGATAATAATGGGGATGATAGCAATGATGATGCAGGCCATCATGGGAGCCAGTTCTACTCGGCCGTAGCCGCCGCGGAAATACTGGATCGCCATGGGGATGGTGCGGTACTTCTTGATATCCAGCACCAGCGTGGGCAGCAGGTAGTCGTTCCACACCCACATGGTCTCCAGAATGGCAGTGGAGATCATGGTAGGCTTCAGGATGGGGAACACGATCTTGAAGAAAATCTGGATGGGGTTGCAGCCATCGATCATGGCGGCTTCCTCGATCTCCATGGGCACGCTCTTCATAAAGCCGGTGAACATGAACACGGCCAGACCGGCGCCGAAGCCCAGATAGATGATGCAGATATTCCATGGGGTGTTCAGCTTCAGCCGGTCAGCGGTCTTGGACAGGGTGAACATGACCATCTGGAAGGGAACGACCATGGAAAACACGATCAGCAGGTTCATGAACTTGCTCAGCTTGTTGTTCACGCGGGTCAGATACCAACCGGTCATGGAGCAGCACAGCAGGATCAGAACCACACTGGTGATGGTGATCAGAAGGCTGTAGCCCATGCTGGAGAGGAAGTTCATCTTGGTCACGCCGTAAACGTAGTTGCGCAGACCGGCAAAGGTTTCGGCGGTGGGCAGGCGGAACACCGTAGAGGTGGTAAAGCTGCCTTCGGTCTTTAAGCTGTTCAGCAGGATCAGCACGATGGGGTAGATCCACAGCAGGCAGAGAAGCACCATTACAACAGTAAGGATGACATCCAAAGTTCTTTTCTGTTTCGACATTACTGCTGCACCTCCTTAGAGCGGGTAAAGTGGAGCTGGATCAGCGAGATGACCACAACGATCAGGAAGAACACAACAGCCTTTGC
>CAKTCK010000068.1 GCA_934539245.1 uncultured Faecalibacterium sp.
GCGGCTGACGACTTGATTATTTTACCACAGAAGCGGTTTTTTGTCAAGCACTTTTTTGAGAAGCTTTTGAAGTTTTTTGAACTTGGAGCGCTTCGTACATCTCAGTGTCAACTGGTGTTTTTCAGCGTCTATTGGTTCTTTTCAAGGGCTTCCTGCTGGGACTTCAGAAGTCATTCTTTTGTCTCAGCGCTTGGCGCTTACATATAGTACCATACCGCAACTACTTTTGCAAGCCTTTTTTACATTTTTTTCGCCTTTTTTTGCGCTTTGTATACATCAGCCAGTTTTTCGCCCGGTTTCGGGGGCTGTTTTGACCTTTCTTCCACCATTTCTACGCAAAACAGCCGCCTCACAAAACGTGCAGCGGCTGTCGCGTTGTAATTCAGTTCTTTTCTTCCTGCTTCATCTCCCGCAGGGTCAGCCAGACAGCCGCTGCCAGCATCGGCAGCGCGGCGATCAGGCCAATGGGCATGGGGCCCAGCACATTATAATAGGTATCTGCCGGGGTGACCAGCACCTGCGGCAGCGCCGCAATGGCATTGAACGCTCCATGCGCAATGGCGGGCACCCAGATGCACTCCGTTTTCTCGTACAAGATATCCAGCAGGGTGTTCAGGGCAAAGCAGACCACGCACCACACCACCAGACCCAGCAGAGGTGCGCCCAAGTAGTCGGTGCCGTACTCGTAGCCCACCAGCAACATCAGCGGCCAGTGCCAGATGCCCCATACAACGCCGCCCAGCAGGCGGCCATTCAGCAGGCCGAACTGCTCCTTCAGGCGGGGCATCATGTAGCCGCGCCAGCCGACCTCCTCGCCCAGCGCAGGGAACATATTGATGGCCGGGGCAAGGAGCACCGCAAACAGCCCATTCTGCAGCAGATAGCTGCCGGTGGAGACCCCCAACTGGCTGCGCAGGGTCTGCGCGTCCATCTCACCGCCGTAAGCGGCTACCAGCCAGCTGCCGGAAAAGTCCAGCCGGGAGGGGAACACGGCAAAATACAGCACTGCACCCAGCAAGGTGAGCACCGCAGGGCCGAACCATGCCGCCAGCCAGAACCGCCGCTTGCCCTGCACCTTCCAGCCGATGCCGGTGGGCTGGCGCAGAAAGGCTTTTTGCACCAGCAGTACAGCCAGCAGCGGGCAGAACATGGTAACGATGAGCGTCAGCTGATATAGCACGGCGTTATTCTGCTGCAAAAGCGCCATGCAGCCGCCGACCTGACACAACCACGCCATGCCGAAGGCTAACAGGAAGTACAGGCCGAAGCCCTGCTTTTCTTTTACCGTCATACGAACTTCACCGCCGTTCCATAAGCTATGACCTCTGCCGCGCCCTGCATGACGCTGGCAGAGGCGTACCGCATCCCCACAATGGCATCTGCGCCAAGGCTTTCGGCGTCCTTGACCATGCGCCCGGTGGCGATCTGCCGGGCTTCGGTGAGCATATCGGCGTAGTCGGTCACCTCGCCGCCCACAAGGGTGCGGAAACCGGCCATCATGTCGTGGCCAAGGTTGCGGCTCTGCACCGTGCTGCCCCGCACCACGCCCAGCGCCTCCAGCTTTTTGCCCGGGATCTCGTTAATAGTTACGATAAGCATCTTCTTCTCCCTTTCCGATCTCTTCGATCCGATCCAGCAGCACCTTCAGGGTGCCTACGATGCAGCCCGCCGGGATGCCGAACATCACCACCAGCAGCGGCAGCGGCGGGGCATCCTGCGGATCGGTATAGATTGCCCAGCCCATGATCGCCATCACAAAGGCCATCATGGTCACAAAAAGGGCGGCACCGATGCAGGCACCCCGGATGCGGCGGGTCTTTTGGTCGGTACGTTCAATGTTCACAAAAGTCACTCCCTGTTCTTCCCGTGCGGTCAGGCGCTCCAGCGTCTGCTCCACATCCAGTTGTTCCAGAGGGCCGTTTTCCTGTTGAAGCAGCGTGCAGAAGCCGATTGCTTCTTCCAAGTCGGTGCGGCGGCTGCGCAGACGTTCCAGCTGCTGGCTCATGCCCTCGGCCAGCGTGCGCTGCCCTTCCAGCATCTCCCGGATCTCTACCAACGGCACATCCAGCTTACGTAGCAGCTTGATGCGGCGCAGGCGCTCCACGTCCGCCTGCGAGTAGCTGCGGTAGCCGTTGCCCGGCTCCCGGCTGGGACTGATGAGCCCCTCTTCCTCGTAAAAGCGGATGTTCTTTTTGGTCACGCCGACGGCGGCTTCCACTTCGTTGATCTTCATGGGTCACGACCCCCTCCTTACGGGAGTATTCTACACCTTCCACAAAGGGGAAGGTCAAGCCTTTTTGCAAAAAGAGCCGCCGCACAAGGTCGTACAGCAGCTCCTTCCTTTAAAAATAGCACTTGATCTGAAAGCGGTCGGCGTTGTCCTGCTTTTTCTCCACCACGATGTGCTCATGGTTGAAGTCGAAGTGCACCGGGGTGCACAGGTCGGTGTTGCGGGTCAGGCGCAGCAGCTCCTGCACACGCTTCTTCTCCTCCGGCACATAGAACAGGTAGCTCACACCCTCTTTTTTGGCGCGGCCGGTGCGGCCGATGCGGTGGGTGTAGTGCTCGTTCTCGCTGGGCACATCGTAGTTGATAACGGCATCCACGTCCGAGACGTCAATACCGCGGGCAGCCACGTCCGTAGCCACCAGAATGGCCAGCTTGCCGTCTCGGAAGGCCTGCATAATCTGGTTGCGCTCCTTCTGGGAGAGGTCGCCGTGCAGGCAATCCACCGAGAAACCAAGCCGTGCCAGCTGGTTTGCCAGTGTGGCGGTGTTGAACTTGGTATCGCAGAACACCATCACCCGCTTGTAGCCCTCGCCGATGATGATCTGTGCCAGATCCGACAGCTTGTTGCGGCCGGAGGTCTCCAGCATATACTGGGTGATCTTGGGCTGGCTCTCCTCCCGGGGCTGCACGGTGATCTCCTCGGCGTTGTGCTGGTACAGCCAGCCGATATCCATCACCTCGCGGCTGATGGTGGCGGAGAACATGGAAAGCTCCTTACGGGCCTTCATCATCTCAATGATGTGGCGCACATCCTTATAAAAGCCCATATTCAGCATCTCGTCGGCTTCGTCCAGCACGATCTGGGTCACATGGGAGATATCAATGCTGTGGTGCTTGTAGTGATCCATCAGGCGGCCCGGGGTGGCTACCACGATCTGGCAACCCTCGGCCAGACGCTTTGCCTGCTTTTCCATGTTGGCACCGCCGTACACGCAGGCCACCTGCACCTCGGGCATAAAGTAGGTAAGGTTGGTCAGCTCCTCAGCGATCTGCTGGGCAAGCTCCCGGGTGGGTGCCATGATGACGGCCTGCGGGTATTTGTTTTCCGGCTGGATATGCTCCACCACCGGGATGCCGAAGGCACAGGTCTTACCGGTGCCGGTGGGTGCCTTGGCGATGACATCATGCCCTGCCAGCATGAGGGGGATGGTCTTTTCCTGAATCTCGGTCATTTCGGCAAAGCCCATGCGTTCCACAGCCTTGTGGATGGCTTCGCTGCACTGCAACTCGCTGTAAAGCATTTGGACAACTCCGTTCTTTGTGGCGTTTTTTCTCGTTGCAACAAGTATAGCATGAAATGCCGCGCTTGTCAGCAGAGAAACAAAAAGAACCGCACCCGGGGTCACGGGTACGGTTCTCAGTGTGCAGGATCAGGCGGTCTCTTCCACGCTCTTCTTGCCGGCTTCCAGCTTCTGCTTGAAGCGGCCGCTGGCCTTGAAGCCGGGGATGGAGGTGGACTCCAGCTGGCTGGACACCTTGGTCTTGGGGTTGGTGTAAGCCTTCGGCTTGCGGGGGCGCATCTCAAAGCGGCCAAAGCCAGCGATGGTCACCTTTTCGTCAGCACGCAGGCAGTCCGCGATCTGGTCAAACATTGCATCCATCGTGGTCTCGACCTGTGCTTCGGTAAAGCCGGTCTTGCGTGCCACGGTTTCGATCATCTGGGAACGGGTCATGTATCGATATCCTCCTGGAATGTCCAAAAGTAACGTCTTTTGGCAAATTTTGCGTTGTTGAGTATAACATATTTCTCGTACTGTTTTCGATGGATTGCGCACGAAATGTAGCTTATTGCGCACGAACCACATTCAGTTCCGTGCACTCCGCACAAATACAGCGCCCACCGTTTCGGCAGGCGCTGTAAAGAGCTGTTTTATGCGGGTGTTACGGCTTATTTGCCGCGGTACAGGGTGGCGATATCCACCAGCGGGATGTTTGCCAAGCTGTGCTCGCTGCGCAGGCAGTCCACCAAAGAAGCGGCGGTATCCACTGCGGTGATGCAGGGGATGCTCAGCTCCACGGCCTTGCGGCGCAGGCGGACGGAATCGCGCCGGGGGTCACGGCCCTTGGCGCTGGTGGAGAACACATAGTCCACCAGACCGCTCTGCAGCAGATCCACAATGTTGGGAGCCTCGCCGGAGATGTTGCGCACCTCGTTGCAGGGGACCATGTGCTTGTTGAGCCATGCACAGGTGCCGGAGGTGCCATAGAGCTTGTAGCCCATATCCTTCAGCTTCCATGCAATATCCACGAACTCGGGCTTGTCGCTGTCCTTCACGGTGAAGATGCAGCAGCTGCCCGGGCCGGGGGTCTTAAAGGTATAGCCTGCACCGATCAGACCCTTGAGCAGGGCGTCATGGTAGTTGGGCGCAATACCCAGCACCTCGCCGGTAGACTTCATCTCGGGGCCGAACTGGGTATCCACGGCGTGCAGCTTTTCAAAGCTGAACACGGGCACCTTTACTGCCACATAGGGGGCGTTGGGGTGCAGACCGGTGCCGTAGCCCATATCCGTCAGCTTTTCGCCCAAGCAGCAGCGCACGGCCAGATCCACCATGGGCACGCCGGTGACCTTGGAAATGTACGGCACGGTACGGGAGGAGCGGGGGTTCACCTCGATGACATACACACGGCCATGGGACACAGCGTACTGCACGTTGACCAGACCGGTGACGTGCAGCTCGCGGGCAAAGCGGCCAGTATAGTCCACCATGGTGTCGATCTCGTCCTGCGTCAGGTGCTGTGCTGGGTAGACACAGATAGAGTCGCCGGAGTGCACGCCGGTGCGCTCCACCTGCTCCATGATGCCGGGGATCAGGAAGTTTTCGCCGTCGCAGATGGCGTCCACCTCGCACTCGGTACCCATGATGTACTTATCCAGCAGCACCGGGTGATCCATGTCAACGTGCTCGGTGATAACGCCCATGTACTCGATGATATCCGCGTTGTTGTAGGCCACGATCATGTTCTGACCGCCCAGCACATAGGAGGGGCGCATCAGCACCGGCAGGCCGATCTCCTCGGCAGCGGCCAGAGCCTCGTCCAGATTGAACACGGTACGGCCCGGAGCGCGGGGGATGTTGCAGCGCTCCAGCAGCTCGTCAAAGCGCTCGCGGTCCTCGGCCTCGTCGATGGCGTCCGCCGGGGTGCCCAGAATGGGCAGGCCGATCTCGTCCATGTGCTTGGCCAGCTTGATGGCGGTCTGTCCGCCGAACTGCACCACGCAGGCATCCGGCTTTTCGGTGGCAATGATGTTGTCCACGCTCTCCGGGTTCAGCGGGTCGAAGTACAGGCGGTCGCCGGTATCAAAGTCGGTGGAGACGGTCTCGGGGTTGTTGTTGACCAGAATGGCCTCGCAGCCGTTCTTCTTCAGGGTCCATACGCAGTGCACAGAGCAATAGTCGAACTCGATGCCCTGACCGATGCGGATGGGGCCGGAGCCAAAGACCAGAACCTTCTTCTTTTTCGGCTCGCCCTTGGCAGCGGTCTCGGCTTCCTTCTCAGCGATGAAGCCTGCAGCCTCGTTGTCGCCGTCGTAGGTGGAGTAGAAGTAGGGGGTATTGGCGGAGAACTCGGCAGCGCAGGTATCTACCATCTTGAAGCCGGCGCGGTAGTTCTCCACAGGCAGGGTGTCCACCTGTGCCAGACGGCGGATGGTCTTATCCTGGAAGCCGTACTTCTTGGCAGTCTTGTACTGCTCCAGAGACAGCTGGCCGTTGCACTGTGCCAGACCCTTTTCCAGATCTGCCAGATGCTGCATCTTATCCAAGAACCACCAGTCGATCTTGGTGATATCGTAGATAGTCTTGTGGTCGATGCCGCGCTTCAGCGCCTCGTACACGCAGAACACGCGCTCGGCGTCCTGAACGTGCATGTGCTCCACCACTTCCTCGTCGGTCAGCTCCTCAAAGGGCTTGTGGGTCAGGGTGTCCATGCCCAGCTCAATGGAGGAAACGGCCTTCATCATGGCAGCTTCGAAGCTGTTGCCGATGCTCATCACCTCGCCGGTAGCCATCATCTGGGTACCCAGAGACTTGTCAGCGTAAACGAACTTATCAAACGGCCACTTCGGGTACTTGACCACGATGTAGTCCAGCGCAGGCTCGAAGCAGGCGCAGGTCTTGCCAGTAACGTCGTTGGTGATCTCGTCCAGCGTGTAGCCGATGGCGATCTTGGTAGCCACCTTGGCAATGGGGTAGCCGGTAGCCTTGGAAGCCAGCGCGGAGGAACGGGACACACGGGGGTTGACCTCGATGACCGCGTAGTCGAAGCTGTCCGGCTTTAGAGCAAACTGGCAGTTGCAGCCGCCCTCGATGCCCAGCTCGGTGATGATATCCAGTGCGGCGGTACGCAGCATCTGGTACTCGTGGTCGGTCAGGGTCTGAGAGGGAGCCACGACTACCGAGTCACCGGTGTGGATGCCCACAGGGTCGAGGTTCTCCATGTTACATACGGTGATCACGTTGCCCTTGTGGTCGCGCATCACCTCGTACTCGATCTCTTTCCAGCCGGCGATGCACTTTTCCACCAAAATCTGATGGATGGGAGAAAGGCGCAGGCCGTTGGTGCCGATCTCGATCAGCTTTTCGCGGGTCTCGCAGATGCCGCCGCCGGTGCCGCCCATGGTAAAGGCCGGGCGCACGATGACCGGGTAGCCGATGCGGTCGGCGCAGTCCAGTGCGTCCTGCAGCGTCTCCACCACCTCAGAGGGGATGATGGGCTGGTGCAGCTTTTCCATGGTCTCCTTGAACAGCTCGCGGTCCTCAGCACGGTCGATGGTCTCGGGCTTGCAGGCCAGCAGACGGATGCCGGTGCGGTCCAGATAGCCGGAGCGTGCCAGTTCCATGGACAGGTTCAGACCCATCTGGCCGCCGAGGTTGGGCAGCACGGAGTCCGGCTTTTCGATGTCCAGAATGCGCTCCACGACTTCCAGCGTCATGGGCTCGATATACACATGGTCGGCCAC
>CAKTCK010000069.1 GCA_934539245.1 uncultured Faecalibacterium sp.
AAGGGCAAGAAGCTGAACATCATCACCTATCGCGCAAAGAAGCACAGTGCTCGCCGCATGGGCCATCGTCAGCCCTACACCAAGGTTGAGATCACTGCGATCAACGGCTAAGGAGGTAAATTACAATGGCACATAAAAAGGGCGTAGGCAGCACCAAGAATGGCCGCGATTCCGCAGCACAGCGTCTGGGCACCAAGCGTGCAGACGGTCAGTTCGTTCTGGCCGGCAACATCCTGGTTCGTCAGCGTGGCACCCACATCATGCCGGGTGAGAACGTTGGCAAGGGCAGCGATGACACCCTGTTTGCTCTGGTGGACGGCACCGTCCGTTTCGAGCGCGTGGGCAAGAACGGCAAGAAGTGCAGCGTTAAGCAGTAACTTCTTTCTGAATAACTGCAATCGTAGAGCCGGACCCTCGTGGCCCGGCTCTTTTTGATGAAATAAGGCTGCGCGTTTGCATAATGCGGCAGCCTGTAAAACTAAGGAGGGGCTGTATGGCAGCACAGACTAACTTTATCGACATCGCCACGATATGGCTCCATGCGGGCAAGGGCGGCGATGGCGCGGTGAGCTTCCACCGCGAAAAATTCGTGGCCGCAGGCGGTCCGGACGGCGGCGACGGCGGTCGGGGCGGCGACATCATCTTTGTGGTGGACGACCATCTGTCCACCCTGATGGATTTCCGCTATAAGCGCAAGTATGTGGCCCCGGAGGGCGGCAAGGGCGGCGCAAGCCTGTGCCACGGCAAAAACGCCGAGAATCTGGTCATCAAGGTGCCGCTGGGCACCGTGATCAAGGACGCAGAGAGCGGCCTTGTCATCGCCGATTTGTCCGACCACACCCCGGTCACCATTGCTAAGGGTGGCCGCGGCGGCTACGGCAACGCACATTTTGCCACCCCCACCCGCCAGATCCCCAAGTTTGCAAAGCCCGGTATGCCCGGTGAGGATCTGCAGGTGACCCTGGAGCTGAAGCTGATCGCAGACGTGGGTCTGATCGGCTTCCCCAACGTGGGTAAGTCCACCCTTATCTCCACCATCAGCGCCGCTAAGCCCAAGATCGCCAACTACCACTTTACCACCCTTGTGCCCACGCTGGGCGTTGTGTCGGTGGGCGAGGGCGCAAGCTTTGTCTGCGCCGACATCCCCGGCCTGATCGAGGGCGCCAGCGAGGGCATCGGTCTGGGACACGATTTCCTGCGCCATGTGGAGCGCTGCCGCCTGCTGCTGCATGTTGTGGATGTTTCCGGCAGCGAGTGCCGCGACCCCATCGAGGATTTTGAGAAGATCAACGAGGAGTTAGCAAAGTTCAGCCCCGTTCTGGCTGAGCGTCCGCAGATCGTGGTGGGTAACAAGTGCGACCTTGCCACCGAGGAGCAGATCGAGACCTTCCGCCAGTATGTGGAGGGCAAGGGTCTGACCTTTGTGCCCATCTCTGCCGCCACCATGCAGGGCGTCAAGCAGTTGCCGGGGCTCGTGTACAACCGCCTCAAGGATATCCCGCAGGTGCCGGTGTTCACCCCCGAGTACAAAAAGCCGGAGCCCAAGAAGAACGGCCGCGACTTCACCATCCAGCGCATGGAAGCCCATGTGTGGAGCGTGGATGCCCCGTGGCTGGAGTATATTCTGGCCGGCAGCAATGTGGACGACTACGAGAGCCTGCAGTTCTTCCAGCGTCAGCTGGGCGAGAGCGGCATTCTGGACGCGTTGGTGCAGAAGGGCGTGGAAGAGAACGATACCATCCTCATCGGCGAGTATCAGTTCGACTATATCTTCTAAGGATAAAGCATCATGAACGAATCAGAAAAGATCGACCCGCGGGAACTCAGCCCGCTGGCGCTGGCCTTTGTAGGGGACAGCGTGCTGGAACTGCTGGTGCGCCAGCGTTTGGTGGAGCACCACCGCCTTTCAGCCGGAAAGCTGAACGCCGAAAAGGTCAAGTATGTCTCTGCCAAGGCGCAGTTCCGGGAAGAGCAGCTGCTGGAGCCGCTGTTTACCGAGGACGAGCTGGCCGTGTTCAAGCGTGGCCGCAACGCCAGCAAGGCCAGCGTGGCCAAGCACGCCTCCCCGGAGGAATACCGTGCCTCCACCGGCTTTGAGTGCCTGCTGGGCTGGCTGTACCTGAACGGACAGCTGGAGCGTGTGCACCAGCTGTTTGAGGTGCTGTGGCAGCAGTTTGACCCTGACCAGAAATAAGAATGCGAAAGCCCGCTGCTTTCCGCACTGGAAACCAGTGGTGGAAGGCGGCGGGCTTTGCTTGTTGGCATCTGCGGTCCGTCAGATGCCGCTTACGCCATCAGCGGCTGTTTTTTGCGTTGGTGGAACGGCTGTTGGTGGAGTTCTTAGCGCTCTCGTCATCGGCACCCTTGGTGTACTGGTTGGGGTGCTTGTGCTCGTTGGTGGCGCTGTTGGTGGTCTTGCTGCTGGTGCGGTTAGCGGTCTGGTTCTTGCAATTGGTACTGCGGTTCTCACTGCGGTTTTCCATGGTGTGAATGCTCCTTTCGGTCGTTGCTGTGGGGGCGGGGCCGCCCTCACAGTCCATAGTGTGGCCGCAGCCGGCGGCTTTATACATCCCATGGGAGGAAAAGAATATGCCTACGGAATATTTTGAGCAGCGGGAGCGTGCCCTGCTGGGCCCGCGGTACGAGCAGCTGTATGCCGCCCCGCAGCAGACGGCAGAGCGCGGCGTTACCGTGTCGGCGCTGCGCACCACGCCGGAGCAGTTTGCGCAGAGGGCGGATTTCCCGCTGGAGCCTTCGCCCTTCTGCAAGGCGGCTTTTGTGGTGCATCAGCCGGACTTTAAGCCCGGGCGGCATCCGTACCACCATGCGGGTGTGTTCTACTCGCAGGAGCCTTCGGCCTCCTCGGCAGCGCCGCTGCTGGGGGTGCAGCCGGGAATGCGGGTGCTGGACCTGTGCGCCGCGCCCGGCGGCAAAAGCAGCCAGCTGGCGGCGGCATTGCAGGGGCACGGTGTGCTGGTGAGCAACGAGTATGTGGCTGCGCGCGCCGAAATTTTAAAAAGCAACCTTGAGCGCATGGGGGTTTCCAACGCCGTGGTGCTCAACGAGACCCCCGCCCGCATTGCCGAGGCGCTGCCGGAGTTTTTCGACCGGGTGCTGGTGGATGCGCCCTGCTCCGGTGAGGGAATGTTCCGCAAGGAGCCAGTAGCGCTGCAGCAGCACTGCGAAGCACTGGTAAAGCAGTGCGCAGAGCTGGGTGCACAAATTCTGGACTGCGCCGCAGCGGCACTGGCTCCCGGCGGGCAGCTGGTGTACTCCACCTGCACCTTTGCGCCGGAGGAGGACGAAGCGCAGGTGGCGGCCTTTTTGCAGCGCCACCCGGAGTTTGCACTGGCCGATGTGCTGGGCAACGTGGACTACACTTTTGGCAGCGCAGGTGAAGAGAACCGCACCGGCGGCTTGCCGCTGGACGTGAGCAAGGTGCGCCGCATCTGGCCCTGTCAGGGCGGCGAGGGACACTTTATGGCCCGGCTGGTCAAGGCCGGCACGCCCCGCACTCTGCCGTCGGAAGGGGAATACACCCCGGAGGAGCAGCTCTGGCTTGCCGCTGCTGCCCAAGCGGGCAAAAAGGGCAAGGCGAAGCCTGCTAAGGCGGCAGATGCCCGCAGCGCCCGCCGCGCGGATAGCCGCGCCTGCCGGGACGCCGTGCAGGGCACGAGCCGCCGCACCCGGGACACAGGGGCGGGGGAGGCCACCCCGGCGCAGAGCCTTGCCGCATGGCAGGAGTTTGCCCGGCAGTATTTTCCCGCGCTGGCGCAGCGCCCGGCTGTGGTGCACGGCGGCGGTGTGCTGCTGCCGGTAGCCTTTCCGCAGACGGGACTTCATGTGCTGCGGGCGGGGGTTTTCGTGGGCAGTGTGCAGAAGGGGCGCTTTGTGCCGGAGCATCATCTGTTTACGGCCTTCGGCAGCCTGTGCACGAACTGCGAGCAGCTGACCCTTGTCGATTGCCGCTGCACCGAGTACCTCTCCGGCCGCGAGGTGGAAGCCCGCACAGCAGCGGACGGCTGGTGCTGCGTGACCGTGGACGGCTGGCCGCTGGGCGGCGGCAAGGTGTCCGGCGGGCGGGTGAAAAACCACTACCCCAAGGCGCTGCGGCTGCTGTAAACCGCAGATTTACACGCATCCGGGCGAAAATCCACCTTTTCAGGCTTGAACGCGCCGGTGGATTGTGATAGAATAACAGAGTTAGATTTTGTGTGCTGCCACAAGCGGGCGACCACAGCCCGTCTGCCCGCAGGCGGAGATACCGATAAATTTAGGAGGCTCTTTCCCATGTCTGGACATAGCAAATGGAACAATATTAAGCGCAAGAAGGAAAAGACTGACGGCGCCCGCGCCAAGGTCTTTACCAAGATCGGTCGCGAGATCAGCGTTGCCGTCCGTGACGGCGGCCCCAACCCGGCTTCCAACAGCAAGCTGGCAGATCTGATCGCCAAGGCAAAGCGCATGAGCGTGCCCAACGATAACATCCAGCGTATCATCAAGAAGGCCGAGGGCGGCGACAAGACCGAGTTCGAGGCTATCACCTACGAGGGCTACGGCCCCGGCGGCGTGGCTGTCATGGTGGAGACCCTGACCGACAACCGCAACCGTACCGCTGCCGACCTGCGCCACTACTTCGATAAGAACGGCGGCAATCTGGGCGCTATGGGTTGCGTGGCTTTCCTGTTCAACCAGAAGGGTGTCATTGACATCTCTCTGGAGGATAAGGACGCCGACGAGGCCATGATGGACGCTTTGGATGCTGGTGCCGAGGACTTTGATGCCAGCGAGGACGCAGCCGAGGTCACCACCGATCCCGAGAACTACTCCGCTGTGGTCAAGGCTCTGGAAGAGAAGGGCTACGAGATCCTGTCCGACGATCTGGCCATGGTGCCCATGACCACCACCCGCCTGACCGACCCCGATCAGCTGAAGCTGATGGGCAAGCTGCTGGATTCTCTGGAGGATAACGACGACGTCCAGAACGTCTGGCACTCTCTCGAGAACGAAGAGGATCTGCCGGAATAAGCTTCCGCAAGGTTCTTTGCTCCTGAAATAAGACGATAAAAAGCCGCTTTTTGTGCTGTTTGGCACGAAAGGCGGCTTTTGCTTGTTATTTCTGTACCAGCGCCTGGCCTTTTGCGTAGTAGCGCTGCATTTCTTCCCGGGGGACCATATTCCCGCCGGTGGCCCAGACCAGATGGGTGGCGTTTGCCAGCACACCGGCGGGCAGAGCGGCTTCGGTGTAAGCGCCAAGCAGCTGCCCGGGCTGGGTGAGCACCGGGCCGTACATTCCCGCCAGTGCACTGGGCTCAAGGAAAAGCTTTTCGGCGTCTGCCAGCTGTGCCAGAAGGGTGTACATCCGCTCGTCCTGCAGGGTGTAGCAGCCGCTCATAAAGGGGCGCATCAGCCCGCCCACAAAACCGGAGGCGCGCCCGACGGCAAGACCATCGGCGGCGGTGCGGTTGTCGATGCCAAAGTCCTGTACACAAACGCGACTGTTTTCGCCGGTGGCCATGCCCAGCATCATGCAGGGGGAGTGGGTGGGCTCGGCAAAGAAGCAATGTGCGGCATCGCCGAACAGCATCTTCAGGCCAAAGGCCACGCCGCCGGGGCCGCCGCCCACGCCGCAGGGCAGATAGGCGAAGAGGGGATGCTCTGCATCCACGGTAACGCCCTGCGTGTCCAGCTGCTTTTTCAGCCGCAGGGCAGCTACGGCATAGCCCAGAAAGAGGGTCTTGGAGTTTTCGTCATCCACAAAGTGGCAGTAGGGGTCGTCCGCCGCCAGCTTGCGCCCCTCGGTCACGGCGATGCTGTAATCGGATGCGTACTCCACCACCTTGACACCTCGGCTGCGGAGCAGGTCTTTCTTCCACTGCCGCGCGTCAGCGGACATGTGCACGGTGACCTGAAACCCCAGCTTTGCGCTCATGATGCCGATGGAAAGCCCTAAATTGCCGGTGGAGCCTACCGCGATGGAATACTGCGAGAACAGCTTGCGGAAACGCTCCTCTGCCAGAACGGCGTAGTTGTCGGTCAGGTGCAGCATTCCACTGTGCAGGGCAATGTCCTCGGCGGTTTTCAGCACCTCGTAAATGCCGCCCCGGGCTTTGATGGAGCCGGAAATAGGCAGGTGGCTGTCCAGCTTGACCCATACCTGCCCGGCGATGGGGGTGCCGCTGCACTCTTCCAGCACCTTTTGCATCCGGGGGATGGGTCGGACAGGGGATTCGATGATGCCGCCGGCCGCGGCAGTTTCGGGAAAGACGGCGGCAAGGTAAGGCGCAAACCGCTCCAGCCGTGCGGCGGCGTCCTCAATATCGGCCAAAGTCAGCGGGCAGGCAGCCGCAGCCTGTGCAAAGGGCAGCTTGTCCGGGTTTACCCATGCAGTCTCCTTCAGGGCGCAGAGGTCGGAGACCACAGGGTATGCCGCGACCCAATCGGCAACGGAACGCCCGGCGATGCACTTGGTAGGTGAAACCATAGCGGATACTCCTTTATATAAGAACCAGATAAGTGCGCCCGGCGGTTTTCGCGGAGCGCTGCGTGCCTTGAATATAAAGGTTTTTACAGGAATTGTCAACCGGAGCAGGCTGTTTTGAGTGGCTGGGTCAGAGCACTACACGCTTGGTGGTTGCAAGCTGTTGCTTGGGTAGCCCAACGGCAGAGGAGGGAATCTATGGAAAGAAAGCAGCACACTGCCCAAAAACCTTGTTAAAAAACTGGCATTTTGCCGTTTTTGTGTAAAGTATACAAGAATAAACACAAAAAAATGGCATTGTGCGTATTGCTATTTTGTAACTGATATATTAGAATATAAGCAAGAAGAGCGCGCAGGCGTACTGCGCGTGCCACATGATAAATAACGACAGGAGGAACTTCTCTATGCCTATGAAAATGGGTTGGCGCTGGTATGGCGAGGGCAACGACCCCGTCACCCTGAGCGACATCAAGCAGATCCCCGGCGTGACCAGCATCGTCTGGGCACTGCACAACAAGATGCCTGGCGAGATCTGGGAAATCGACGAGATCCAGAAGGTTGCAGACCAGATCCACGCCTACGGCTTTGATATGGATGTTGTCGAGTCCGTCAACGTGCACGACGATATCAAGATCGGTCTGCCCACCCGCGACCAGTATATCGAGAACTACAAGCAGTGCATCCGCAACCTGTCCAAGTTCGGTGTCAAGGTCATCTGCTACAACTT
>CAKTCK010000070.1 GCA_934539245.1 uncultured Faecalibacterium sp.
GGTCATGGTGCCGATGCCGAGGAAGATCAGCGGCGGGTAGATGCCCAGCTTGACGCCCATGTAGAGCATATCGGCCAAACCGCCGTTGTTCAGGATCTCGACCCACATGGGGTGCTCCAGACCGTCACCGACAAAATACTGCATATGGATGATGCCGCTGCCGGGGAGGTTGGCAAGGATCATGCCAAAGGCCATGGGCAGCAGGATCAGGGGTTCGAACTCCTTGACGATGGCGAGGTACAGCAAAAAGCAGCCCACGCAGATCATCACGGCGTACAGCCAGCCGCCGGGCTGGCCAAACTGTGCAAAGCCGGAACTTTGGAAAATACCGACCAGAGTATCAATAAACTGTGTCATGCTCTTCCTCCTGTGTTAAAACGGGGCCGTGGTGTCGTTCACGCCGGCCTTGCCCCAGCCATTTTTGCCACGACGCACTGCCTTGAGGGTGTACTTGCCGTTGCCCATTGCATGGATAGCAGCCATAATAGCGGCCACCACATCACCGGGGATGCCCTCCTCTACCTGAGGAGCGGGCGCAGCCTGCTGTACCGGAGCGGCAGCGGGCTTTGCGGCGGGTGCCTGCGCAGCAGTCTTGGCGGCCTTCTTCTTGGCGTTCATCGAGTCGAAGATCTTGCCCTCCAGCGTGATGATAGCCATCAGCAGCACGAGGATCAGGAACACCAGCACGATACCAGTAATGGTAACGACCACATCGAAACCTAAGTCCATGGTTTTTCCTCCTGTTTGTTGGATACTGCAAGCGATACAACATCGTTAGCAGAAAATCAATTTGGGTATAGTATACCGTATTTTGCCATTCATTTCAACAAAAATTAACAAATTTTATTTTTGCTGCTTTGTGATATGACATGGACAAAACGTACAAAGCTTAGCGGCGGCCGATGCGCGGGGTAGCATCCGTAAAGCCGGTTTCCAGCTTATCACCGATGGAAAGGCTCTGCGCCGTGCCCAGTGCAACACAGTTTACGGGGTCCGGCGAGACGGTGACCTCCACCTTCAGCTCCTGGCTCAGATATTCGGTCAGGCCGTGCAGCTGGGCACCGCCGCCGGTCAGCATGACGCCGTTGCGGTAGATATCGCCTGCCAGCTCCGGCGGGGTCTTTTCCAGCACCTGATGGGCTGCGGTGCCGATCTGCTCGCTGAGCATCATCACCGGCTCGTACAGATCATCGGTGGAAACGGTCACGCGCACCGGCAGACCGGTGAGCAGGCTGCGGCCCTTGATCTCCATGCTCTCGTGGAAATCCGTTTTCTGGGGGCAGCAGGCAACGTGCTTTTTCAGCTCCTCGGCAGTGCGCTGGCCGATGGCAATGCTGTATTTGTTGCGGACGTGCTTGAGGATCTCCTCATCGTAGTGGTTACCGGCCACGCGCACACTGGTGGCCTTGACCTTGCCGCCAAGGCTCAGCACGGCGATATCCGTGGTGCCGCCGCCGATATCAATGATCATGCGGCCGTCCGGCAGGGTGATGTCGATGCCGGAGCCGAGGGCGGCGGCAATGGGCTCGTCGATCAGGTACACCTGACGGGCACCGGCTGCCACCACAGCCTCCACCACAGCATCGCTCTCAATGCCGGTAATGGCGGCGGGCACGCACACGGCCACCCGGGGCTTGACCATGTGGGAGCTGTACACCTGCTTGACAAAGCGACAGATCAGCTCCCGGGTCATGGTGTGGTCGCTGATGACGCCATCCTTCAGCGGGAAAATAGCGGAGATATAGTTGGGCGTGCGTCCCACCATAGCCAGTGCCTTGTCTCCGGCCTCCAGCACGGTGTTCTTGCGGGTGTCCATTGCCACAACGCTGGGCTGGTTGAGCACCACGCCCTTGCCCTCCTGCGCAATGATGATGGTAGTAGTACCAAGGTCGATGCCGATATCATTCTGTGCCATAATTGCCTGAATCCTTTCTCTGCGTTCCTCTATCATGTATGTAACGCCCGCAGCTGCGGGCAAAAAACAAAGACTGCTTTAGTATAACATAGTTGCGGCAAAAAGTATACAAGCTTTGCCGCTGTTCTGCGCGGTTTTATCAGGGGCTCTCCCCTTCTGTGCTGAGCTGTTCCGGCGGCTGTCCGGCCTGCAGCAGGGCGCACAGGCCGCTGTAACGCAGGTTCTGCCGGATGTTGCTCATCATGCTGTTCACCACGTCCCTGCGGCCCGCCACAACGCACAGCCTGCGGGCGCGGGTGACGCCGGTATAAAACAGGTTGCGGTAGCACAGCCTTGGCGGTACCTGCGCCACCGGCAGAATCACCGCCGGGAACTCGCTGCCCTGACTTTTGTGCACTGTGATGGCGTAGGCGATCTCCAGCTCGTTCAGGTTTTCCGCCGGGTAGAGCAGACGCCGGTCGTCCATACGCACCACCATGGAGCGCTCCCGCACATTGATGCTTTCCACGATGCCGATATCGCCGTTGTAGGCACCTACGCCCTGCTCGCCGCCGATGCGGTTCCAGACGATCTCGTAGTTGTTGCGCACCTGCATCACCTTGTCCCCCACCCGGAACACCCGGGCGGCACTTTGCAGCTGGGACTTGCCCTTCTGGGGCGGGTTGAGCAGGTTTTGCAGTTCCACGTTCAGCGCCTGTGTGCCGGTGGGGCCAAGCTTTGTGGGACACAGCACCTGAATATCCCGGATGGGGTCAAACCCGTAGCTCCGGGGCAGCCGGGTTGTGACAAGATCGCACACCAGACGCTGAGCGGCCTCGCCATCGGACTCCAAAAAGAAGAAGTCATCGGTCTTGCTGCCCTTTTGCAGCGGCTCGCCGGAAATGATATGGTGGGCGTTTTCCACAATGAGACTGCGTTTTGCCTGCCGGAAGATCTCGTTCAGGCAGACGGTGGGCACACAGCCGGAGCGGATGACCTCGCTGAGAATGTTGCCCGCGCCCACGCTGGGCAGCTGGTCGGCATCGCCTACCATAATAATACGGCAGGTGTAGCGCAGCGCCGCAATGAGCGCCTGAAACAGCTTGACGTCCACCATGCTCATCTCGTCCAGAATGACCACATCGCACTTGAGCAGGTTTTTGTCGTTATGGATAAAGCTGACCACGCCGCCGGTATAGTCCACCTCCAACAGACGGTGGATGGTGCTGGCCTTGCGCCCGGTCAGTTCGCTGAGACGCTTGGCGGCACGGCCGGTGGGAGCACACAGGGCTACCCGCTCGGCCTGATTTTCCAGCAGCTGCAAAATGGCGTTGACGGTGGTAGTCTTGCCGGTGCCGGGGCCGCCGGTGAGCACAAGGCAGTTTTCGGTCATGGCCTTGCGGATGGCTTCCCGTTGCAGGGGCGCATAGGCAAAGCCCTGCGTCAGCTCTAAGATCTGGATGTTTTTATCCAGATCCCGGGCAGTGTTCTTGCCGCGCTTTGCCAGCAGATTCAGCCGATCGGCAATGTCCTGCTCTGCTGCCAGAAGATCCGGCAGGTAGATATAGGGCACGGCATCGAACATTTTCACGGCCAGTTCTTCCGTTTCGATGCAGTGATCCAGTGCACGGGCCAGCTTTTCCGGCGGCTGATGGATGAAGTTGGACGCCGTCGCCAGCAGCTGCGCCCGGGGCAGACAGGTGTGGCCGTTGCCCGCATTGTGGCGCAAGGTGCGCAGCAGAGCAGCTTCCAACCGCTGGGCGCAGTCCCCTTCCATGTGGTAGTACTGGGCGATGCTGTCTGCGTGACGGAAGTCCAGCTGCAGCGGCTCGCCGCACAGCAGATAGGGGTTGGACGCGATGGCCTGCATTGCCCCCACGCCAAAGGCCTTGAACACCTCCATGGCCTTGCGGGGGCTGATCTCGAACTGTGCCAGATAGGCGATGAGTTCCCTCATTCCGAACATCCGCTTGAATTCCTGCTGGATGCGGTCGGCTTTATCCGGCGAGATGCCGGGAATCTTGGTCAGCCGAGCGGGGTCGTTGGCGATGACCTCCAGCGCTTCAGCCCCGAACATATCAATGATCTTATCCGCAGTCCTTGCGCCGATATACGGCAGGGAGCGGCTGGCCAGAAAGGCGTACACCGCTTCCAGATCCTTGGGCATATCGGTCTCGCATTCCTGCGCGTGGAACTGGCGGCCATAGGTGGCGTGGTTTTCGTACCGGCCGCGGCAGATGACGCTTTCGCCTGCGTGCAGCTCTCCTACGATGCCGCAGACCACCGTGAGCACCCCGCCGCCGGAGATCTCGAACACCGTATAGCCGTTATCCTCGTTCTCGTAGATGATATCCTCCACGACGCCTTCGATCTGTTCCAACTGCTGCTCGTCCACCAGCTCCACCTCCTTTGCACAGATATTATAAGTATAGCCCTTTTGGCGGGATTTGTAAATTGTAGAATCCGCAAAATCCCCGGGCGGCTCTCGCCTTTTTCCGGCGGTTGTGCTATACTGGGCGCAAACACTACGTCACGAAATGAGGAGCAACAATGGAGATCATCATTCATCAGGCCATTCTGCACGTTCTGGATACCACCATGGATGCGCCGGTGCTCAGCGGCGGGCCCATGGAGCTGACTGCCGAAAAGAACGCCTACCTGCAGAACCACATTGAAAAGCTGCTGGCCAGCGACGATATCCGCCAGTGCCGCCCGCTGCCGGACTCGGCCTTTAAAAACGAACTGGAGCACAATCAGGACTTTGTGGACCTTTCCTGCCGCATTGCCGGGGTGCTGTTCGACTATATGCACGCCCACACCACCATCCCCGGGGCAGACCTTGCCGTGGTGGATTTTACCCGGGACGGTGCGCCTTGGCTGGGCATCCTGAAGCTAAACTACAAAAACGGCTACACCCACTACACCGAGACCGTAGAGGGTGCACCGGTGAACTCCATCATCCAGCAGCGCGCCTGCCTGCCCACCCAGAGCGGCAAGGTGGAGGAGGGCGCGCTGGTAGACCTGACCGATTACTCCATGCGGCTGCTGGAAAAGAAGTATGATATTGACGGTCACAAGGAGTTTTATCTCTCCACCGTGGTGTTCCAGTACACCACCGCCCAGCCGGAAAAGAAAAAGCTGCAGGCCATTCAGGAAGCCGCCGTGCAGGCTGTGCAGGAAAACTACGCCGAAACGCCCCATGTGGAGGCACAGGTAGCCATGATGATCGCCAATCAGGCCGCCGACAACGACAATCAGGTGTCCATCCAGCAGGTGCGCCAGCAGCTGGAAGAGGAATATCCCCTCGCTGCCGTGCCCTTTGACGACTATGTGGAAAAGAGCGACATCATTGACAGCGCTGCCCAGCCGGTGACCGTGACCCCCGCCCGCATCCGCCGGATGGAAAGCCGCAGCCTACGAACCGCCAACGGCATTGAGGTAAAAATTCCCACCGAGCTGTTGAACGCCGAATCCGAGGTAGAATTCCTGCACGCTGATGACGGCAGCATCTCCCTGCTGATTAAAAATGTCATTTTGTAAGCTGTAACAGCAAAATCTTGCAAAACCCTGCGTTTAGCCTTGCTATCCGCAGGGTTTTGTGCTATACCTGTGTTGTATCTTTCGTAGTATACTCGTTACGACCTTAGAGGGGGAAATTTTATGGAACTGGCTCTCATCACCGCGCAGCAGGTCGCGGTCTTGTTCCTGCTGATCGGCACAGGCATGGTGGCGGTCAAGACCGGTGTGCTTAAGTTGGAAAACAAACAGGCGCTTTCCAATCTGCTGGTGTACATCATTGTGCCAGCCATGGTGGTAAACTCTTACCGCATGGAGTTCAGCGCCCAGATCCTGCACAATCTGCTGGCGGCTTTTGGTATGAGCGTCCTGTCCGTGCTGCTGGGCACCGTGATCACCCTGCTGCTCACGGCACGCAAAACCGGCAGCAGGATGCCCATCTTCCGGTTTGCCTGCATTTTTTCCAACGCAGCGTACATGGGCTTCCCGCTCATTTCGGCGCTGTTCGGCTCCGAGGGTCTTTTGTATGCCAGTGCCTACGTTACCGTGTTCAACATTCTGCTGTGGACGCTGGGCTACGGTCTTGTCAGCGGCGGCTCCAGCGTAAAGGAGGTTGCCCGCAGTCTGGTGCACACCCCGGTACTGTATGCCATTGTAGTGGGCTTGGGCATCTATCTGCTGCAGATCCCGCTGCCCGCCCTGATCACCCAGCCGCTGGAACTGCTGGCTGGGGTGAACACCCCGCTGTCCATGCTCATCACCGGTATGCTGATCGCCGCCGGTGACGTGCGCAGCATCGTGACTGACAAGCACATCTGGAAGCTTGCCTCCGTGCGTATGCTGCTGATCCCGGCGGCTACGCTGGCACTGTTCGGGGTGCTGGGCTTCCACGGCACTGCTGCACAGGTGGTAACGCTGCTGGAATGCTGCCCGGCGGCCGCTATTACCTCGGTATTTGCGGTGCAGTTCGGCCACGATGAGCACTTTGCCGCCGGAAGCGTGGTGCTGACTACCCTACTCAGCATTATCACCTTGCCGCTGTGTGCGTTGATCATCACCATGGTGATGTAAGACGTCCTGCGGCGGTGCCGCTATATTTATATTGTAAGAAGAGCCGCCGTGCATCGTGTTGTACGGCGGCTCTTTGCTTTGGCAAACGGGACGATTTTGAATGCGCTCCGCGTCGCTTTGCGCATAATTAGAGGAATCGCTATTTTAGATTTCGCGTTTGTCGCGCTCTGCGGAGCGCTCCAAACGCATTTTCACAGGTGGGGTCGTTATGGAAAGCGGCAACTACAGCGCCACTTCCTGCGGAAGCGCGGCGCTGCGGGCATTCCCGGCCATCACTTCATAAAACAAAAAAGCCATCGCTTTTGCATTTCTGCATCAACGATGGCTTCGTATTGGAGCGGCCGACGAGGCTCGAACTCGCTACCTCCACCTTGGCAAGGTGGCGCTCTACCAGATGAGCTACGGCCGCATATGCGGTGCATTTATCCCTGCACCCTCCCGTTTTTCAACGGTGCTTTCGCAATATTTTGCGGAAAGAAGGAGAAAGTCTTACACGACTTTCGACGTGGTGCCTCCGATCGGAATCGAACCAATGACACGGGGATTTTCAGTCCCCTGCTCTACCGACTGAGCTACAGAGGCA
>CAKTCK010000071.1 GCA_934539245.1 uncultured Faecalibacterium sp.
TTTGGCACGCAGTTTGCAATCCATGGCAGTTTCTTCCTTTATATAACAGATACTCTCTTTTCAGGATATCACAGGGCGGGGTGGATTGCAACCGCAAGCCGGGGCGATTTTTGCAGTTTTCATTTTACCGCCGGAGCTTTACTTTCCCGCGATGATTTGCCATAGTAAGGACAGAAAGCGACTGTTTGACGAAGTAACCGGCATTGCCATGGCGCTGCCGCCGCATATTTTGAAGCCATACAGAAAAAAGTTGATTTTCAGCCGGTTTCATGGTACTATATCTGCCGTGCGCTCTGCACGCAAAACACGAAACAAGGAGATCTTGAACCATGAACTATCTGCATAAATTTGCTGCCCTGACCCTCAGTGCTGTGCTGTCCGTCTGCCTGCTGGCAGGCTGCGGCGCTTCCGCTTCCTCTACTGCTTCCAGCGCAGCTTCCGATGCCGCTTCCTCCATGGCTTCTTCTGTTGCTGCTTCTGAGGTCGCTTCTTCCGCTGCCAGCGAGGCACAGGCCACGGTGGAGTTCACCGTTACCGCTGCGGACGGCAGCGTATCCAGCGTTCTGCTGAATGTGACCGATGGCGAAAAGCTGAGCACCGCACTGGTCGAGGCCGGTATCATCAGTCAGGAAGAAGCCGATGCCGGCTTTGTGACCACCGTGAACGGCGAGACCGCCGACTACAACAAGGATCAGGCCTGGTGGTGCCTGACCGATGCTGCCGGTGAGATGACCACTGTGGGCGTGGCGGACATTGAGCTCCACGATGGTGACAGCTATGCCTTTACCTACACCAAGGGCTAAAAAGCCGGTGGCGCTGCACACTCGGGTACTGCGGCTGGTGCTCAGCGGCCTGATGGGCGCGCTGCTGGTGGTAAGCAAGCAGGCCATGAGCGGCCTGCCCAATCTGGAACCAGTAAGCCTGCTCATCATCCTGTTTGCGCTGGAGCTGCCCCGGGAGACGCCCGGTGCTATCACGGTATTCATCCTGCTGCAGGGCGTGCTGTACGGCTTTGGCCTGTGGTGGGTGATGTACCTGTATGTGTGGTATCTGCTGGCGCTGCTGGCATGGCTGCTGCACCGCATGGACTACGCCCTTTTCTGGGCGGTGTTCAGCGGGCTGTACGGCCTGTGCTTCGGCGGGTTGTGCGCGGCGGTGTATCTGTTTGCCAAAACGCCCTCCTTTGCCCTGAGCTGGTGGCTCAGCGGCCTGAGCTACGATGCGCTGCACGGCATCGGCAATTTTGTGCTGATGCTGCTGCTCTACCGCCCGCTGCGCCGTGCGCTGCAAATAGCAAAAAGACAGCTGCGGATCTAATATTTTCTTTACAAAAATGCAGAGCCGGACAGCCCACGGGCTGTCCGGCTCTGCTTATATTCAAAAATATTTTTTCTGCATCGTTACGCATTCAGGCGGGCAAACGCCTGCCGGACATCGCCGGAGAAATACAGCGTGCCCAGTGCGCACACCGGGCCTTCGCCGCCCAGCTCTTCTGCACGCGCCACACCGGCCTCGATGCTGTCCGCAGCCTCGGCGGTGCAGCCGTAGGCGCGGATATGCTCTGCCAGCGTCTGTGCCGGCATGGCGCGGGGGTTGTGCGCCGTCACGGTCACGAACCGCTCGGCCAGCGGTGCCAGCAGCGCCAGCATCTCGTCCACATCCTTGTCGGCCATGATGCTGACCAGAAAGACGAATTTCTGCCCGGGGAAGCGGTCTTTCAGGCTCTGCACCGTGGCGCGCATCCCGTGGGCGTTGTGGCTTCCGTCCAGCACAAAGGCCGGGCTGTGGCGCAGCAGTTCAAAGCGTCCGGGCCAGCTTACCTGTTCCAGCCCGGTGCGGATGGCGCTTTCCGGGATGTTCCAGCCCTGCTGCCGCAGCACCCGCAGGGCGGTAATCGCCAGCGCGGCGTTGCGGGGCTGATAGCTGCCGATAAGCGGCAGCCGCACCCCGTCCAGCCCGTCAAAGCTGAAGGTGACTGCGTCCAGATCCCCGCCGGTGATTTGCAGCTTGGCAAAATCCACCTCGGTAAAGGGCGCATTCTGCTGCGCTGCCACCCGGCGCAGCACGGCGTCCGCCTCCGGTGCGCCGCCGTAGCTTACCACCGGGCAGCCCGGTTTGATGATGCCCGCCTTGGCAGCGGCAATATCCGCCAGCGTAGGGCCAAGCTCCTTGACGTGATCCATGCCCAGTGCGGCGATCACCGCGCAGGCAGGCTTTTCGATGACATTGGTGGAGTCCAGCGTGCCGCCAAGCCCCACCTCCAGCACCACGATATCGCACTGCTGCTGTGCAAAATAGAGCATTCCCAGTGCCGTGATGATCTCGAACTCGGTGGGCACGTCCTCCATGGCATCGGCGGCGGGCTTCACCTGCTCCACCAGCGCCACCAGCGCCTCGTCCGGGATCTGCTGCCCGTTGATCTGGATGCGCTCGTTGAACCGGTTGATAAAGGGCGAGGTATACAGTCCCACCCGGTAACCGGCGGCCTGCAGGCAGGCAGCCAGCATTGCCGCTGTGCTGCCCTTGCCGTTGGTGCCCGCCACATGGACGAATTGCAGCTTTTTGTGCGGATCGCCCAGTGCAGCCAGCAGGGTGCGGGTGCGGGTAAGCCCGGGCTTATGCCCCGCCCACTGCACTGCGTGGATGTATTCCATTGCCTGTTCGTAGTTCATAGATACTGCCTCGATTCAAGGAATAATATTAAAAATTTCGGAACACCGGAGCGTCTGCAGACGCTCCGGTGTTCCATTTTATAGAACTCTTACTTCTTTGCCAGCTTCATCAGGCTGCGGTTTTCCAGCAGGATGCGCAGCAGCACAACGTTCACGGCGCTCAGGATGAGGGCGTTGGGGATGCGCACTGCCAGTGTTGCCCACGGATAGCCGTAGAACAGACGCAGCGCCAGCGAGGTGATGACCATGGAGCCTACAAAGTGCCCCAGCAGCACGCTGACTGCCAGCCGCAGGTTGGTGGAAAGGCTGCTCAGCTTCTGCCATGCAAAGCCCGCCACCAAGCCAATGGCACCTGCGCCCAGCGTAATGAGCGGGTTGATGGCATAACCCGCCAGCACACCGCCGATGATATCGGCCACTGCGCCCACCGCAAAGCCTGCGCCGGGGCCGAACACTACCGCCGCCAGCAGCACCGGCAGACTGCCCAGATTGAACCGGACGAAGCCGGTGGAAATGCTCAGTACCCGGCTGAACACGATGCTCATGGCTACCAGCAGGGCCAGCATGGTCAGGGTACGCACCGAAGTTTTTTTGTCGTTCATCGTAGTTGTCCTCCTTAAAAAGGAACAGCAGGCAGGACGCAAAAACGCCCTCCCCTGTGACAGACCGCACAAAGGAGGGCGTGAATTCCAACAACATTCACTTCCGGGCAAAAGCCGCAGACGGCTCTCGCCTGCACCCAAGTCCATGCAGCAGCGGGATGCAGACCCTGCACCGCGGTCAATACCTTCGTCCGCAGCACAACTCCCCGTTGATGCGGCACTTAACGCGCAGGGTCTTACTCTGTTGATGATGCCATTATAATCCTTTTTTTGCCGCTCTGCAAGCACTTAAACAGACATCTTTGCCAAAGGAGCGTTTTTATTTTTGGCAGTGTTGTATAAACGTAGGACTTTTGCCCGCTTGCCTCCCTCTTTTCTTTTGGCGCAGAACGTGGTAAGATGAACACAAAATACCAAAGGGGAAACTGCCCCGGAAAGGAAATTTTCCATGAAATTCAACGAAATGACCTATACCCGCCCGGACATCGATGCCCTGCTGGCACGGTGTAAACAGCTGGCTGCCAAGGCCGCCGATGCGCAGGACGGCGATGCCCTCATTCAAGTGTACTACGAGCAGAGCCGCGCCTTTGCAGACTACACCACCGCCTCCCAGCTGGCCAATATCCACTACACCTGTGACACCCGCGATGCCTACTGGAAGGCTGAGCAGGACTTTTTTGATGCCAACGGCCCCGCTGTGACCAACGCCAGTGTGGAGATCAGCCGGGCGTTTCTGGCAAACCCCTATGTGGAAGCGCTCACCGAGCACTTCGGCTCTACCTGTGTGGCCGGTATGAAGAACGCCGTGCTGGGCATGGACGACCGCACCGTGGAATTGCAGCAGGAGTTCAACGCGCTGGTCAGCCAGTACCAGCAGATCTACGGCGGCGCACTGGTGGAACTGGACGGCAAGCAGCTGACCATCCCCCAGCTGGGCCCCTACAAGGAGGATCTGGACCCCGCCGTGCGCCGCGCCGCCTACGAGGCCGAGGCCGGTTACTTTGACGCCCACCGGGACGAGCTGGACGAATTGTACACCAAGATCGTCAAGAACCTGAATCAGCAGGCCAAGGTTCTGGGCTACAAGGATTACAGCGAGCTTTCCTATGTGCGCATGAACCGCATCGGCTACGGTCAGGCCGAAATTCAGGCCTTCCGGGATCAGGTGGCAAGGGACGTTGTGCCCGAGCTGCAAAAGGTGATGGCCATGCGCGCCAAGCGCACCGGCATCACCCACCCCACCTTTACCGACCTGCCCATCATCTTCAAGGACGGCAACCCCAAGCCCATCCCGGGCTATCAGGCACGCATGGATGCCGCCCGCACCATGTACCACGAGCTGAGCCCCGAGACCGCCGAGTTCATCGACTTTATGCAGGACAACGAGCTGTTCGATGTGGAAAGCCGCCCCGGCAAGATGTCCGGCGGCTACATGACCAGCCTGCCCAGCTACAAGGCACCCTTCATCTTTGCCAATTGGAACAACACCTCCGGCGATGTGGACGTGCTGACCCACGAGTGCGGCCACGCCTTTGAGGGCTATGTAGCCGAGCGCGACCCCAACGTGCCCGCCGATCTGGAATGCCCTGCCATGGAAAGCGCCGAGATCCACTCCATGGCAATGGAATTCCTCACCGCGCCGTGGCATCACCTGCTTTTCGGTAAAGACACCGAAAAGTATTCCCTGCTCCACGCCGAGGACAGCTTTGTGTTCCTTGCCTACGGCTGCGCCGTGGACGAGTTCCAGCACATCATGTACCAGAATCCCGACCTGACCCCCGACCAGCGCAACGCCGAGTGGCTCAAGCTGGAAAAGAAGTACCGCCCGTGGATCGATTTTGACAACCTGCCCTTCTATGGCCGCGGCGCCGGTTGGCAGCGCCAGCTGCACATTTACGAGTGCCCCTTCTACTATATCGACTACTGCCTGTCCACCATGGCAGCCTTGCAGTTCTTCCTGCTGAGCCTTGACGATCGCAAGGACGCATGGGAGCGTTACCTCAAGCTGGTGCGCCGCGCCGGTCTTGCCAGCTACACCGAGCTGATGCAGACCGCCGGGCTGAAGGTGCCCTTTGAGGACGGCAGCGTCAAGGGTATTGCTCAGCAGATGACCCGCTGGCTGGAAGAGCATCAGGTGGGCTAAAGTCGTTTCGTTACAGTGTCAGGGCGTTTCGTGTCAGTTTTCTTGCTTTTCCGCTGGGCTGCGGTATACTGAAGCCAGAACTCCCCCTTCGAAAATGGAAAGGAGACCTGACTTATGAGATCTTCCTGCTTGTTCCGGCGTATTGCGGCCGGTTTATGCGCTGTGGTCATGCTGTGCGGCGGCATGACTGCAGCGGCGGCTGCGCCCGTGCTGCTTGCTGCGCCCGCTGCACTGGAGGCTGCCAACGCCGCCCCCAGTGATGCCGAACTCAGAACCGCTTTTTCTAAGTTCATCATCACCTACGATGAGCAGACCGGCGGCTGGGATCTTTCCTCTCCGCAGGAGCAGGCGAGTATGGATAAAAAGTCCTGCGGGCTGTATCCTTATATGTTCTTGCAGGACGACGGCGTTTCCTTCAACATGATCCTGACCTATGTAGGCAGCAAGAAGCTGGACATCAAGTCGGTCAATGTGACCGCCGGTGACAACATGTACACCTTTACCTGTGACGAGGAGTACGACGGCGGCTACGATCAGGATCTGGGCTGCTGGTTCGACTTAGAGCTGTTCCAGCTGAACGACGAAGAGATCAGCTGGCTGAGCGAGTGGCTGAACGCCAAGAGCGTCACCGCTGTGTTCGTTGGCAGGGACGGCACCACCCAGAGCTACACCCTGACCAAGGAGAACCGCACCGCCATTCAGGAAATGATCACCGCTTACAACCTGATGCTCTCCTCCACCGTGGAGCAGTGTGACCCCATCTTGACCAGTCTGGCAAAATAAAAGTCATTCCCAGAATCCCCGGAGCATGTGCGGATGCTCCGGGGGATTTTTTTGTAAAAATTTAATTTTTTGCAAAAAACGCTTGCAAAGCAGGTCAAACTGTGCTATACTAATCGAGCTGTGATGTGCTGCTATAGCTCAGTTGGTAGAGCGCATCCTTGGTAAGGATGAGGTCTCCAGTTCGAATCTGGATAGCAGCTCCAGCTCAAACGCCCTGAAGTCTTAGGACTTCGGGGTGTTTTTTTGCGTTTTTTAGGGCAGGGGAGCTGTTGCATCCTACTGCTTGTGGAAACCGCCCAAAATAGAACGGCTTTTTCTCCCGGTACGTCAATTGAAGCCGCCTCCAAATTGTTATATAATTAACATAATAAATAAAAATACGGTACAGCGCTGCGTGTGCCGTGATATTTTTGGAGGTTTTGTATTATGGCTCGTTTTACTTTGCCCCGTGATCTGTACCATGGCAAGGGCGCTTTGGAAGCGCTGAAGTCCTTCACCGGCAAAAAGGCAATGATCTG
>CAKTCK010000072.1 GCA_934539245.1 uncultured Faecalibacterium sp.
AAGGCCAGCTCTGCGGGCTCGTGGTCACGCAGGCGCAGGTGCTCCTTCTTGATGCCAAGGCTCAGCAGCCAGTTCTCACAGTAGTCTTTCCAGTAAGCGAACCAGTCCAGATCGGTGCCGGGCTTGCAGAAGAACTCGCACTCCATCTGCTCGAACTCGCGGGTGCGGAAGGTGAAGTTGCCCGGGGTGATCTCGTTGCGGAAGGCCTTGCCCACCTGACACACACCGAAGGGCAGCTTGCGGCGGGTGGTGCGCTGGATGTTGGCAAAGTTGACAAAGATGCCCTGTGCGGTCTCGGGACGCAGATAGCAGGTGGAGGAGCTATCCTCGGTCACGCCGATGGCGGTCTTGAACATCAGGTTGAACTTGCGGATGGGGGTAAAATCGTGCTTGCCGCACACGGGGCAGACGATATCCTCGTGCTCTGCGATGAAAGCATCCATCTCGTCAAAGCTCATGGCGTCCACGTTCACCTCGGGGTGCTCCTCACCGATCAGCTTGTCGGCGCGGTGACGTGCCTTGCAGGCGCGGCAGTCCAGCAGGGGGTCCGAGAAGCTGGACACATGGCCGGTGGTCACCCAGGTCTGCGGGTTCATGATGATGGCAGCATCCAAGCCCACGTTATAGGGGCTTTCCTGCACAAACTTTTTCAGCCATGCCTTTTTGACGTTGTTCTTGAACTCCACGCCAAGGGGGCCGTAGTCCCAGCTGTTGGCCAGACCGCCGTAGATCTCGGAACCGGGGAACACATAACCACGGTTCTTGCAAAGATTGACGATCATGTCAAGGGTCTTTTCGCTCTGTTCCATTGTAGTACATCCTTTCCGTCCGCGGCTGGTTTGCCGTGTCGTATCGTGTTGTGTTCCGGCGGCTTTCCCCACCGCCGGGCGTGCTTGCGGCTTGCGCAAGCACAGTATATTTACTGTACCATGTTTTGCCCCGCTTGTAAAGCCCGGCAAACAGTTCAGCCGCGCTCTGTAACGATAAATAGTTCTGCCTTTACTTGTGGTACTTCATGCCCGCATTGATGGTGCAGGCGCGGTAGATCTGCTCAGTGAGCACCAGCCGTGCCAGCTGATGGGGCATGGTGATGCGCCCCATGCTGAACTTGAGAGCAGCGGCTTTCTTCACCTCGTCGGACAGGCCGTGGGACGAGCCGATGACAAAGGCCACGTCCCCTGCCCCGCTGCCGGCGCGCTGTGCCAGAAACTGCGCCAGCTCGTCGGAAGAGATCTGCTTGCCCTCGATGCACATGGCTACAATAGCAGCACCCTTGCGCACATTGGAAAGGATGGCTTTTCCCTCCTTATCCAGCGCCTTTTTCACCACGGCGTCCGAGGCGTTTTTCTCCTCGATCTTTTCCTCCGGCAGCTCAATGATGCGGAAAGCGGCAAAAGCCGCCAGCCGCTTCTGGTACTCTGCCACGCCCTCGGCAAAATATTTGGCGTTCAGCTTGCCTACACAGATCAGGTCGATATTTTGCATTATAGTTTCCTCTTTTCAGGATAAACGATTTAAACTTGTCTCCGCTTCTCTCTGACAATAACAGCAGAAAGAATATTTTTGTTTTCGGAAAGGCAGCGGGGAGTTTCCTGCGCAAATTCCGGCGAAGTGGGGCCCCGGTGCGCAGCACTGGGGTGGAACAGGGGGTTCCGGGCTCATTTGCGAAGGAAAGCTCCCCGCTGCCTGCCAATCAAAGCAGGCTCATCTGCTCGCCCTCGTCCTCGGCGCGGATCAGCGCACCGGTAGCGGGCAGGCTGCGCACGCGGTAGCGGTGGGGGTTCGCCAGCTCCAAGGTATCTGCCGATACCACCGAGGCGATGGTCTGGTTCTTTTTCAGGGTGACTACCGCCACGCCCTGACTGTCGCGGGTGGTCTTGGCGGCGATCTGCGCCGTGCCTACCAACAGCATCCGGCTGGCACTGGTGCGGATGGCAAGCTCGGTCTCCTCCGGCAGGTAGAGCAGCTTTGCCAGCGGCTCCTTATCGCTGTAAGCCTTCAGCAGCTTGCGGCGGTTCTGCTTGGTGGCGTAGGAGCTGAGGGGGATCTTCGCGCACTTTCCGCTGGCAAAGAAGAACAGCATAAAGCCGCTGTAATCGCCGGTGATGACCATGCTCAGCACGTTTTCGCCCTCGTCCATGCCCAGCCGTCCCGGAATGAAGATGCCCATCTGGGCCACCTTGCCGTCCTCCAGCTCTGCCAGACGCACCTTGTACACCTGCTGCTTGTCCGTAAAGAACAGCGCCTCCACGTTGTTACGGGTCTCCAGCTGCTGGATGATCTCGTCGCCCTCCTTCAGCTTGTGGGCACCGGCAGTGCGCAGGCTCTGGGGCGGGATCTTTTTAAAGTAGCCCTCCCGGGTAAAGAATACAGTCACCGGGTAGTCCGGCACGGCTTCTTCCTCGGCAGTGGCGTCCTCCTCGGGCAGGTCGTACAAAATTTCGCTGCAACGGGGCTTTCCATATTTTTTCGCTACATCGTTCAGTTCGTTGATGATGATGCGGCGGATGCGGGCGGGCTTTGCCAGCACATCGTTCAGGTCGGCAATGTCCTTTTCCAGCTGCTCGATCTCGCCGGTGCGCTTGAGGATGTATTCCCGGTTCAAATGGCGCAGCTTGATCTCTGCCACATAGTCTGCCTGCACTTCGTCAATGCCAAAGCCGATCATCAGGTTGGGCACCACCTCGGTCTCCTCTTCGGTTGTGCGGATGATATGAATGGCCTTGTCGATATCCAGCAGGATGGCGGCAAGACCCTGCAGCAGGTGCAGGCGCTTTTCCTTGCCGTGCAGGTCGTAGTAGGTGCGGCGGCGCACGCACTCGACACGGAAGGCCGTCCACTCCTTTAAAATTTCCCGCACACCCATAACACGGGGCTGACCGGACACCAGAATGTTGAAGTTGCAGCTGAAACTGTCCTCCAGCGGGGTGGCCTTGAACAGTTTTGCCATCAGCTTGTCAGCATCCACGCCGCGCTTGAGATCCAGCGTCAGCTTCAGACCGTTCAGGTCGGTCTCATCGCGCATATCGCTGATCTCCTTGACCTTGCCGGTCTTGACCAGCTCCGCGATCTTGTCCATGATGGCCTCCACCGTGGTGGTGGGCGGGATCTGGGTGACCTCGATCATATTTTCGCCGGGCACTGCGTTGTAGCGGGCGCGCACCTTTACGCTGCCGCGGCCGTTCTCGTAAATTTCACGCATCTGCGCTTCATCATACAAAATCTGGCCGCCGCCCACAAAGTCCGGGGCAGGCATGGTGGTGCCGATATCGTGGTGCTCGTCCTTCATCAGCGCCACAGTGGTGGCGCACAGCTCTGCCAGATTGAAGGAGCATATATTGCAGGCCATGCCCACCGCGATGCCCAGCGTGTTGTTGGCCAGAATGGTGGGGAAAGTGACCGGCAGCAGGGTGGGCTCGGTGGTGGTGCTGTCGTAGTTGGGCACAAAGTCCACGGTCTCCTTGTCGATATCCCGGAACAGCTCCTCGCATACACCTTCCAGCTTTGCCTCGGTGTAACGGGCTGCGGCGCAGGACATATCCCGGCTGTACGCCTTGCCAAAGTTGCCCTTGCTGTCCACAAAGGGCACCAGCAGGCTCTCGTTGCCGCGGCCCATGCGCACCATGGTGTCGTAGATGGCGGCATCGCCGTGGGGGTTCAGGTGCATGGTGCTGCCCACGATGTTGGCGGACTTAGTGCGTGCGCCCTTGAGCAGCCCCATCTCGTACATGGTGTACAGCAGCTTGCGGTGCGCCGGCTTAAAGCCGTCGATCTCCGGCAGCGCGCGGCTGACGATGACGCTCATGGCGTAGGGCATATAGTTGGTTTCCAGCGTGCGGGTAATGGGGTCCTCCAGCACACTGCCTGCGTTTAAGATTTCAACGCCGTCGCCCAGCTGCGGGCGCACAGGCTTTAAGGTTTTCTTGGTCGATTTTTTTGCCATTACAGTTCCTCTTGTTTATTACGCCTGTTCTTTTTCGGCAAACAAGCTCGCCCTCTCAGCTCACGTCCAGATCATCCAGATACTCTGCGCCGTGCTGAGCGATATGCTCCTTGCGGCCTGCCAGATTGTCGCCCAGCAGGATATCGAACACCTGCGCGGTCTGCACCACATCGGTGGGCATCACCTTAATAAGGCGGCGGCTCTCCGGGTTCATGGTGGTCAGCCACATCATCTCGGGGTCGTTCTCACCCAAGCCTTTGGAGCGCTGGATGGTGTATTTTTTATCCCCGATCTTTTCCAGAAAGGCGGCCTTTTCCGGCTCGGTATAGGCGAAATAAGTGCGATCCTTCGTCGTGATCTCGTACAAGGGCGACTCCGCGATATACACATAGCCCTTGTTGATCAGGGTGGGGGTAAGGCGGTAGAGCATGGTCAGTACAAGGGTGCGGATCTGGTAGCCGTCCACGTCGGCATCGGTACAGATGACGATCTTATTGAACCGCAGGTTTTCGAGGTTAAAGGTAGCCAGCTCCTTGTTGTGCTTGCCGCCCAGCTCCACGCCGCAGCCCATCACCTTGATGAGGTCCACGATGACGTCCGATTTGAAGATACGGGCATAATCCGCCTTCAAACAGTTCAAAATTTTGCCGCGGATGGGCATGATGGCCTGATATTCACTGTCCCGGCTGGACTTGACCGCGCCCATAGCCGAGTCGCCCTCCACGATATACAGCTCGCGGCGGGCGGCGTCCCGGGTACGGCAGTCCACAAACTTCTGCACGCGGTTGGCTAAGTCGATCTGGGTAGACAGCGTCTTTTTGATGCTCTGGCGCGTTTTTTCCGCGTGCTCGCGGCTCTGCTTGTTCACCAGCACCTGCTGGCAGATCTTCTGGGCTTCCTCCGGCTTTTCCAGAAAATACACTTCCAGATAATGCTTGAGGAAGTCGGTCATGGCCTGCGAGACAAATTTATTAGTGATGGCCTTTTTGGTCTGGTTCTCGTAGCTGGTGCGGGTGGAAAAGCTGGAGGACACATACACCAGACAGTCCTGCACGTCCTGAAAGCTGATGGCGCTCTCGCCTTTTTTGTACAGATTCTTTTCCTTCAGGTACTTGTTGATCTGGTAGACAAAGGCGGTGCGTACCGCGTGCTCCGGGCTGCCGCCGTGCTCCAGCCACGAAGAATTGTGGTAGTATTCCAGCAGCTGTACCTTATTAGAGAAACAAAAAGCCGCACTCATGCGCACCTTGTAGTCCGGCTGATCCTCGCGGTCCCGACCCACGGCCTCGCTCTCGCAGCTGAACACAGGGGTCAGGGTGTCCTCCCCTGCTACTTCTGCCACATAATCCGCGATGCCGTTCTGGTAGCACCAGCTTTCATGCCATGGCTTGCCGGTGGCGGGGTCTTTTTCCTTTTCATCGGTAAAGTTGAGGGTAAGCCCCGCGTTGACCACGGCCTGACGGCGCAGCACATCCTTATAGTAGCTGCCGGGCACATCGATATCGGTAAATACCTCGTCGTCCGGCTTCCAGTGGATGATACTGCCGGTGCGGCGTCCCTTGTAAGGCTCCTTTTGCAGGCCGCCCACGTTCTCGCCCTTTTTAAAGTCCAGATGATAGTGGCAGCCATCGCGGTAGATGTCGGCGGTCATCCACGCCGAGGCGTACTGGGTGGCGCACAGACCCAGACCGTTCAGGCCAAGGCTGAACTCGTAGTTATCCTCGCCCTCGCCGTACTTGCCGCCCGCGTACATCTCGCAGAACAACAGCTCCCAGTTGAATCGTCCCTCGCCGTTGTTCCAGTCCACGGGCATACCGCGGCCAAAGTCCTCCACGATGACGCTGCCGTCCTTGCAGCGGGTCACGTTGATGGTATCGCCGTGGCCGTCACGGGCTTCATCGATGGAGTTGGACACGATCTCAAAGATCGAGTGGGCACAGCCCTCCACACCGTCCGAGCCAAAGATAACTGCCGGGCGCTTGCGCACACGGTCGGCACCCTTTAACGAGGTAATGCTCTCGTTGCCATATTCCTGTTTTTTTGCCATGCTGCTCCTCCCGTCCCGCCGCAGCTGTGCTGCGCAGGACGTCCTGTAATCAAAGCAAGCGCCTGCCCTTTCTATTATATAAGAAATATAACAGTATTTCTGAGGGCATAAGCGCCTGTGTTCTTTTCTTTTATTAAACCATAGGTTGTAAAACTTGTCAAATATTCTTTATCTCTTTTCCTGTGCAGCCCTCCGGCACGAAAACCACAAAAAAAGTCGTTCTTATTTTGCGCGCAGAGACGTCAGAAAACAAAAACTTTTCAATTTTTTCAAAAAAGTTTGCATTTACCCCTTTACAAAATCGAAATTTCAGGTATAATAATCATCGTCCGGTGCGCCTCTGTAGCTCAGTCGGTAGAGCAGGGGACTGAAAATCCCCGTGTCATTGG
>CAKTCK010000073.1 GCA_934539245.1 uncultured Faecalibacterium sp.
TGGAGTACCGCCTGAACACCGAGTACAACGTGGAGATCCGGATGCAGCAGCTGCCCTTTGAGCAGCTGCGCTGGGTGCAGAACGACCCCGACACCTACAACCTGCGGGATCTTGACCTGACCAGCGACACCAAGGCTGTGGAGGACATGAAGGGCAACCGTCTGCTGCTGTTCACCTCCGACTGGGCGGTACGCTGGGCCGAGACCCACAACGAGAGCTTGCAGCTGAGCGAGTTCGGCAACATCTGATAAAAGAGCGCTGCGGAGTGCATCTGCGCTCCGCAGTTCTTTTTTAGAGAATAAAAAACACAACAAAGTATGCCAGACATTGGAATGAGGGTTCCCATTGCGGGGAACACTGCTGGCATGGAGGGTAAAGTATATGCAAAATATCAATATTGGCAAAAGCGGTATTGCCGTGCCGTTTCTGGGCATGGGTACATGGGCCATCGGCGGCGGTGCATGGTGGGGCGATAACGACGACGCACTGTCGGTAAAGGCCATCCAGACCGCCGTGGAGCAGGGCATTCAGTGGATCGACACTGCACCCATCTACGGGCTGTACCACAGCGAGGAAGTGGTGGGCGAAGCCATGAAGCACATCGACCGCGACAAGGTGGTGCTTTCCACCAAGTGCGGCTTGGAGTGGCGGCACGAGTCTCCCATCCTGCACAAGGTAGTGGACGGCGTACAGGTGTACCGCGACCTCTCCGCCAAGGGCATCATCGAGGACGTGGAGGACAGCCTGCGCCGTCTGCACACCGACCATCTGGACGTGCTGTATACCCACTGGCAGAGCCCGGACTTCAGCGTGTACCCGCTGGAGGAGACCATGGAGGCCATGATGAAGCTTAAGGAGCAGGGCAAGATCCGCGCCATCGGTGCTTCCAACGTCACCTCCGACATCATCCGGGGCTACTGCCAGTACGGCCAGCTGGACGTCATTCAGGAAAAGTACAGCCTGCTGACCCGCCGCATTGAAAAGCAGCTGCTGCCCACCTGCAAGGAGCTGGGCGTCTCGGTACAGGCATACTCCCCGCTGGAGCAGGGACTGCTGACCGGCAAGGTGACCATGGACACCACCTACCCGGAGGGCAGCACCCGCAACACCAACCCCTGCTTCCAGCCCACCCGCCGGGCACAGGCGCTGGAGCTGCTGGCAAAGTGGAGCGATCTGACCGAAAAGTACGACTGCACCATGGCGCAGCTGGTCATCGCCCTGACCGCCCGCATGATCCCCGGGCTGCACGTTCTGTGCGGTGCCCGCAAGCCGGAGCAGGTGCTGGACAACGCCGGTGCCATGCACATCAAGCTGGACGGCGCTGACGCCGTCCGCATGAAGTGGGACGTGGACGCGATCTCCTGAGGATAAACAGAACAACACCGGAGCATCTTCGGACGCTCCGGTGTTGTTTTTTATCATTTCTGCTGTTTCAGCATGGTCTGGATACGGTTCTTGGCACGGTAATAGGTCACCCGCGCCCATGCGGCATTGTGGCCAAAAATCGCCCCGATGCGGTCAAAGGGCAGCTCACCGAACACCCGCAGGCTGAAAACTTCCTTATAAGGCTCTTCCAGCGCGTGCAGGCATTGGTGCACCGTAAAGGCGGCGTCTTTGTCCACCAACAGCTGCGCGATGTCCGGGGTGTCGGCAGCTTTTGTTTCGGCATCTTCCAGCGGGGCGGCGTGCTTTGCGCGGCGGCAGTGGTCATAGTAGGCGTTGCGCGCCACGGTGAACAGCCACGCCCGCACATCCTGCTTGCCGTCATAGTCTTTCAGGCCGTCCAGCGCCCGGAAAAAGGTCTCCTGCGTCAGTTCCTCCGCCAGCGTCTCGCTGCGTGTAAGCCCCTGCAAAAACAGGCAGACGTCCCGGAAGTAGAGCCGGTAGATGGTTTCAATGTCCATAGTCAGCCCTTCTCAAACACGCCGTATTCCTGTGTGACCACATCCTCGGATTCATAAACATAGGTCTGCGTCCCATCCTGTTTTTTCAGGATGAACCGCTCCACCCGCTGCCCGTCCCTGTAATAGCGGGTCTCGTCGGCGCATTGCACCGTCAGCAGCTGTGTGCCGGAGACTGTGATGCTGGTGTCGGAAGCCGATGTGCCCAGCAGCCCTTCCAGCGCGGCATGAATGCGCGGAAAGGTATAGCGCACTGCCCGGACGGTAACGGATGGCTTGCCCCAGTTGAAGGAGCCTTCCAGCTCCAGCCAAACGTTTTCGCCCTGCACCTCCAGCACACAAAGGTTGGCTTCGTTTTCCTTTTTGTTGTAAGTCCAGATCTGCGCCTGCTCTGCCGTTACCGGCGTTTTTGCGCCGCCCATCCAGAACGCCAGCCCAAAAGCGCACAACGCTGCCAGAACCGCTGCTACCGCTATGCGGATGCTCTTTTTCTGCAAGGTCTTTCGGATGCTCCGCAGCGGTGCATCCGGCTGAGATTCCGGCTGCACCGGCACCGGCTTTTCCATCTGCTCCAGCTCTGCACGGCAGGCGGGGCACTCTGCAAGGTGCTGCTCCACCAGCGCGCTGCTGGCGGGGCTGGCAAGCTTTTCGGCGTACAGGGGCAGTAAATCGCGGATCACGTCACATTCCAGTTTCATGGTCATTTTCTCCTTTGCGGGCTTTGTTGTGCCCTTTCACCCCAATAACGCACAAAGAGGAAAAACGTTACAGGTTTTTCAAAAAACTCCCCCAGCCATGCAGAAGCGAAGGCTGAGGGAGTTTGTTCAGTTTTCCTTCCAGAACAGCCCGCCGGAGGTCTGGAACAGCAGCCGGGGGTTCACGCTCTTGCTGCCCAGCTTGAAATCCATGGTCAGCTCTTCGCCCAGTGCACCCACAGCCTGTCCCTTTTCCACAGTCTGTCCCTTGCTGACCGAAAGCTCCTGCAAACCGTACAGGTAGCTGCGCAGCCCACAGCCGTGGTCGATGACCACCGTGTTGCCGGTAAGTTCCAGATTGCCCGCAAACACCACCGTGCCATTGGCTGCGGCGCGGCAGGGCGCACCCGGGATGGTGTACAGCTTTGTGGAGTTGGAGCGGCTGCCCTGCTGACCGTCCGTTACTTTGATCTGCCCGTAGTCCACTAAGGTCATGGAGTCCTCGGCCGGAGGCACAAAGCCGCCCTGCCACTGCTTGGCGGTGGCGGCAGCTTCGTACAGCGGCCAGATGGCGCTGCGGAACTGGGCATTGGCGCTCTCCGGGGCGGGCTCTTCCTTCTCCACCTCCACCGTGCCGAAATCCTTCGGCAGCACGGTCAGGGTGCGGGTGATGGTCTCGCCGTTCACCGTGATGTTCACCTCATGCCCACCGGAGGAGGCGTTATAGGCTGCCGGGATATAGGCGCGCCAACCCTCGGCGGCGCGCACGCACTGCACGCTGCCAAGGTCGGTCTCGATGGTGGGCACGGCGTCCCCGGTCATGCCGGAGATGCGCACGCCCACCGTGCCGCCCTGCTCCACCCGCTCGGCAGAAAGCTCCACCTCCGCGCTGGCCTGCAAAGTGAACCGGAAGCTGTACCGGTACCAGCCCGTGGGCTTGGCCGGGCGCTCCAACCCCAGATTTTTGCGCAGCTGCCCGGTGCTGCCGCCCTCAAACTGGGTGATGACCCCGCCCTTGGGCACGCGCCATGCGGTCAGCTCTGCCTTATACTCGCCGTTCGCGGGAAAGAGGAAACTCTGGTACTCCCCTGCGCTGCCCGCAAACAGCACATCCCCCGCCGCATTCTGGATGGTCAGGGCGGTGTAGCCCGTCCAGTCCGGCAATGTCAGCTCCGGGTGGGCGGTGTACAGCACACCCAGCTTCTGCACGGTCAGGGTGGCAGGGCTGGCAAATACCTTATCCAGCTTGCCGCCCAGCAACGGCACCTGCCAGCAGGAGCCGTTGGTTTCCAACGCCTGCCCGCCGAACTGCGCTGCACTGTCCGGGCAGCCGCCCTCGGTGGTAAAGGCATAGCTTACCCCCATCATAGCCGCCAGCAGCACCACCACACCCAGCGCCACACTGATGAGCCAGAGCAAAAAACGCTTCATGTTCCTTCTCCTTATGTACAAAAAGGGCGCACCGGGACAGTCCGTTCAGACAGACTGCTCCGTGCGCCCCGATGCGCTTATCTTCCCGGCAGTTTCCGGTATTCAAGGATCATTCTGCCTCGGTCTCGTCCTCAGCAGCAGCTTCCTCCGGCTCTACGGTTTCCGCGTCATCCTCGCCGAACAGCAGGCGCTCGTATTCGTCCAGCTCCTTCTCGCGGCGGTTCAGGTAAAGAGCCACAGCGGCCAGCGCACCAGCCACAGCAGCCAGAACAGCGATCACAGCGACCAAGCAAGATTTTTTCATAGATTCAGTACACTCCTTTTTGCAGTTGAAACGTTGTTTCAGCTTGATTTTTCCAGCGGGCGTCCCGCAAAAGGATCTTGATTCAAGCGGCAGTCAACGCCGCCTTGCAGCTTTTATTATACCCGTTCGCGTCCAAAATTACAACCGTTGCGCCCCAATTTTCACGCCCCGAAAGCGCTGCGGGGCGCACTTTGGGCAGTGTGCCGGTTTTGGCGCGGTTCATTACAGCAAATTGCCAAACTCACAGCAGCAGCGGCTTATACGCCCGGAACGCCCCGGGCAGGGTGTAGGTGGTGCGCAGCTGCTCCCGGCTTGCCCAGACATAGCCCGCCGGGGCAGGCTGTGCCGCAACGCGCAGCTGCACGCCAGACATGAGCCATTCGATATGGGTAAAGATATGCTTTGCGGCGGGCAGGGCGGCGGGAGCTGCCGTGCCGGTGTCCAGCCCCAGTGCCGTAAGCCGCGCCAGCACCTCGGCCTGCAAAAGATGCTCGCCCTCCCACAATACCGGCTGCCACAGCCCGGCAAGCAGGCCTTTTTCCGGCCGCTGCTGCACCAGAAAGCCCGCCGGGCTTTCCACCAGTGCCAGCGTTACCGGCACAAGCTTGCGGGGCTTGGGTTTTGCCTTTTGGGGCAGCTGGGCGGTGGTGCCCGCCGCCCGGGCGCGGCAGACTTCTGCCAGCGGGCACTGCCCGCACAGGGGTGCGCCGTTGGGCACGCAGACCAGCGCGCCCAGCTCCATCAGCGCCTGATTGTAATCCCCGGCCTTTTCCAGCGGCTGGTGCTCCATGACCCGGGCAGTAAATGCCTTTTTTACCGCCGGTTCTGTAATAACACCCGGGTCATTATACAGGCGGGAAAACACCCGCAGCACATTGCCGTCCACGGCGGGCACGGGCAGCCCGAAGCTGATGGACGCAATGGCACCGGCGGTGTACTCCCCGATGCCGGGCAGCGCACGCAGGGCGGCATAGTCGGCAGGCAGCTGCCCGCCGTACTGTGCACAGACGAGCTTTGCGGCCTTTTGCAGGTTGCGCACCCGGCTGTAATAGCCCAGCCCTTCCCACAGCTTATGCAGCTTTTCCTCCTCGCAGGCGGCAAGCGCGGGGATATCCGGCAGCTCTTCCAGAAAGCGGTAGTAATACGGCAGCACTGCCGACACCCGGGTCTGCTGCAGCATCACCTCGCTGAGCCACACATGGTAGGGGGTGGGGTCCTCCCGGAAGGGCAGGCTGCGGCGGTTCTTGTAAAACCACTCTAAGAGGGCAGGCGAAATGTTTTCCACTTGTTTTGTGCTCCTTGTTGAAAAGATAGGCAGAACGCCCTCTCAGGCGCTCCCGCGCCAGCTCTCCCAAGGGGAGAGCCAAGCCATTACGTTCGTTGCTAAAGTGTCAGGAGAAACGAGGAAGCTTCCGGCATTGCTCTTGGCTCTCCCTTTGGGAGAGCTGTCACCGCAGGTGACTGAGAGGGCGCACGCCGTCTGCCTTATTTTAAAGTATCAAGTGCAACGAGAGAGTTTCCGGCGTTGCCATAAGGCGTCCCCTTGGGGGAGCAGGCACGGCAAAGCCGTGCCTGAGGGGATCGTCTCCCGTTCAACCAAAAACGGGCCGCTGCGGAATGCAGCAGCCCGGTAAAAGTATGCGCGCTTCTCAGAAGCCGTATGCGGTGCGGGGGAAGGGCAGCACGTCACGGATGTTCTGGATGCCGGTGAGGTACATGATCATGCGCTCAAAGCCCAAGCCGTAGCCTGCGTGCTCCACGCCGCCGAACTTGCG
>CAKTCK010000074.1 GCA_934539245.1 uncultured Faecalibacterium sp.
GCAACCATCAGTGAATTATAAGCCAGAACAACAGATGCCCACCAGCTTATGGCGAAAACCATAGGTCGGTGGGCATCTGATTTACGAAAAGAATTAAATGCTGTTCGCTGATTTTCCCATTGCAAACCGTTGTAAAATATGGTATATATTATACGAAACTGCATTTTGAAAGAACCGTTCGCCGTTCAATGATGTGTAAATGGAGGTGCCTGCCATGACTGCCGTGATCTACGCCCGCTATTCCAGCGATAACCAGCGCGAAGCGTCCATTGAAGGACAGCTGCGCGATTGCAAGGACTACGCCGAGAAGAACGGCATCACCGTGGTCGGCACCTACATCGACCGTGCCTACTCTGCCAAAACGGATGACCGCCCAGACTTTCAGCGGATGATCAAGGACAGCGGAAAGAAAATCTTCGATGTAGTTCTGGTCTGGAAGCTGGACCGCTTTGCCCGGAACCGATTCGATGCCGTGAACTACAAGTACCAGCTGGAAAAGAACGGTGTCCATCTGGTGTCTGCTATGGAACCCATCTCGCAGGGGCCTGAAGGCATTATGGTGGAGAGTATGCTGATTGGCATGGCGGAATACTATTCCGCCGAACTCGCCCTGAAAGTGGCGCGCGGTGAGCGCGAAAACGCCCTCCAGTGCAAGTACAACGGCGGTGTGGTGCCGCTGGGCTTCACCATTGGCAAGGAGGACAGGCTGTACCATATCGACCCGGAAACGGCTCCCATCGTGCAGGAGATCTTCAGCCGGTATGCCGATGGCGAACCGGCTGAGAAGATCGCAGCCTCCCTGAACGAGCGCGGCTTGCGTACCCGTACTGGGAAGCCGTTCGTGAAGAACAGCTTCTTCCAGATCTTCCGCAACCGCCGCTACATCGGTGAATACCGCTACAAGGACATTGTGACACCGGGCGGCATTCCGGCTATTGTTGACAAGGACTTGTTCGACCGGGTGCAGCGGCGTTTCGAGCAGAACAGGATCGCCCACGGTCGGCCTGCAAAAGAGGATGTGAGCTATCTGCTGACCACCAAGCTGTTCTGTGGCAAGTGCGGCACCCTGATGGGTGGCGAAAGCGGCACCAGCCACATGGGAAACACCTACTATTACTACAAGTGCGGCAACGCCAAACGCCATGGTAAGGCGCACTGTGACCTGAAAGCCATCCGCAAGGAACCGCTGGAACGGTTCGTGGTGGAGACCGCCATCAAGGTAATTTTCAGCGATGAAATCATCGAACGGCTGATAGATTTGATTATGGATGCCCAGCAGCAGGAGAACACCCGGCTGCCTGTCCTGAAAGACCAGCTCCGGGATACGGAGAAGCGGCTGGCAAACCTTCTGGAAGCCATTGAACAGGGCATCCTGACCCCGACCACCAAGCAGCGGCTGGACGAGCTGGAAGCCCGGAAAGAAGCTCTGAACACCAGCATTCTGGAGGAAGAGCTGAAAAAGCCCGTCCTGACCCGTGAATGGATGCGGTTCTGGTTTGAGAAATTCCGCAAGGGTGACATGAGAGACATGGAACACCAGCGGCAGATCATTGATACCTTTGTCAACTCGGTCTACGTCTTTGATGACCGGGTCGTGCTCAATTTCAACTTCACGGACGATGCCAAAACGGTCACCCGTGAGGAAGTGTTGGGTTCGAGTGCTGTGGACAATGCTCCACCACATCCCCAGACCATTTGGTCTGGGGATTTTTTTGTGTCATTCGCCAGCCCGGAACAGTAACCCGAGAATTTCACTCCATCGGGGGGTGTTCTTTCCTTGGCGGGTGTGATATACTCGGCTTAGTGCAACAAATTGAAATTGGGGAGGATCGAATCATGTGGAATGAATTAGGCATCAGCGGAGGAACCGCAATCATTATTTTGATCGCGCTGTATTTCGTTATCAAATGGGCAGTGAGAAATGGCATCAAAGAAGCTTACCGTGCTATCACCGGAGAGAAAACCAATGAAGATGTCCAAAACGAAGAAGAGCTGAAAGAACTCGGATTGGATTCAGAAGATCAATAAATCCGCGCTCGTTCCCAACAAGGACAGCGCACAAAATCCCACATAAAGGAGATGCTTCCCCATGGAATACAAACGTTTTGGCAATAAGATCATTGTACGCATTGACAAAGATGAGGAGATCCTCGAACAGGTCAAAGAGCTCGCCCTGAAAGAAAACATCCACCTTGCCGCCGTGCAGGCGCTGGGCGCCACCAACAGCTTCACGGTGGGCGTGTACAATGTGGCGGAGAAGCAATACTACGCCAACACCTTCAGCGGCAGCTTTGAGATCGTATCCCTGACCGGCACCATTAACACCATGAACGGTGAATTTTACACCCACCTGCACATGAGCGCCGGCAACGACAAGGGCGAGGTGTTCGGCGGGCACCTGAACCGGGCAGTGGTCAGCGCCACCTGTGAGATGGTAGTGGATGTTCTGGACGGCACGGTAGACCGTGCGTATGACCCCGTTACCGGGCTGAACCTGTTCAAATTCTGATTTTTCCGTAAAAAGCCAAGACCGCTGCGCGATGCCTGCGCAGCGGTCTTTTGCTTATAGTTCCTCCTGCCGGGTGTACGGCTCCATGCCGTGGTCGGCGGGGTCGTAGTATTCCAGCAGGGTGATGTAGTTTTCCGCAAAATGGCACAGCACAGTCTTTAAAATGCCGCTCAGCTGTCCCTTTACCGTGATGGTGGACAGCACAAAGTCGGCCACCAGCTGCAATGTCTCCGGGTCCAATTCAAAGCACAGGCCGACTGCCAGCATGGGGATCACGATCTGCTGTGCCCGCAGCGGCACTGCGCTGCCCAGCTTTTCCAGCAGCGGACGGCTCAGGGCAGAGGCCGCCTGCACACAGCCCTCCACCTTTCCCTGCGGGAACTGCTGCATGGGCTCCATGCTGCGCAGCCGCGCCACCACAGCGGCATCGTCCAGAATGACGCCCCGGGTCACCTCCTCCTCCGAGCGGGTGGTCACGCATTGCAGCATACAGCGCATGGCGTCCTCGTAGTCCTCGTAGTAGATCTGACGGCTGCCGAACAGGTTCATCATGGATTGCAGCACGGCATCGGTCTCCTCGGTGACAGCCAGCCGCCCAAAATCCAGCGGTGCGCCTTCCATCTGCACGCTGCGGTCATTCAGCGCCTGCAATTCTTCCGAGACGACTGTGGCGGGCAAAAACCGGTCATTGCCGTTGCGGTAGAAGCCCCACTCTGCGGGCAGAATGCGGGGGATCACATCTCCGCTGGAGAGGATGTTGAAGATATTGCTGGCACTCCAGTCCTTTTTCAGTCTGCCGTTTGCCGTATGGTTGTTGTCAAAATCTTGCTGTAAATCGGGGCAGTCTGCCGCCGTCAAAGCAGTCGGGGCGGCAAAGGTATAGACGAAGGTGCTTTTCTTTTCCAGCTGCGGCAGCACGGCAGGCAGACGCGCTGCCACCAGATTCGCCACACCGCCGCCCCGGCTGTAACCGCCCATCCAGAGCTTCAGGGTGCCCAGCGGCTGGCGCTTGGCTGATGTCTGAACGTAAGCGCACAGCTTTTTGGTCAGCTGCCGCGCCGCCGCAACAAAGCCGGTGTGGGCGCTGCCGGGCCCTGCATGAAGGTTGGCAGACCACTCGGCACCATAGCCGCTGCTGCGCACGAATACCCCGATGATGGTCACCTGTCTGCTGCCCCGCACCAGCGTTTTGCGGGCAACAGCACACGCCACGGTATCCGGGGCATCGTTCAGGCTATGGGTATAGTTGAACAGCTGCACCTCGGTAAAGCCCAGCTTTGCAAAGGCATCCCGGATATAGTCGGCGCGCCCCACCTCGCCCGTCATCCAATAGCGCTGGTCGCTCTCCCACGGGCCGCCGGTGGCTGCCGCCATGCCCAGCGTGACCAGCGCCAGCTTGTTGTCGTATTCCGAGGCAGCATGGTCGAATAGACTGTCGCTGTAATAGTAGTCGTGCCGCAGGTCGGTACCGTTGCGTTCACTGCGATACCACAGGGTATAGTAGTCGTCCGGCACGGCGCGCCCCACCAAAGCTGTAGCCGCCCCCGCCTGCGGCACCACCGCACCGGGAGCCAGCGCCCCGGCTGCAAGGGTCACCGCAAGACCCTTGCAAAAATCCCGTCGTTTCATGCTCCATCCCCTCGCATCCTGTGCTGCGGGTCGTACCCCGCAGGGCTTTTTTATAGTATAATCCTTTTTGCCGCTGGATGCAATTTTCACTTGCGGCAGTCAACAAAAACCGGGAAGCTCCGCAGAACTTCCCGGTTGACAGATACAAAAATATTCTTTATTACAGCGAAAGATCCAGCTCGTGGCAGTACTCCACGATATGGTGGAACATCTGCTCCACGGCGGGAGCCATAGACGCCGGACGCTGCACAGCCAAACCCACCACGCGGTACTCCTCCGGCTCGATGGGGTACACCTTGACGGCGGCCTTGCAGTCCCGCAGCAGCATCTGCGGCATGATGGAGATGCCAAGCCCGGCCTCTACCATGGCAATGTTGGACTGATCGTCGATGACGTGGCAGCGGCGCTCGGTGCCGATCTTGTATTTCTTGAGGAACTGGCGCATTTCGGCATCGGTGGCGTCGCACTGCACTACAAAGCTCTGCCCGTTCATCAGTGCCGGAGTCATCACGCCGTCCTGCGGCTCCGGCCAGTCCTGCGGCACGATGCACAGCAGCGGCTCCCGGAACAGCTCGGTGAGGCTGAACTCCTCCCGGCAGGTGGAGGACAGGAAGGCGATGTCCACCTGACCGGTGCGCAGCCATTCCTTGACATCATCGTAGGTGCCCTGATATACTTCGATCTCGATCTGCGGATAATGCGCCGCAAAGCTTTTCAGCAGCCCGGGCAGCAGCGATGCACACACCGAGTTGAATACGCCCAGCTTCACCTTGCCCTTTTCCAAGCCGTTCAGTCGGGCGATGCTCTGCTTCAGCGCCTCGTCACTATTGAGCACATCGCGGATAGAGGGGTACAGGGAAGCGCCGTAACTGGTCATGGATACGCCGTTTTTGCCGCGGTTGAACAGGGCAAAACCCAGTTCCTCCTCCATTACGGCAATGGCGTGACTGATAGCCGAGGGGGTCAGGTGCAGCTGCTGTGCCGCTTTGTTAAAGCTGCCCTGCCGGGCCACGGCATCAAAAATTTCGTAGGAAAATAGCGTCATGCCCAAAGCCTCCTTCCGTCTTTACTGGTTCGGAGACGCCCGATTCTCTGTGAATCTTTTTCATCTTTCGTTTGAGTCAGTTCAATTATCTTCTTGATTGTACTATCCCATGCCTTTTCTGTCAAGCATTTCGCCCCGATTTTTGCACGCTCTGTGCAGATTTTGCCGCAGCAGATGCAGGAAATGCCGCCTTTCCTCCGTTATAGTTCCTGTAACGATTTTTAACGACTTGACCGAGGTGTTTTTTATGACCGCACTTTCCCCGCGCCGCAGCTTCAGCGGCACCGCTCTGAAAACCATTGCCTGCATCACCATGCTGGTGGACCACATCGGCGCGTCCTGCATTGAGGCAGGCATCCTTACGCCCGGGCTGGACGCCGGTATCCTCTCGCAGGACACCCTTTCCGCCTATCCGCTGTACCGGCTGGACATGGTGCTGCGCTTCACCGGACGGCTGGCCTTTCCCCTGTTCTGCTTTTTGCTGGTGGAGGGCTTTGTGCACACCCACAACGTCAAAGGCTACCTTGGGCGGCTGGTGCTGTTCGGCCTTCTGAGCGAAGTACCCTTTGACCTTGCGTTCTTCCGCACCCCCTTTGACCCCAGTGCGCAGAACGTTTACTGGACGCTGGCGCTGGGCGTGCTGGCTATGGCAGGGCTCAAGCGCTTTGAAAAGGAAAACGGCCTGCCCGGCTGGCAGGGGCTTGTGTGGGCGGGCGGGTGCGCCGC
>CAKTCK010000075.1 GCA_934539245.1 uncultured Faecalibacterium sp.
TCCATGGAGTCGTTGCCGCCGATGTAGAAGAAGTAGCCGATGTTCAGCTTTTCCAGAATGGCGAACAGCTTTTTGTACACCGCCTCGTCATCCCGCCAGTCGGGCAGCTTGTAGCGGCAGCTGCCCAGAAAGCTGGACGGGGTGCGCTTGAGCAGCTCGATGTCCAAGTCATCGGTCAGCAGGGTGGAAAGATCCACCACCCGCTCCTCCAGCAGACCGGCAACACCGTTGCACATACCGTACACGATGTCTGCGCCGCGGTTCTTGCAGCTTTCAAAGACACCCGCCAGACTGGCATTGATGACAGAGGTGGGGCCGCCGGACTGACCGACAATTGCGTTTTTTCCCATGATGATTTCTCCTTTTTTGTTTTTTCTGTTTCGGCTATAAAAACGTGCAGTTGCACGAAAACAGACGCGGAAGGGAAAGGTGGATCACAGACGGATGTGGCGGGGGGTGCCGTTCACATACACAGGGGTCACCTCGTCCAGGATCAGCGGACGGGCGTACTCCTCAAAGGCTTCGGTCACCTGCATCCCGTCCGGGGTGATCCATTCCAGCGGGACCTTCTTTTCCAGATTTGCCACCTGCTGCACATCCACAGACTCGGTGATACACTGGTACGGGTAGTTGGAGACCCGCTTGAGGGCGATCATGCGGCCGCTCTCGCCCGCAAAGGCAGCAGCGGCGGCGGCACCACCAACGGCGTAGGCCTCGTTCACATCCGTGCGGCTGGCCAGATGGCTGGCGCAGCGCTGCAGGGTGGAAAACTCGATGGCGCGGCTCTTGCACTGCAGCTTGTCGTGGATGAGCTCCGAAAGATAACGGCTGGTGCCGCTGAGGATGGCCTTGTGACCAAAGGCGTCCAGCTGCCCGGCGGTGGACACCAGATCGCACAGGTAAGTGCCATCCATAGTCTTTACGCCCTCGCTAGCCGCGATGATAACGTTGGACTTCACCCGCTGCAGCTCGTCCACCCGGGCAAGGAACTTGTCCTGATCAAAGGGGACTTCCGGCAGCAGAATCAGGTCGGGGCCTTCGCAGTCCTCGCCGCCTGCCAGACAGGCCGCACCTGCCAGCCAGCCTGCGTGGCGGCCCATGATCTCAGCCACCGTCACGCTGCGGATGTTGTACACCGAGGAGTCGCGGATGACTTCCTTTAAAATAGTAGCAATGTACTTTGCGGCAGAGCCGTAGCCGGGGGTGTGGTCGGTAAGGCACAGATCGTTGTCGATGGTCTTGGGCACACCGATGAACCGCACACTGCTGCCCACACGCTGCCCATAGCGGGACAGCTTTGCGATGGTATCCATCGAGTCGTTGCCGCCGATGTAGAACACGGCACAGATATCGTACTTGTCAAACAGGGTGAACAGCTTGACGAACGGGGTGGCATCGGTGTCCGGGTCGGGCAGCTTGAAGCGGCAACTGCCCAGATAGCTGGACGGGGTACGCTTGAGCAGTTCGATGCTCATGCGGTCGTCCAGCAGGATGTTGAGCTCCAGAAGCTCTTCCTTGAGCAGACCCTCGATGCCGTACTTCATGCCGTACACCTTGTCTGCACCCAGACTGCGGGCGGCTTTGTATACACCCGCAAGGCTGGAGTTGATCACGGCGGTAGGGCCGCCGCTCTGACCAATGATAATATTCTTGGCCATGGAAACCTCCTTCAGATCATTTAAAATGTGTCTGCTGCCGGGCAAACGGCTTTCCGCACCGTCCGGTAAAGTGGTCTGTCGGCCCTGCACTGCCAACGGACCGGGACGGCAAAACAGCCGCCTGCTGCAACTGACACAAAATTATTTGCAGCTTGTGTATTTGCTTTTTGTAAAATGTGCAAAATAAGCTGCAATCCTATTGTACCCGTTTTGCCTGTTGTATGCAAGACCCAATTGGTTGCACAGGCAAAAAAAATATGATAAAATGGGTGCGCACTCCAAAAATATCGGGCAGCAATGCCTGCCTGTTGGGATAATTGCAGAAAGCTGGACAGAGATTATGGGCATTTCACACGAGTATCATTCGGCACCCCGGCGGCGCGCGCGCAGGAGCATCGGTGGCAAGCTGCGGCTGGCGGGGGTCATTGTGGCCATTCTGCTGGTCGCCTATGCAGTGACCGCCATCTTGGAAAAAGGGACTGTGGAGGAAGAAAGCACCCCGCAGACCGGCGCAGGTGGCATTGCACAGAACATTTTGGCACCGCTGCCCATGCAGGGCGAGGCGGCTTCCGGCAGCGAGAGTACGGCAGGGGACAGCGGCACGGCGCAGGCGGTGCCGCTGGAGAGCTTCGGCCCTGCCCGGCAGACCGACGGCGCTTATACCGTTAAGGCTTACGATGCCAGCGTCATCCGGCAGCCGACCTGCGGTCAGGTAGACCTGAGCTATTTTTCGGACGCCGCTTTTCTGGGCGACAGCCTGACGGTGGGCTTCTCGGATTATCAAATCAATCTGAGCGGCGCGCTCATCTGCGGCTACACGGGCGTGGGGCCGGACGCCATCGTCAACCGCACCGCCGTCAAGAGCCCCACCCGCGGGCAGGAGGTGGCACTGGATGTGCTGGCAGCGGCACAGCCCAAAAAGCTGTATATCCTGCTGGGCACCAACACTCTGACCACCTTGGGTGCAGCTGACCGTTTTCTGGCCTACTACGGTCAGATGCTGGACGAGCTGCGCCAGACGCTGGGGGACGACTGCATTATTTATGTACAGTCCATCCCGCCGGTACGGCCTGCGGCAGCGGAAAAGAAGCCGGGGCTTGCCTCGGATGTGCTGCGCGGTGTGAACGAGCAGCTGGCACAGCTGGCTGCAAGTAAAGGCTGCGTCTATCTGGATCTGTGGGAGGCACTGGCCGACGGTGAGGGCAACCTGAAGGAAATGATCGCCGCACCGGATGGCGTGCATCTTTCTGCTGGCAACGGCTACGGCGCATGGGTGACTTACCTGCGCAACCACGCAAAATATTCCGCAAATAACCCGTGGATCATGGGTAGCGCGTACAGCGCAGAATAACCAGAGCGAAGGACAGCTGCACCAAACGATGCGGCTGTCTTTTTTACGGGTTCAAAAGGGCTTTTTGCACAAAACAGCCTTTTCTGCATGGGAAAAGCTGTCTGCCAAAAAGTTTTGGTTGACAGAAAAGGCGAATCATGTTATTCTTTTGTTGATTTTGAGAGACACCGCCTTGCAGAGTCTTTTCAAAGCAATTTACTCGGGACCGCCCAAACGGGGCTAAGGCCATACGGACAGCCGGGTCCACTGCCGACCGGCGGCGCAAGCTGCCATTATTGATTGAGTTTGAAGCTCAAATTTTATAAGTTGGTTCCTTTACAACCATGAAATTGCGCAGCCTATGCGCAGACTTGTGAAACGGTCAATAAGAGTAGTAAAAGTGTAGTTGCTATATAGACTCTCATCACCCCGTCTTTTTGGATCGCAAATAACGCGCAGCACCGGCACTTACGGCTGGGTGCTTTATCGGCGCGGAAAAAGCTTTTCCAAGCGCAGGTCTGTACATTTGTGCAGTGCCTGCGCTTTTTTGTTGTGCAAAAAGAGAACAGGGACGGAGGAAAAGATGAACGAGAACAAAGCGCGTTCCCGGCTGGACCAGCGCCGTGCGCCCATTTACGAGGCGCTGGAGCGGTTCCGGCAGATGCGGGTGGTGCCCTTTGATGTGCCCGGCCACAAGCGGGGCCGCGGCAACCCGGAGCTGACCGCTTTTCTGGGTCAGCAGTGCGTGGGCGTGGACGTGAATAGCATGAAGCCGCTGGATAACCTCTGCCACCCGGTATCGGTCATTCGGGAAGCTGAGGAGCTGGCCGCCGATGCTTTTGGCGCAGCACATGCCTTTTTAATGGTGGGCGGCACCACTAGCAGCGTGCAGAGCATGGTGCTTACCGCCTGCAAGCGGGGCGATGAGATCATTCTGCCCCGCAACGTGCACCGCAGCGTGCTGAACGCGTTGGTGCTGTGCGGCGCTGTGCCGGTGTATGTGAACCCGGAGGTGGATAAGCGCCTGGGCATCTCGCTGGGCATGAAGCGGGAGCAGGTGGCTAAGGCCATCAAGGAGCACCCCAACGCCGTGGCTGTGCTGGTGAATAACCCCACCTACTACGGCATCTGCTCCGACCTGCGTGCCATCGTAAAAATGGCGCACGACGCCGGGATGCTCTGCCTTGCGGATGAAGCCCACGGCACCCACTTCTACTTTGGCGGCGGTCTGCCGGTGTCTGCCATGGCGGCAGGCGCGGATATGGCCTCGGTGTCCATGCACAAGAGCGGCGGCAGCCTGACCCAGTCCAGTCTGCTGCTCATCGGCCCCAACGTGCACCCGGGCTATGTGCGCCAGATCATCAACCTGACCCAGACCACCTCCGGCAGCTATCTGCTGATGTCCAGTCTGGATATCTCCCGCCGCAATCTGGCGCTGCGGGGACGTCAGGTGTTCCATCAGGTGGCGGATATTGCCGAGTATGCCCGCGAGGAGATCAACGCCGTAGGCGGCTACTACGCCTTTGGCAAGGAGCTGTGCAACGGCGATTCCGTTTTTGATTTTGACACCACTAAGCTCAGCGTCCATACGCTGGACATCGGCCTTGCTGGCATCGAGGTCTACGACATCCTGCGCGACGAGTACGATATCCAGATCGAGTTCGGCGACATTGGCAACATCCTTGCTTACCTGTCCATCGGCGACCGCCCGCAGGAGGTGGAACGCCTGGTCAGTGCACTGGCCGAGATCAAGCGCCGCTACCGCACCGACGGCTCGGGTCTGCTGAGTCAGGAATACATCGACCCCGTGGTGGCCGCCAGCCCGCAGGAGGCCTTCTATGCCCCCAAAAAGAGCCTGCCCCTGCGGGAGACCGAGGGCATGGTGTGCAGCGAGTTCGTCATGTGCTATCCCCCGGGCATCCCCATCCTTGCACCCGGCGAGCGCATCACCAAGGAGATCTTGAACTATATCGAGTACGCCAAGGCCAAGGGCTGCAGCATGACCGGCCCGGAAGACCCCGAAATTTTGCACCTGAATGTTCTGGCATAAGGAGGGAAAAAGATGGAATTTTGGTTTTCAGAGTTTCACACCCCGGATGTGAAGCACAGCATTCGTGTGAACAAGCAGCTCTATTCCAAGCAGAGCGATTACCAGCGCATTGATATCTTTGAGACCCCGGAGTTTGGCCGGGTGCTCACGCTGGACGGCAACGTGATGCTGACCGAGCGCGACGAATTCATCTACGACGAAATGATCGTCCATGTGCCCATGGCGGTGCACAAGGAGGCCAAGGATATTCTGGTCATCGGCGCCGGAGACGGCGGCGTGGTGCGGGAGCTGACCCGCTATGACCGCGTGGAGCGCATCGACCTTGTGGAGATGGACCCGCAGGTGGTGGAAGCCTGCCGCGCCTACCTGCCCGGCAATGCCTGCCGCATGGATGACCGCCGGGTGCATATCTACTTTGAGAACGCCCTGAAGTATATCCGCCGCTGCGAGGAAGAGTACGACCTGATCATCGTGGACTCCTCCGACCCCTTTGGCCCTTCCGAGGGTCTGTTCACCCGCGAGTTCTACGGCAGCTGCTTCAACGCCCTGAAAGAGGACGGCATCATGGTCAACCAGCAGGGCAGCCCCTTCTACGCCGAGGA
>CAKTCK010000076.1 GCA_934539245.1 uncultured Faecalibacterium sp.
ACTGTCACCGACTACGGCGTGCATCTGGGTGCCTATGTGGAGACCAAGAACTCCAACTTTGCCCGGGGCAACACCGTAAGCCACCTGACCTACATCGGCGACAGCGATGTGGGTAAGTACTGCAACTTCGGCTGCGGCACTGTCACCTGCAACTACGACGGCAAGGATAAGTTCCGCACCCAGATCGGTGATTACTGCTTCATCGGCTGCAACACCAACCTTGTGGCTCCGGTCAAGGTGGGCGATGGTGCCTACACCGCCGCCGGCAGCACCATCACCAAGGACGTGCCCGCACAGGCACTGGGCATCGCCCGGGAGCGCCAGACCAATCTGGACGGCTGGGCAGCCCCCAAGATGGAAGCCTACATCGCTAAAAAGCAGAAGCTGGAAAACGAGCAGAGCAAGTAACCCTCTGCCGGAAGGGAGCTGCACATGAAATCTGAAAGTTTTCGCAAGCAGGCGCTGAGCCTTGTCCTTTTCTTCGCGGCTGTTGCCGCCGTGTTCGCCCTGACCCGTCTGCGCAGCGACCCTGCCAAAAAGCAGGCGGAGTTCGTGGTACAGCAGCTGCTCTCCTGCTCCTCTGCCGTGGAGCAGGCTGTGGACGCCGCCGCTTCGACTTCCGGCAGTGAACCGGGGCTTGCCGCAGCGGATACCGATGGTCTGTACGCCTTTCTTCAGGCACAGCTGGGCGATGCCATGACAGCCGACTGCCTGAATAAGGTCATGGCGAACCGGCTACCCACCCGCATCACCGCACTGGCAGGGCAGCCCGGCGATAAGTTGACACCTGCTGATCTCACCCTGAAAAAGCGCGCCGGGGCAGAAAACTGCTACGACTTTTCCGCCGCCCTGCTGACCGCCGCGGACAGCACCGCTGCCGCGCAGGTATCCGGCACTATCACTATGGTGAAGGAGGACGGCCGCTGGAAGGCCTCTGCCATCACGCTGAACCTGTAATAAACCCTTTTGCCCCTGTGCCCTGCGGCATAGGGGCATTTTTTGCTTATAATGTATATCTTTTTGCGCGCGCGTATGTTATACTTAGATGTTGTATCACACTATTATCAGGAAAAGGTATTATCATATCATGAATGAAAACGATATCTGGCTCATTGCAGGGCTGGGCAACCCCGAAGCAAAATACGATGGCACCCGCCACAACGCCGGCTTTGCCGCGCTGGACGCGCTGGCCGACAAGTGGAACATCTCTGTGTCCAAGACCAAGTTCCAAGGCCTGTGGGGACAGGGCGAGGTGGACGGCCACAAGGTAGTGCTGCTGAAACCCCTGACCTACATGAACCTCTCCGGCGATTCCATCGCCCCCATGGCGGGCTTTTTCAAGATCCCTGCCGACCATGTGCTAGTGCTGTGCGATGACATTACGCAGGCACCCGGCAAGCTGCGTATCCGTCCCTCCGGCTCTGCGGGCGGGCACAACGGCCTGAAGAGCATCATTGCCCGGCTGGGCGGAGAGAACTTTCCCCGCATCCGCATTGGCATCGGTGCAAAACCCCACCCGGACTACGAACTTGCCGCATGGGTGCTGGGCAAGTTCCCGCCGGAGGACGCCAAGGCCATCTCCGACCGCTACCCCGACCTTGAAGCCGCCGCAAAGCTCATCATGGACGGTAAACTGGGTCTGGCACAGAGCAAGTATAACGGGTAAGCGCCCTCTCAGGCGCTCCCGCGCCAGCTCTCCCGAAGGGAGAGCTGTCACCGAAGGTGACTGAGAGGGCGAGCCCGCTAACCGCCGCGTGACTGTTTCCGCAGGAAACCAGCGCGGCAGCTGCCGTTTGCCTTTACGACCCCACCCGTGAAAAAGCAATTCAGGAAAATCCGCAGATTTTCCTGAATTGCAAAATATAAATCATTTTTCCGCTGATTATGCGCAGAGCAACGCGGAGCGCATTTTCAATGGTCATCCCAGTAGGAAAGGAGGTTTTTCCATGTACGAAGCCTTACTCAAGGCCACACCGGAATATCAGAAGGTCGCCGCAAGCTTTGGCTCCGCAGGGCCGGCGGCGCTGTTCGGTCTGCCGCCCGCAGGCAGGGCGCTGCTGTATGCCGCCCTGCAAAAGGACCTTGGGCGGGTGCTGTGCATCGTGACCCCCGGCGAGGCCGAAGCCACCCACTTTGCGGACGACCTCAAGGCGCTGGGGCTTACCGCTGCGGTGTTCCCGCCCCGGGACTTTATGCTGCGCCCGGTAGAGGGCGCAGGCCGCGAGTACGAGTACCGCCGCCTTTCGGTGCTGGGTGCACTGGCAGGCGGGCGGCTGCAAGCCGTCTGCGTGCCCGCCGAGGCGCTGTTGCAGTACACCGTGCCCCGGGCGGAATTTATCCAGAACACCCTCACCTTAAAGCCCGGCATGGTGTATAACCGCGAAGCGCTGGTGGCGCGGTTGTTTGCCGCCGGGTATGTGCGGCGCAGTCAGGTGGACGGCCCGGGACAGTTCAGCGTGCGCGGCGATATCGTGGATATCTACGCGCCGGATATGCGTCAGCCCGCCCGCGTGGAGTACTGGGACGACGAGATTGACTCCATGTCCTCCTTTGACCTGCTGACCCAGCGGCGGGACGGCGCACTGGAAAAAATATACCTCTCCCCTGCCCGCGAGGTGCTGTTCGGCAGCACCGCCGAGACTGCCGAGGCGCTGCGCACCGCCATCAAAAAGGCGCGCGGCAAGCGCCGCACCGCGCTGGAAAAGGCCACCGAAGCCGACCTTTCCCAGCTGGATTCCGGCCTGATGCCGGAGGCCATGGATAAATATTACGGCATCCGCTACCCTGCCCCCACCACGCTGCTGGATCATCTGGACGCGCCGCTGTTCATTCTGGACGAAGTAGGCGGCATCCGGGATGCCCAGAAGGCCACCGAGTTCCGCCGCAGCGAGGAGCTGACCGGGCTGCTGGAAGAGGGTGTGCTCTGCCCCGGGCTGGATGTGCTGTACCAGACCATGGACGATCTTGTCATTGCCGCCCAGAACCACAGCAGCCTGCTGTGCGAGAACTTTCTGCGCGGGATGAACGAGTTCAATCTCAAAGATCTTATCAACGCCGAGGCCTTTGCCGCACCCAACTGGAACGGCGACCTTGCCTCCCTGCGGGAGGACATCGACCCGCTCATTGCCCAAGGGTACGCCGTCACCCTGTTTGCCGGTACGCCCAAGGGCGCAGCTGCGCTGACCCGCGACCTTGCCGACAAGGGCTATGCCGTGAGCATGAGCCGGGATGTACGCCCCGCCAAGGGCATTTTGCAGGTGCTGCCCGGGCACCTGACCGCCGGGTGCACCTTCCCCTTTGCCCACGCGGCGGTGCTTTCCAGCCGCCGCCACGGGCTGGACGAGGAAGCCGCCGCCGAAGCCAAAAAGCGTAAAAAGAACAAAAACGCCCTGTCCAGCCTTTCGGACATCAAGCCCGGGGACTATGTGGTGCACCAAAGCCACGGCATCGGGATGTACGCCGGTATCCAGCGATTAGAGGTGCAGGGCGCCACCAAGGACTACCTCAAGGTTCAGTATTCCGGCTCGGACGTGCTGTATGTGCCGGTGACTCAGCTGGATCTGCTCAGCCGCTACACCGCCCCCGGCGATGAGGAAAAGGTAAAGCTGGCAAAGCTGGGCGGTACCGAGTGGCAGCGCACCCGCGCCAAGGTGAAAAAAGCCACCGAGGAGATGGCGCAGGAACTGATCGAGCTTTACGCCCGCCGCCGTCAGGCCACGGGCTACGCCTTCCCGCCGGACGGCGACTGGCAGCGGGACTTTGAGACCCGCTTTGACTACGACGAGACCGACGACCAGCTGCACGCCACCGCCGAGATCAAGCAGGACATGGAAAAAGGCTACCCCATGGATCGGCTGCTCTGCGGTGATGTGGGCGTGGGCAAGACCGAGGTGGCGCTGCGCGCCGCTTTCAAGTGCATCATGGGCGGCAAGCAATGCGCCCTGCTGGCGCCCACCACCCTGCTGGCGTGGCAGCACTACAACACCCTGCTCTCCCGCATGGAGGCTTTTCCGGTGAAGATTGGGATGCTGTCCCGTTTCCGCACCGCAAAGCAGCAAAAGGAGACCCTGCGCGGCTTGCAGGCCGGCAGCGTGGATATCGTGGTGGGCACCCACCGGCTGCTGTCCAAAGATGTGAAGTTCCACGACCTCGGCCTTGTCATCATCGACGAGGAACAGCGCTTCGGCGTGAAGCACAAGGAAAAGCTAAAGGAGAATTTCATCGGGGTGGATATGCTCACCCTGTCGGCCACCCCCATCCCCCGCACCCTGAACATGGCCATGAGCGGCATCCGGGATCTTTCCACCATCGAGCAGCCACCCATCGAGCGCCAGCCTGTGGAGACCTTTGTGCTGGAATATAACGATGTCATCCTTGCCGAAGCCATGAAGAAGGAGCTTGCCCGGGGCGGGCAGGTGTACTACCTGCACAACCGGGTGGACAACATTGAATCCTGTGCCGCCCATGTCAGCCAGATGGTGCCGGGTGCGCGGGTGGGCATCGCCCACGGCAAGATGACCGAGGAAGAACTGAACCCTGTGTGGCAGCACCTGCTGAACGGCGAGATCGACATTCTGGTCTGCACCACCCTGATCGAGACCGGCATTGATGTGCGCAACTGCAACACCCTCATCATTGAGGATGCCGACCGCATGGGTTTGGCGCAGCTGTACCAGATTCGCGGGCGGGTGGGACGCTCCGGCCGCAAAGCCTACGCCTACTTCACCTTCCGCCGGGACAAGACCCTGACCGATATCGCCCAGAAGCGGCTTTCCGCCATCCGGGAATTCACCGCTTTCGGCTCCGGCTTCCGCATCGCCATGCGGGACCTGCAAATCCGCGGCGCGGGCAGTCTGCTGGGGCACAGCCAGCACGGCCACATGGAGGCTGTGGGCTACGACCTCTACGTTAAAATGCTGGGACAGGCCATTGCCCGGGCGCGGGGCGAACCCATCCAGCGGGACAAGAGCGATTGTCTTGTGGACCTGCGGGTGGACGCCTTTATCCCGGAAAAGTATATCCCGGACGGCGCAGGGCGCATCGAAGCCTACAAGCGCATTGCCGCCATCCAGACCCCGGAGGACGCCGCCGATGTGCTGGACGAGCTCATCGACCGCTACGGCGACCCACCGCCCTCGGTGAGCGATCTGGTCAACGTCTCCCTCGTCCGCGTGCAGGCCGCTGCCGTGGGCGTGTACGAGGTGACCCAGAAGAAGGACACCCTTATCCTGAATCTGGAAACGCTGGAGCTTGCCATGATCCGCGGCCTTCTGCAAGCTTTCAATGGCCGTGTCACCGCCGGGGCAGGCACAAAGCCCTATCTCTCGGTGGTATTGCAGCCGGACGAAAAGCCGCTGGAACTGCTGCAAAACATCCTGAAAGCAATGG
>CAKTCK010000077.1 GCA_934539245.1 uncultured Faecalibacterium sp.
CGGTTCTGGAACTGGCTGCGCTGGGTCTGGCAGCTGACCACGATGCCGGTGGGCTTGTGGATCAGACGGACAGCGGAAGAGGTCTTATTGATGTGCTGGCCACCGGCACCGGAGGAGCGGTACACCTGCATCTCGATATCCTCGGGGCGGATGTCCACCTGAATGGTGTTGTCCAGCTCCGGCATAACTTCCAGAGAGGCAAAGCTGGTCTGGCGGCGGGCGTTGGCATCAAAGGGAGAGACACGCACCAGACGGTGCACGCCGTTCTCGCTCTTGAGCAGGCCGTAGGCGTTGGCGCCCTTGACCATCATGGAAGCGCTCTTCAGACCGGCTTCGTCGCCGTCCTGATAGTCCAGCACCTCCACGGTCATGCCGTGTGCCTGTGCCCACTTATTATACATACGATACAGCATCTCCGCCCAGTCCTGTGCCTCGGTGCCGCCGGTGCCAGCGTGGAAGGTAAGGATGGCGTTGCTGTGGTCGTACTCGCCGTTCAGCATGGTCATCAGCTGCAGTTCCTCCACAGCCTTGCCCACGGTGTTCACGGCTTCCTCAGCCTCAGGGATCATGGCGGGGTCATACTCCTCGTCCAGCATCTCCAGCATGGTCTCGGCGTCATCGTACAGGCCCTGCAGCTTTTCAAAGCGGTTCAGCTTGCCTTTCAGGTCGCCGACCTCGTCAAAGACCTTTTTGCTCAGCTCGGCATCATCGTAAAAGCCAGGGCGGGACATGGTGTGCTCCAACTCCTGCACGCGCTTGCGGCTTGCTTCAATGGCCAGTGCTTCCTCCAAGTCCTTAACGGCCTTGGCGTGCTCGGCCAGCTGCACTTTCAGTTCATCAGTCGTAATCATTCTCTAAGTTCCTCTCGTTCAAGGGTTTCCATCATAACAGATAATGTCCCGGCGGCGTGCATTTTCTGCCCCGCCAAAAGACACAGTTTATACACAGATACTTCATTAGTATACCGAGAATCTGTGATAAAGTAAAGAGGAAAAATACTATCTTGCCGGATTTTTAAAGATTTTCACCTTTTCTTTTCATTCCCGGGGGAGTATAATACCAGTATGATCGATTTCACAGGAGGATATCATGCCGAAATATTATGGCTGTCCCTGTGAGGGCTGCGGCAAGCCGCTGACCCTTCAGGACGACATCGTGGTCTGCCCGGACTGCGGTGCACCCTATCACCGCACCTGTTACGAAAAAATGGGTCTGTGCATCCATGCCCCAGCCCATGGCGCAGGCTACGAGTGGAAGTTTCCTTATCAGGATGCACAGCTGCGCACCTGCCCCACCTGTGGGGAGCGCACCCTGCGCAGTGAAAGTGTCTGCCGCTGCTGCGGCGCTGCCCTGCCCCCTGAGAGTGCAGAACAGCCCAACGACCGTGCTGCTGCCAGCGCTGAGCAGAACCGGGATTTTGATTACAGCGGGATGTACCGGGACGAAATGTACCGAAACTTTACCGAAAAGGTCGTTGACCCGGTGCACCGCAATGTGCGCGCCGCCTTTGGCAAGGATGAACTGATCGACGGCGTACCTTATCAGGACTGGGTGGATTTTATCGGCACGGCCGCGCCGGTCTACCTGAATGATTACAGCCAGATGCAGCTGCGCCACTCCAAGATCTCCATGAGCTTTTCGGCGCTGCTGTTCGGTCCCTTCTACTTTTTCTATCGCAAGGCGTGGAAACCGGCCTTCGGATTTCTGGCCGCAGAGCTGCTGCTGTTCGTCCCTACTCTAATTAGTATGATGCAGACCACCGGCAGTCCGCTGACCGCCGGGATCAGTGCCACCACATTGGTGGTGCTGAGCCGCATCATGTCCCTCCTCAGCTTTGCGCTGATGCTGGTACGGGGGCTGTATGGCAAGTGGCTCTACCGCCGCAGCGCAGCGGCACGCATCCGCCGCATCCGTGCCGAATTTCCGGACCCGGAGCAGCGCCGCGCCGTGCTGAACGCACAGGGCGGCGTCAGCATTGCGGCCTGCATCGGTGCGTTCATCCTGCTGATGATCGTTGGCAGCCTTTGTTCCATGCTGCTGGGGCCGGACCTGAATGCATTGGTAGGCACCTTTATTTAATATGTTTCATGCAGGATGGGGATCCTGCTGAAAAGCGCGGTTCGCCGTGCATAAAATGAGAACATGGGAGAATCATTATGAAAAAAGTCACCAAAGCCGTTATTCCGGCTGCGGGTCTTGGTACCCGCGTACTGCCCGCTACCAAGGCAATGCCCAAGGGCATGCTGCCCCTCGTGGACAAACCCGCCATCCAGTATCTGGTGGAAGAGGCCGTCCGCTCCGGCATTACCGATATCCTGATCATTCTGGGCCGCAACCAGAGCATTATTGAGGATCACTTTGACCGCAGCCCCGAGCTGGAAGAAAAGCTGGCAAAGCCCGGCAAGGAAAAGATGCTGGAGGAGTGCTTGGGCATTGCCAATCTGGCCAACATCCTGTTCGTGCGCCAGAAGGAGACGCTGGGTCTGGGCCACGCAGTCAACACCGCCAAGGCCTTTACCGGCGATGATCCCTTTGTGGTCATCTACGGCGATGACGTGATCTGGGGCGAGGATCCGGTCTGCGCCCAGCTGATCCGTGCCTACGAGGAGTTCGGCCGTCCGGTCGCCGGTGTATCCGCTGTGCCTTGGGAGGACGTGAGCCGCTACTGCAGCTTAAAGACCACTCCCATCCACGACAACTACTTCTTTGTGGATGATATGATCGAGAAGCCCAAGAAGGGGCAGGAGTTCAGCAACTATTCCATTCTGGGCCGTGTGCTGCTGACCCCGGAGATCTACGAGATTCTTGCCAACACCAAGCCCGGTGCCGGCGGCGAGATCCAGCTGACCGATGCCATGGCAGAGTATGCCCGCACCCGCGGCGGCATGACCGCTGTGGAGTTTACCGGTAAGCACTACGATATGGGCAACAAGCTCAAGGTCGTGGAGGCTCAGGTGGAGCTGGCACTGCAGCATCCCGAGATCGGCGAGGAGTTCCGCGCCTACCTGAAGGAGTTCTGCAAAACGCTGTAAAGACGCTGCGTAAATAAAAAAACGGGGCTGCTGCACGAAACAATGTGCAGCGGCCCCGTTTTTTTGCCTATACTCAGATAAAAAGGGGTTCAGAAAAGCCCGCAGGCCCTTCTGAACCCCAAATATGAAAATCAAATTCCTGATTTAGTTTGCCTGACTGGGATGCGGCACGGGCGGGTGCTTGGTAAACATGGCCTTGAGTGCCAGCGGAGTAGCCACGCTGGACACCACGATCAGCAGGATCACGGCGGTAAAGTAGACCGGATCTACTACGCCGATGGCCAATCCCTTCTGTGCCACGATCAGTGCCACCTCGCCGCGGGTCATCATACCAACGCCGACCTTCAGGGAATCGTCCCAGTTGAAGCGGCAGACCTTTGCAGCCAGACCGCAGCCGATGATCTTGGTGATCAGTGCCACCACCACAAAGCAGACGCAGAAGAGTAAAATTTCCGGGGTCAGGCCGCTGATATCGGTCTTAAGGCCGATGGAGGCAAAGAAGATCGGCGCAAAGATAACGTAGTTGCTGATATCCACCCGGCGCTCCACATAGGGTGCGTCATCCATGGTGCACAGCACGATGCCTGCAATGTAAGCACCGGTGATATCGGCGATGCCGAAGTATTCCTCAGCAATGTAGGCCATGGCAAAGCAGAAGGCCATGCTTACAATAGTGATACGCTGGGTGTGGGGGTTGCGCTGGTCCAGCCACTTCATGGCGTAGTGCACCACAAGGCCAACGCCCAGTGCGGTGGCAAAGAACAGCAGGGTGTTGAACAGCACCTTACCCAGACCCGTACCGGTGCCGCTGCTGGCACCCAGCACACAGGTAAGCACCACGATGCCGATGACATCATCAATGACAGCGGCGCTGACGATGGTAGTGCCCAGAAAACTCTTCAGGTGCCCAAGCTCCTGCAAGGTAGCCACCGTGATGGACACACTGGTAGCGGTCATAATGGTGCCGATGAACAGCGCCCGGTAGAACTCCGGGCTGCCAACTGCGGCAAAACCGTAGAACGCACCATATAATAAGGTGCCGCCCACCAGAGGCACAGCCACGCCAACGGTAGCGATCAGGGTGGCGATGGGGCCGGCCTTGATCAGCTCTTTCAGGTTGGTGCCGAGGCCGGTGGTGAACATGAGCATCACAACGCCGATCTCTGCAAAGACGGAGATGGAATCGCTGATCTGCACCAGATTCAGCACGCAGGGGCCGATGAGCAGGCCGGCGATGATCTCACCCACCACCTGCGGAGCCTTGCACTTACGCGCCACCAGTCCGAAGAATTTCGCGCTCAGGATTATGATTGCCAGATCTCGAAACAACGAATACATGGATTATCCTCCTTTAATTTTTCCCACTTCCCTGCCACTGCCGGAGCCCCGGCCCTGCCATAATACAGGAAAGCGTATACATTATAGTCCTTTTTACCAAAAAATGCAAAACATTTTTTATCGTTCTTTTTGTCAAAAAAGCTTGACAGAAGCAAAGAAGCTTGCTATAATAAATTGCTGTCTGAACAGACACGCCGCACAGGCCGCGATGCCGCAGCCTGTGTACCCTTGGCCTTGCAGATCCGCAGGGCCCTCAAGTCCAAAAGGAGGTGCTACAAAAATGGCAAAGTACGAAACCATGCTGATTACCAGCGCCGCTCTCGATGAGGAGGCTTCCGCCGCTTTGGTGGGTAAGTTCAAGTCCCTGATCGAGGCTAACGGTACGATCGATTCTATCGACGAGTGGGGCAAGCGCCGTCTGGCCTACCCCATCAACGACGAGGAAGAGGGCGTCTACACCGTGATCAACTTCACCAGCGAGCCCAGCTTCCCCGCTGAGCTGGACCGTGTGTACAAGATCACTGA
>CAKTCK010000078.1 GCA_934539245.1 uncultured Faecalibacterium sp.
GAAGCGCTTGGCGTGACCCCGGAGCAGATCGACAGCCAGACCGGCACCTTCGGCATCCCGGAAATGGGCACGAACTTTGTGCGCGGAATGCTGGTGGAAGCACGGCCTAAGAATTTCTCGGAGCTGATCCAGATCTCCGGCCTGTCCCACGGTACGGACGTGTGGACAGGCAACGCGGACGAGCTGATCCGCAGCGGCACCTGCACCATTGCAGAGGTCATCGGCTGCCGTGACAGTATCATGCTGTACCTGCTGCGCAAGGGGCTGGAACCCAAGATGGCTTTTGATATCATGGAGGCCGTGCGTAAGGGCAAAGTGGCTAAGGGCGGCTTCCAGCCGGGCTGGGAGGAAGCCATGCGGGAGCATGAGGTACCAGACTGGTATATCGAGAGCTGCCGCAAGATCAAGTATATGTTCCCCAAGGCCCATGCTGTGGCCTACCTGATGAGCGCTATCCGCCTGATGTGGTACAAGATCTACAAGCCGCAGGCCTTCTATGCGGTGTACTTTACCGTGCGCGGCGACGATATCGACTACGAAGCCGCCATTGGCGGTGCTGCCGTGGCGCGCGCCCACATGGAGGCGGTCAAGCGCCGTCTGAAGGAGGAAAAGAACGCCAAGGACGAGGACGTGCTGGTCAGTTTACAGCTGGTCAACGAGATGCTGAGCCGTGGGTACGAGTTTTTGCCCATCGAGCTGGGCAAGAGCCGTGGCTCCAAGTATGTGGTAGAGGACGACAAGGTGCGTTTGCCTTTCAGCGCCCTGAAGGGCCTCGGCGGTGCCGCTGCTGATGCGCTGGAGCGGGTGACCATCCACGGAGAGGAATATATCTCGGTGGAAGAGCTGCAGCAGGCTTCCGGCGTGGGCAGCAGCATTCTGGACCGTCTGCGTCAGGTGGGCGCACTGGGCGACCTGCCCGAGAGCAGTCAGGTGAGCTTTTTCTAAATAGTCATAAAACAAAAAATCTCCGCATTGGGCGTGATACCCAACGCGGAGATTTTTATTTGCATTGATACAGATTAGAGCAGGGGAGTGCTTACTCCACGCTGATCATATAGTAGTAAACGGGCTGGCCGCCGCGGATGTGGCTTACTTCCACATGGTTGGGGCACTTTGCCTTGACGATCTCGGTAACCTTCTCGGCGTCCTCGTCGCTCACGTCACAGCCGGAAATGATGGTGACAAAGCTGGAATCCTTCTTGCACATATTGCGTGCCAGACGGTAGGTGGCCTTGGTGATATCGGTGGAGGTAGAAACGATCTTGCCGTTCTCCAGCGCCATGATCTCGCCCTTGCGGATGCGCTTGCCGTCGTATTCGCTGTCGCGGGCGGCGTAGGTGATCAGACCGGTGGACACCTTGTCGGCAGCAGCCATCATGTTGATGGTGTTGGTCTCAGCGTTCACAGAGGGGTCAAAGTTCAGCAGTGCGGTAATGCCCATGGGCACGGTGCGGGTGGGCAGCACCACGACCTGACGGTCGGCCAGCTTCTGCGCCTGCTCGGCAGCCATGATGATGTTCTTGTTGTTGGGCAGCACGAACACGGTCTTGGCAGGCACGCTCTGGATAGCTGCCAGAATATCCTCGGTGGAGGGATTCATGGTCTGACCGCCGGACACCACAGCGTCTGCTGCCAGATCGGTGAACACAGCCTTCAGGCCCTCACCGGCGGCAACAGCCACAAAGCCGTAGTCACGGCTGGGGTCCACGGCCGCGTAGATGAACTCGCTGGCCTGAGAGGGAGCCTTCTCGGCAGAAGCCTGCTTTTCAAGGCTCTTGCCCTGCTTCTGGCGGGCGAGGAACTGCTCGTGCATATTCTCGATCTTGAAGTTGGTCAGGTAGCCGTACTTGATGGCCTCGCTCAGGATCTTGCCGGGGTCGGCGGTGTGGACGTGCAGGTTGATGACATCGTCGTCCTCAATGCAGACCACGCTGTCGCCGTTGGACTCTGCAAAGGCGCGCATCTTGGCGGCGCTGGCGCCCTCGTACTTGTTAATGAGGAACTGGGTGCAGTAGCCGTTGGTAATGTCCTCCACCTTCATCAGGTCGTCGGTGAACACGCCTTTACCGGCATTCTCGGTGGAAAGCTTTGCCTTGTTGGGGGCAGCTTCGCCGCCGGCAATAATGCCCTCGCCGTGGAACACCTTGCCCATGCCCTCAAAGATGACCATAATGCCCTGACCGCCTGCGTCCACAACGCCGGCCTTCTTCAGCACGGGCAGCAGGTTGGGGGTATCCTCCAGTGCCTTCTGGCCGGCAGTCAGCACCACGTCCCACAGGGCGGGCACATCGGCGGCATCGCTGGCAGCAGCTTCCTCAGAAGCAACGCGTGCCACGGTCAGGATGGTGCCCTCGGTGGGCTTCATCACGGCCTTGTAGGCACCCTCAACGCCCTTCTGAAGAGCAGCCACGATATCGGCAGCGTCTGCTTCTTTTTTGCCCTCCAAAGCCTTGGAGAAGCCGCGGAACAGCAGGCTGGTGATAACACCGGAGTTGCCGCGTGCACCGCGCAGCATGGCAGAGGCGGCAGTCTTGGCAGCTTCGCCCACGGTGCAGCTGTCGTCCAGTGCCTCCAGCTCACGCACGGCAGCGCCCACGGTCATGCCCATGTTGGTACCGGTGTCGCCATCCGGCACGGGGAAAACGTTCAGCTCGTCCACGCGGGAACGCTGGTTGTTGATGTTGTTGGCGCCGGAAATGATGGCGTCGCGCAGGATCTTACCAGAAATCATTGTTTTTACTCCTTAGTAACTGGCCGGAAAAGCCCGGCTCGGGTTTGCAGACAAATCAGGCGATGACGTCATCCACAGACACCACCACGCGGGCGACCTTCAGTCCGGTGGCCTGCTCCACCTCGTCCTTGACGCGGTGGGAGATGCTGCGGGCAGCGGTGGAAATGTTCAGACCGTAGCTGACGGCAATGTGCAGCTCGATGACCAGACGCCCATTCTGCTGGGTCACGCGCACACCCTTTTCTGGGTAATCGGAACCGTATACCATGCTTTTCACAGCGTCAGTCATATCACGGGGAGCCATGGCAGCAACGCCGTAGCACTGTTTGGTGGCTTCACCCACCAAGGTGGAAAAATACCCATCAGTAAAGCTGACATTCCCAAGCGGGAAACGGGAAGTGATCATAGTCGCTCTGCTCCTTTATGTTATTTTTTATAAAAATACACGCAAGGGTCGGGGGCATTGGCTGCGCAAAACTAAGCTTGCTCAGATAAACGCCCACCCTATTATACAACTTTGCACCGTGGTTGTACAGTTCAAATTGTTGGATTTACTGCTTTTTGCCCTCTTTTTGCATGGTTTTTGTAAAGAAAAAAGAGAGAATCGCCCTCGACAGTTCTCGCGCCGCTTTGCGCAGCGGGTGTGGTATGCTAAAGGCAGGCTGTGCGGAACCCATCAAAACGGAAAGTATGACAAATAAAGAAAAACAATCTGTGAATAAAATATAAAAGCTTCCTTGTCTGACTTTCTTTATCTATGGAAAAGTGCTAAAATAAAAACAGAGAGGGAAAGGAGCAGCTGGACCTCTTTTTCCATGATACTTCCCGGAATACGCCGGACGCACGGCACATTACATAGCGCAGGCAGACCGTTCCAACAGGCACTGCCTGCAAAAAAATGCGATAGGAGTTGTTGGCATGAACATTCTCTTTTTTCTTTCCCCAAAGCAGGATCTGATGTACGTTTACGATGACTTCACCCTCCGGCAGACACTGGAAAAGTGGGAAAATAACCGCTACGCCTCCATTCCGGTGCTGAACCGCAAAGGCGAATATGTGGGCACGCTGACCGAGGGGGACATCCTGTGGGGACTGAAAAAATACCATGGTCTGGATCTGGAAGCCGCCGAGGACATCCCCATTTCAGAGTTTGCGCATAAGCGGGACTATAAGGCTGTCACAGTGACTACGAGCATGGACGAACTGGTGGAAGCCGCCATGAGCCAGAACTTTGTCCCGGTGGTGGATGACCGGGGCAGCTTCATCGGCATCGTGCGGCGGCAGGCCATCATCCGCTACTGCTACGATAAATCCCGCAAGATCGAAATGACTCGCACCGGCCGTCCCGTAAAGGAGCTGGCTGGCGTACATTAAAAACACAAAACGAGGGCGCTGCACGGTCAATGTGCAGCGCCCTCGTTGCTGTTTGTTATTTATTACGGATGTACTCGTCCATAGCCTTTGCAGCTGCCTTACCGGCACCCATGGCCTTGATGACGGTAGCAGCGCCGGTCACGGCGTCGCCGCCGGCGTACACGCCGTCACGGCTGGTCTTGCCCTCGTCGCCCTCGGTCACGATGCAGCCGTGCTTGTTGGTCTCCAGACCCGGGGTAGTGGAGCGGATCAGCGGGTTGGGGCTGGTGCCCAGGCTCATGATCACGGTGTCCACATCCAGCTCAAACTCGCTGCCCTGCTTTTCAATGGGACGGCGGCGGCCGGAAGCGTCCGGCTCACCCAGCTCCATCTCAATGCAGGTCATGGAGTGCACAAAGCCGTCCTCGTCCGGGTGGATGGCAACGGGGTTGCACAGGGTCTTAAAGATGATGCCCTCTTCCTCGGCGTGTTCCACCTCTTCCTTACGGGCAGGCAGCTCAGCCATGCCGCGGCGGTAGACGATGTACACGCTCTCGGCACCCAGACGCAGGGCGCTGCGGGCAGCGTC
>CAKTCK010000079.1 GCA_934539245.1 uncultured Faecalibacterium sp.
TTGATTCTTACGCCTGTTCGTATAAAAATAGGAGCTGTCACATTGCAACAGCTCCTTCTTTGTTTAAACTCAGTGGGTGGTGCCCATGTTCACAGCGATGTCGCTGTCATTTTCCACAATGGCTTCCACAGCCTTTTCCAGACCGCGTGCGATCTGGTGCAGATCCATGCTGGGGGTGCCCAGCGGCTTATTCACGACCTGCTCCATGGCGTAAGGCACATGGATGAAGCCGCCGCGCACGCCGGGGAACTTCTTGTCGATGAGGTACAGCAGGGTGTACATCAGGTAGTTGCACACATAGGAGCCTGCGGTGTAGGACAGGGCAGCCGGAATGCCGGCATCCTTCATCTTCTGCACCATGGCCTTCACAGGCAAGGAAGTAAAGTATGCGGTCTCGCCGTCCTCGCGGATGGTCACATCCACGGGCTGGTAACCGGCGTTATCCGGGATGCGGCCATCCATGATATTGATGCCCACCTTCTCCGGGGTGATGGCGGAACGGCCACCTGCCTGACCGATGCAGATGACCACATCGGGCTTCGAGGCGTTCATGGCAGCTTCCAGCACCTCACCGGCGCGGCCAAACTCGGTAGGAACTTCCTGCTTGATGATCTGGGCACCGGCAATGGTGTCGGGCAGCAGCTTCACAGCTTCAAAAGCAGGGTTGACGGACTCGCCGCCAAAGGGATCAAAACCAGTAATCAGGATCTTCATAATGAATTACCTTCTTTCTCAGATATAAATGGATGGCTCCAGAACGGTCAGTTGTCCGTGATCCATGATCATGCGGTTGTCCACATAGATGTTGGGGTCATGGGTGACCAGATCGAAGTGTCCGGTAGCATCCTGCACACCGCCAAGGGCGATGTTGCGTCCAAAACCAATGTGGAAGGTGCCGTAGGTGGATTCGTCCTCAATATAGCAGTTGCCGTCGCAGTGGGAGTGGGTGTTCAGCCCGATGCCGAACTCTGCGGCCACCACCATATCTTCGGGGTCCTTGAAGCGTTGCAGGAACTGCTTGAGCCGTCTGCCGCTCTCGTTATCCTCAATGTCCACGATCTTGCCGTGCCGCAGCTCCACCCGCACCGGGCTGGATACCACGCCGATATAGCCCATGGAACCATCCAGGATCAGGGTGCCGCTGGTCTCGGTCTCCACCGGGGCCACATACACCTCCATGCTGGAGGATGACAGACCGTTGCCGTCGCGGCAGCAGCCGTTGAAGAAACCGGGAGTGCGCCCTTCAATGGTAAAATCCAGATTCGTGCCAAGGTCGGTTGTCACATGGATCTTACTGGCATTCTGGTAGCAGTTCATAATGATGCTGGCCATAATGCGGCTTTTGGGCAGGCTCATGTTCAAAAAGTCGTAACTCAGCAGCGACTGGCCGTTGTTTGTGCTCAGCGGCAGCGAGAGAAACCTGTGCCGCCGCTGCACCACCCTCTTGACCGCCCGCGTAGTGATCAGCGAATATTCCGTTGCACCGATCACGGCATCGTAGGGGTCAAAAGCGTCCTCACGGTCATCAAAGTACTGGCCCACCTGTTCATGCAGGTCGTCCAGCAACAAAACCTCAGCGGTGGCACCCACCGCTTTGGCAGCTGTCTGCATGGCCTGCACTTCTGCGGCATAATTTAGGCTGGATACGATCAAAAGACGTTCTCTTGTACGGAGCCGGACCCAGTCTTTGATAATAATGTTGGCACCGTGCTGAATTGCTTGTTCCATTCAATCACTCGATCTAATTTTAAAAACTATAGGTTACAGCGGGGCAGACGATCACTTCAGCATGATCATCATAACGATCTGGACGACCAGCATGATGATCGCAACAGGCACCTGATTTTTGATAACGCCCATGGGCTTCTTCATGTCCAGCAGAGCGACAGGCACGGTGTTGAAGTTTGCAGCCATCGGGGTGCACAGGGTGCCGCAGAAGCCGCAGGTCAGGGCAAGCATACCAATAACAACGGGGTTTGCACCGTGTGCCAGAACGAACGGATAGCCAATGCCCACGGTCATAACAGTGATGGCAGCGTAGGCGTTGCCCATGATCATAGTGAACAGCATCATGCCAATGGCGTACACCACGATACCGGCGTTCACATTGCCCTCGGGGATGATATGGCTGACCAGATCGGAAATGACATCACCGACACCGGCCTTGGTAAAGACGGTGCCCAGACATGCCAGCAGCATGGGCAGCATGGACAGGGGACCGACGGTGGACAGCATACGCTCAGAGTCGTTCAGGAAGGTGGAGGGCTTGTTCTCCTTGTTCATGATCATCAGCAGGATGATGGATACCAGCACGCCGATGGCAACGCCGTTCAGAGCAGACAGGCCGATGCCCATACCGGTGATGGCGCAGATAACAGCCAGCACGCCGATGCTCAGGGTAGGAGCAAAGATCTTCATGCCGATCTTCTCGTAAGCAGCCTCGGTCTCAGCCTTGGTAGCTGCGTTCACGGCACCCTTCTTCACCTTTTTGAAGATGGCGGGCAGACACATGACAACGACCAGAATACCGCTTACCAGAGCGGGCAGCCAGCGGCCCAGTGCGATCACAACGCCCAGAACAGCCCAAAAAATAAAGGTGCCCACAGGCTCGGAGTTCTCTTTGTCCTTCAGGTTCTTCACACCGCAGTTGATGCACAGCAGGCCGATAATGATGTAGATAACTTCCATCACCTTACTGGCGAGGGTGACATCAGCACTAGTAAAAAAGCTCATTCTTCTGTCCTCCCTTATTTGTAGTACTTCTGAACCATCTTGCGGTCCTTGATGATGTAGAACACGATCGCAACGGCGGTAGCAATGATGCACACCGGCACTTCAATGGCAGCCAACGGGGCCAGCTCTACTTCAATGCCCAGACCGGCCAGGGTGCTCTGCACCAGCAGTGCGCCGGAGCCGCCCACAAACAGCACCTGACCAAAGAACCATGTCACGTTCTCCATGCCAGCAGCCATGCCCTTCAGCTCCTCAACATGGTCCTCGTTCGGTTCATAGCCCCGCGCCACAATGGCACCTTCTGCCATAGGCATGATAACGGGGCGGACAAAACCGGCCACGCCGCCAAAGCCCACATTGAAGGCGGCAAAGACCGCGCGCATAACACCGTAAATGCCAATGACCAGACCGGAGGTTGCTCCCTTGAACTTGCCAATCAGGGCTGCGGCAGCCTCACGCAGGCCGTTGCGTTCCAGCGTGCCGGTGACCAGCATGACGATGATAAAAATTGCCATGCTGCGGTTGGCCACAAAGGTGCTGCCAAGGGTCTCCAGCAGGGTAACTGGACCCAGGCCGCCCACGATCGCAGTCACAACGGCTGCAGCCAGAATGACGAGAATGGAGTCCAGCTTCAGCGCAAAGCCGACGATGACGATGACGATGCCAAGTAATTTGAGTAGTTCCATAATTTCCTTCCTTTACAGAATATATTTTCCCGGCGAAGAACGCCGAAAATCCATGGATGTGTCCGATTTATGCGTTGACAAATGCCGCCAGCAGCACCGAGAAGCCCAGCGCCGTGAGCCACAGCGGCACAAGACGGCGGCGCAGATGGGCAGAAATATCGCATTTTTCCAGCACGCCGGAAGCCTTCATGGGCACTACGGTAGTGGTTTCAGGTACAGCGGCCTCGCTGCCATAGGGGTTCGTAGAGGTGAATTCACCCTTGCCAGTTTCGCCCGGACAAGTATACACGCCAAAATAGGAGGTAAGGATGCCGCCCTTTCCGGCTGCTGCCTTGCTCACGCGCACGCGCTCCACGGTGAATGCTTCCGCTTTGCGTTCTTCCACCAGCAGGTTCACCCGCATCATGTTCACAAGGTTCAGCACCGATGAAACGGCAATGAGCACATCAAAAATTAAAATAAGAATGAGCAGTGGATGCATAAGCGCTGCCTCCAAATCAGAACGAATGCAGCGCCACTCCACTTCGGATATAACTCTGCATCTTTATAGATTGTATTATTATACCATAACTGTGATAGAAAAGTAAATAAAAATTGCTGACATTACGGGAAAGTCGTATACAGATGGAACAGGGGCTGTTGCACAAGCTACAACAAAAAGACCCGAGTTATTTGGCCAAAAGGTAACAGTCTTCTCGGCGATATTTGTTTATCGGGTCTGTGTTTTCTCGGTGGTGTCCTTTTCCTCCGCAAAAATCGTTCTACATTTTTCTGTGCCCGAACCAGTTCCTGCATCTCATTCCGTGCCTTGCGGTAGTCCGGGTATCGTTCCTCCCTTCAAGTTCATGGTAAACAAAAAAGCGAGCGGCCTTTTCAGGTCACTCGCTTATGGAATCTATTTTTTCGTGTTTTGCGGCAAGCTTTTCCCTTATACGCCAAACACCGTTTTCGTCAGCCGGATGCCTGCCGCCGTTTTCATGGTATGCTCCATAAAAGATTGAATTGCCTGCCGGCTGTACCCGCTTTCGGATGCATTGACGATATAATCTGCTTCGATCAGGATCTGGTAGTCGATGCCGTCGATCTGCGCCGGGCTGTGGTGATGCCCCACCAGATAAGCCACCCTATCAAT
>CAKTCK010000080.1 GCA_934539245.1 uncultured Faecalibacterium sp.
ACCGAATATATGGAGAAGTTCAGCGTCAGCCGCCTGATCGGCGCGCCTCCGGGATATGTCGGTTATGAAGAGGGCGGTCAGCTGACCGAGGCTGTGCGCCGCAAGCCTTACAGCGTGGTGCTGTTCGATGAGGTGGAAAAAGCCCACCCCGATGTGTTCAACATCCTGCTGCAGGTGCTGGATGATGGCCGCATCACCGATAGTCAGGGACGCACCGTGGACTTCAAGAACACGGTCATTATCCTGACCTCCAACCTTGGCAGTGACATCATCCTGAACGATCTGGAACAGCGCCGTGCGCAGGGCTCCAACGAGCTGAGCGAGGACGCAAAGCACCAGATCGATCTGCTGCTCAAGAGCAAGTTCCGTCCCGAATTTTTGAACCGTCTGGACGAGATCGTCTACTACAAGAGCCTGACCAAGGACGAGATGCGCAAGATCGTGGATCTGCAATTGCAGGATCTGCGTAACCGTATGGAGGAGGGCAAGCACCTCAAGCTGGAGGTCACCACCGCCGCCAAGGACTTCATCATTGATTCTGCCTACGACAGCGTCTATGGTGCACGTCCCATCAAGCGCTTCATCCAGAGCCGCGTAGAGACCCTGATCGCCAAGGCCATCATCAAGGGCAATTATGCCGAGGGTAATACCCTGACGGTGGATTATGACGGCAGCGCATTGGTTCTGCGCTAAAATTTACCGGTTTTGTACATGGAGTACAGGCCGAAAGCTTGCACCTGTGTGCAGAATATGTTATTATAGAAAATAACATTGATGTGCTTTTCATCGCGGAATGGCAACGATGGAAAGCACATTTTTGTATGTAAGAAAATTTATAGACAAAACCCGCTCAGGCGCGCTGCCGGAGCGGGTACAAATCAAAACAGAAAGTTGAGTGTGATTTCCCTTTCTATGGACGATGGCAGTATGACGCTCTGGGTAGCGCTGGTAGTATTGGTGGCATTCTCCGCCTTTTTCTCCGCATCCGAGACCGCATTTTCTTCCCTGAATCAGATCCGCCTGAAAAGCCGCGCCGAGGACGGCGATAACTCCGCCGCCCGGGTGCTGGCAATGGCTGAAAAATACGATAAGCTGCTTTCCACCATCCTTATCGGCAACAATATCGTGAACATTGCCGCAGCTTCTATCGGCACCATCATTTTCACCAAGATGCTGGGTGCAGAGCGTGGCGCTACGGTGTCCACCATGGTGCTGACTGTGGTGGTGCTGATTTTTGGCGAGGTGACCCCCAAGAGCCTTGCCAAGGAGATGCCGGAAACGGTAGCCACCGCAGTTGCACCGGCGCTCAGCCTGCTGATGCTGGTATTTACCCCGCTGACATGGCTGTTCAGCCAGTGGAAGCGCTTTCTGGGACACTTTGTCCACAGCACCGAGGAGGATACCATCACCGAGGGTGAGCTGATAACCATGGTCAGCGAAGCCGAGAATGACGGCGAGCTGACCGACCGGGAAAGCGAACTGATCCGCAGCGCCATCGAGTTTGATGACGTGGAAGTGGAAGAGATCCTGACCCCCCGCGTGGACGTGATCGCGGTGGAGGACGACATGCCGCTGGAAGAGGTGGCGCAGACCTTTGCCGAGTCCGGCTACTCCCGTCTGCCGGTGTATCACGACACCATTGATAATATCATCGGCGTGGTACATGAAAAGGACTTCTACATGGCACGCCTGAAAAAGGAAGTGAAGCTGGAGGATCTGGTCAAGCCCACCCTCTACACCACCGGTTCCACCCAGATCTCCCAGCTGCTGCGCACCCTGCGCGAGCAGCACCACCACATGGCTGTGGTGGTGGACGAGTACGGCGGCACCGAGGGCATCATCACGCTGGAGGACATTCTGGAGGAGCTGGTAGGCGAGATCTGGGATGAACACGACGAGGTGACCGAGGACTTCCGCAAGCAGTCGGACGGCAGCTGGATCGTGCTGGGCAGCGCCGGTGTGGACGACCTGTACGAGCGGCTGGGTCTGCCGGAGGATGAGGACATCGACTCCAATACAGTGAACGGTCTGGTGCAGGAAAAGACCTGCCGTCTGCCCAAGGTAGGCGACCGCTTCACGCTGGGCGGCTACGACGGCGTGGTTACCCGTACCGCCAAGCGCCGCGTGACCGAGGTGCGCTTGACCCCCGCAGAAAAGCCCGACTCCAAAAAGGATGAAGAGGAAAAAGGCCACTTTGGCCGGATAACCTCTAAATAAAACACTGACCGGCTGCTGCACAAAACGTGCGGCAGCCGGTTTTTCTTCGTTCCAAACCCCTTTCGTGAAAATGCGTTTGGAGCGCTCCGCAGAGCGCGACAAACGCGAAATTAAAAATAATTTTTCCGCTGAATATGCGCAGAGCGAAGCGGAGCGCATTCAAAATCGTCTAATTTGCCTATAAAAAATCCCCCCGGCGAGCAGCGCCGGGGGGATTTTTTCAGGATTTACTTAGGCTGACGGCCGATATAAGCCAGAATGCCGCCGTCGGCGTAGAGAATCTGGCCGTTTACGAAGTCGGAAGCGTGGCTGGCAAGGAACACGCAGGGGCCAACCATGTCCTCCGGGTCACCCCAGCGGCCTGCGGGGGTCTTGGCAACGATGAACTGGTCAAAGGGGTGGCGGCTGCCGTCCGGCTGGATCTCGCGCAGGGGAGCGGTCTGGGCGGTGGCGATGTAGCCGGGACCCATGCCGTTGCACTGAATGTTGTACTCGCCGTACTCGGAGGCGATGTTCTTGGTCAGCATCTTCAATGCGCCCTTGGCGGCGGCGTAGGCAGAGACGGTCTCGCGGCCCAGCTCGCTCATCATGGAGCAGATGTTGATGATCTTGCCCTCGCGCTTTTCCATCATGTCGGGCAGCACGGCCTTGGAGCAGTTGAAAGCGCCGCCCACATGGACGTCGATCACCCGCATAAAGTCGGCGTGGCTCATCTCGATCATGGGCACGCGCTTCATCAGGCCGGCGTTGTTCACCAGAATGTCCACGGAGCCGACCTCGGCCTTGATCTTTGCCACCATGGCGTTCACGGCGTCCTCGTCGGAGACGTCTGCCACATAGCCATGGGCGTCGATGCCGGCAGCCTTGTATGCGGCCATGCCTTTCTCTAAGCTGGCCTCAGAGGAGCAATTGAAGCAGATGACGGCACCGCACTTGGCCATGCCCTCTGCGATGGAAAAACCGATGCCGTGGGCACCGCCGGTGATCAGGGCCACCTTGCCCTGCAGGTTGAATGCAGACAAATCCATGATGTTCTCCTTTTTTACAGTATCCAAGTTAATTTTTTAGCAAAACGCCCCGTGCCGGTCTCCCGGTACGGGGCGTTTGAATGGTGCTTTTTAGCGCAGGTCAGTGGTAGCGATGTTGTCCATGTCGTCAAACTCCATGTTCTCGCCGCCCATTGCCCAGATAAACGTATAGTTCGAGGTGCCTACGCCGCTGTGGATGCTCCAAGAGGGGCTGATGACAGCATCCTCGTTGTGCATCACGATGTGGCGGGTCTGGGTAGGCTCGCCGCACATATGGAACACCACCTGCCCCTCGGGCAGTTCAAAGTAAGTATAGATCTCCATGCGCCGCTCGTGGGTGTGGCTGGGCATCGTGTTCCAGTTGGAACCCGGTGCCAGCTCGGTCATACCCATGCTCAGCTGGCAGGTCTTCAGCACATCCGGGTGGATGAACTGGTTGATGGTGCGCTTGTTGCAGGTGTCCACGCTGCCCAGCGGGCGGTGGTTTGCATCAGCCATCTTGATCAGACGGGTCTGGTAAGCGCAGTGCGCCGGAGCAGAGACCATGTAGAACTTGGCGGGATGCTCCGGGTCGGCGGAAGCAAAGGTGACTTCCTTGGTGCCCTGCGTAATGTACAGGCAGTCCTTATAGCCCAGCTCGTACTTTACGCCGTCAGCCACCACGATGCCGGTGGAATCCTTGCCGATGTTGAACATGCCGATCTCGCGGCGCTCCAGGAAATAGTGGGTGCCGAAGTTGGCCCAGATGTCGATGCCCTTGTCGATAGACACGGTCTCGTGCACCGGCATGCAGCCCAGCGTGACCATACGGTCCACATGGCTGTAAACGGCCACGACCTCATCCGCCTTGTACAGGCCGGAGATCAGCATCTCGTCCCGCATTTCCTCGGTGGTATAGCGCTTAAAATCCTTCTGGTTGCAGGAATAACGGATATCCATAGCGGACTCCCTCCTGCACTTAGCGCTGGATACGGCCGGAACCGTCGCCGCCGGCCAGCTTCTCGACCTCGGACACGGTCATCATGTTGTAGTCGCCCTCGATGGAGTGCTTCAGAGCGGAAGCTGCAACTGCGAACTCGACAGCCTCCTGAGTGCTCTTGCCGGTCAGCAGGCTGTAGATCAGGCCGCCGCCGAAGGAGTCACCGCCGCCAACGCGGTCGAT
>CAKTCK010000081.1 GCA_934539245.1 uncultured Faecalibacterium sp.
TTCCTGCAGATCGTCTACGGCCGCAGCCAGACCGCTTTCTCTGAGGACGGTCTGCCCATCGGCGCAGGTCTGGACGATCTGGGCAAGGGTCTGCGCTCCATGACCGGCACCATCTTCTCCACCAAGGAGAAGGGCGTGCGTTATCTGGAGCTGACCGAGGGCTACATCAACAAGCTGGCAGTGGACGCTAACGATGAGGTCATCGGCTATCAGTTCGTCAAGCTGGGCAAGATGATGGAGGATATCCGTCACGGCAAGACCCCCAACGAGGCTTACGAGAAGAACGTGGGTACTTACGGCCGCTTCAGCAAGGAGCAGGGCGCTGTGAAGTACATCGACCCGCGTGAGGAATAAGAGAGGAGGAACAACTCAATGGCAACTTTTGAATCTATGGATCGCCGTATGCCTAAAATCGAGGCATGCCTGAAGGCTAACGGTCTGGAGTCTCTGGACGCTTGCAACGAGATGCTCCTCGCTAAGGGCATCGACTGCGACAAGATCGTCCGCGGCGTGCAGCCCATCTGCTTTGATAACGCTGTCTGGGCTTACACTCTGGGCACCGCTATCGCTGTGAAGCGCGGCCTGACCGACGCTGCCGAGTGCGCAGCTGCTATCGGTGAGGGTCTGGAAGCTTTCACCATCCCCGGCTCTGTTGCTGAGCAGCGTCAGGTCGGTCTGGGTCACGGCAACCTGGGCGCTCGTCTGCTGAGCGAGGACACCACCTGCTTCGCTTTCCTGGCAGGCCACGAGTCCTTTGCTGCTGCTGAGGGTGCTATCGGCATCGCCCGCACCGCAAACAAGGTCCGCAAGACCCCCCTGCGCGTCATCCTGAACGGTCTGGGCAAGGACGCAGCTTACATCATTTCCCGTATCAACGGCTTCACCTATGTGCAGACCGAGTACGATATCCCCACCCAGACCCTGACTGTGGTCAAGGAGATCCCCTTCTCCGAGGGTGAGCGCGCAGCCGTTAAGTGCTACGGCGCTAACGACGTTATGGAAGGCGTTGCCATCATGAAGAAGGAGGACGTGCAGTGCTCCATCACCGGCAACTCCACCAACCCCGTCCGCTTCCAGCATCTGGTTGCAGGCACCTACAAGAAGTGGGCTAACGAGAACGGCAAGAAGTACTTCTCCGTCGCTTCCGGCGGCGGCACCGGCCGTACCCTGCACCCCGATAACGTGGCTGCAGGTCCCGCAAGCTACGGCCTGACCGACTCTCTGGGCCGCGTGCACGGCGATGCTCAGTTTGCTGGCTCTTCTTCTGTGCCCGCACACGTTGAGATGATGGGTCTGATCGGCATGGGCAACAACCCCATGGTCGGCGCTACCGTTGCCTGCGCTGTTGCTGCAGCTCAGGCTAACGCCTAAGTCTTTCCTAAGTTTCAGCGAGGGGGAGCTGCTTTCCGAATGAGCAGCTTCCCCTTTTTTGCTGATAGATATCCGAAAACAAGCAACCCGAAAATGAGAAGGAAGAAACAATGAAAAAGAATCAGATCCGCAAGAGCGTGGCTGCGCTGGCCATGGCGGCTGTTGTAAGCGTCAGCCTGCTGGGCTACGGCTGCGGCAGCAAGCCCGCCTCCTCCACCGCAGGCGGCGTGTCCGGCGAGTTCACCGGCACTGCCAAGGGCATGGGCGGCGACGTTACCGTCACCCTGACCCTGACCGACGGCAAGATCACCGGCTGCACCGCTGAGGGCAAGGACGAGACCCCCGGCATCGGCACCATGGCTCTGGAGCAGCTGCCCGGCGCTATTGCCGAGAGCGGCAGCATTGCCGTGGACGGTGTGGCCACCGCAACCATCACCTCTGACGCCATCAAGGAGGCTGCTGCTGCCGCTCTGGTTGCAGCCGGCCTGAACGCTGACGACTACAAGACCGAGGTCAAGGCTGAGGAGAACAAGGCCGAGGACTCCACCATTGACGCAGACATTGCCATCGTGGGTGCAGGCGGTGCAGGTATGACTGCTGCTATCACGGCTGCTGCCGAGGGCAAGAGCGTGGTCATTCTGGAGAGCCAGCCCATGGTGGGCGGCAACTCTGTGCGCGCTACCGGCGGCATGAACGCTGGTGACACCGTGTATCAGGACGAGAACGAATTCGGCGAGTCCGCAGGCGTGGAAAAGACCCTGAAGACCGCTGCTGAAAAGTACGCCGACAACGCTACCATCACCGCTCTGGCCAAGACCGTCTCTGAGCAGTGGGCTGCTTATCAGGCAGACCCCAAGGGCTACTTCGACTCTGTGGAGTTGATGGAACTGGACACCATGATCGGCGGCAAGGGCATCAACGACCCTGCACTGGTGGAGACCCTGTGCTCTAACAGCGCTGACGCCATCGACTGGCTGGACGAGCACGGCATCACCCTGCACAGCGTTTCCAGCTTCGGCGGCGCATCCGTCAAGCGTATCCACCGCCCCGTGAATGCCGAGGGCAAGACCGTTTCTGTGGGCTCCTACATGATCCCCCTGCTGCAGGAGAACTGCGACAAGGCCGGCGTGCAGACCTTGCTGAACACCACCGCTACTGAACTGCTGACCGATGCAAACGGTGCTGTTGTGGGCGTGAAGGCTACCGGTTCCACCGGCGAGACCATCACCGTGAATGCCAAGGCTGTGGTGCTGACCACCGGCGGCTTCGGCGCAAATCTGGACATGGTCACCGAGTACAAACCTGAGCTGAAGGGCTTTATGACCACCAACGCCGCAGGCGCACAGGGTCAGGGCATTGAGATGGCTACCGCTGTGGGCGCTGACACTGTGGACATGGATCAGATCCAGATCCACCCCACTGTGGAAGCTAACACCGCTGCCCTGATCACCGAGGGTCTGCGCGGCGACGGCGCTGTGCTGATCAACGCCGAGGGCAAGCGCTTCATCGACGAAGTGGGCACCCGTGACGTGGTTTCCGCTGCCGAGATCGCTCAGACCGGCAGCTACAGCTGGCTGGTGGTGGATCAGGCTATGGCCGATGCTTCCAGCGTCATTCAGGGCTACATCAAGAAGGGCTACACCGTGACCGGCCAGACCTACGAGGAACTGGCAAAGGCCATGGGCGTGGACGAGGCTGCTTTTGCCGAGACCATGAAGACCTGGAACGGCTACGTTGAGGCCAAGAATGACCCCGACTTTGGCCGCACCAGCTTTGCAAAGGCTCTGGATACCGCTCCCTACTACGCCATCAAGGTCACCGCAGGTGTGCACCACACCATGGGCGGCCTGAAGATCAACACCAACACCGAGGTGCTGAAGGCTGACGGCTCTGTGATCCCCGGCCTGTTCGCAGCAGGTGAGGTGACCGGCGGTGTGCACGGTGCAAACCGTCTGGGCGGCAACGCTGTGGCCGACTTTACCGTCTTTGGCCGCATTGCCGGTGCAGCTGCCAGCAAGTATGCTGCATGAGCATAAAGCAAAAAAACTCTGACACCGCCGCCCCCAAGGGCAGTGCGTGGAAGAAAAACCTGATTTTTGCACTGGTGGTGCTGGCGCTGGCCGCAGGTGTTTTTCTTGCGGTGCGGGCGCAGCACCCCGCCAAGGGCAGCGGCTTACAGGCCGTTGTGGATTTCGGTGACGGCGTTACCGAGACCTTGCCCCTTGCGCAGGATCACGATTACCTGTACGAGGTAGGGGACTACATCGTGCACCTGCAGGTGAAGGATGGTGCCATCGCGTTTTTGGACAGTCAGTGCCCGGATCATGTCTGTGAGCAATTCGGCTGGCTGGACAAGGACGGCGCATGGGCGGCCTGTGTGCCCGCAGGCGTGTATGTGGTGGTAGAGTCCACCGCAGACGCCGGTTCAAAATGAAATAATCAGGCTTCCATGATGGATGCCTCCCTGAACAAAAAGGGGAGGCATCCATTTTGTTTTACAAAAACAGATGTTGCCCATGCACCAAAACGCGGGCAGACGATGTTTTGCCTGTGCGATTCTACATCTTTTTGTTGACAAACCCGCACTTTTTGCGTATGATAGAAGCAACACTGAAAATTGTGTCAAATTGGCTGTGAAGAGAAGAGTACGCACCGTCTGCGCCTGACAGAAAGCCCGAAGGATGGAACCGGGTAGGCCGCGCGGTGCCGAAGATGGTCTTGGAGCCGCGCAGGTGAACAATGAGCCTGCGACGGGGTGCGCCCGTTACCGCGCAAAGGCCGGTTTTTGCCGGCTAAAGGCTGCGTCCGCGAGGGCACAGCGAAGCAAGGTGGTACCACGAAGGTTCAGCGCTCTCGTCCTTGTCCGGTTATAACCCGGCAGGGCGGGAGCGCTTTTTGCTTGCAGAACCAAAAGAAAGGAAGATAGACCCCCATGAGCGAACACAAGACATTTTATATCACCACCCCCATCTA
>CAKTCK010000082.1 GCA_934539245.1 uncultured Faecalibacterium sp.
GCGGCAATGGCGGCTTCCCGCACCACCGTCATGGCAAGCACCGGGGTCATAACACGCCCCACCGCCAGCGGTTGACCATACAGACACGAAAAAAGCCGGGACGCATTGATGCCGACCATCCAGTCGGCACGTTCCCGGCACAGAGCTGCGTTGTACAGCGCATCGTATTCAGTTGACGGTTTGAGATGGGCGAATCCTTCCCGGATGGCATTTTCCTCCATGCTGGACAGCCACAGGCGGGAAACAGGCTTTTTGCACCCGGCTTGCTGATACACTAAGCGGAAGATCAGTTCTCCCTCCCGTCCGGAATCGCAACTGTTCACGATGCTATCCACATCCGGGCGGTGCATCAGTTTTTGCAGGATGCCAAACTGCTTTTTGGTGCTGGCAGACACCAGATACTGCCACTTTTGCGGCAGGATGGGCAGATCTGCAATGCTCCACTTGGTGTACTTGGCATCGTAGACATTGGGTGGGGCAAGCTCCACCAGATGACCAACACACCAGCTGACAAGATAGCCGTTGCCCTCCAGATAACCGTCTTTGCGGTTGGTCGCACCGAGGACTTTTGCATAGGACATAGCAACGGACGGTTTTTCCGCCACGATCAATTTTGCGATAAGAATCCCTCCAATCTGTTTCGGATTGCAATATGTACGGCGGCAAACGCCGCCTTGAAATCAGATGGGTTCATTGTCCTGCTCGTCCGGGGCTTCGTCCTCATCCGGCACATCGGTCGGAATCTCAAAATCGCCCTTGTCCTCGGTGTAGTTTGCATCGGGGTCGAGGGCTTCTTTTTCGGCCTGTTTTTTCTGCTTCTGCTTTGTGAAAGCATAGAAAATGCCGCCTGCTGCCAGCGCAATCAGCACGACCACACCCAGAAAGCCGGATGCGATCTTTGTGACCTTGTTTTCCTTGGGCTGTTCCTCGCCGGATGCCGCCGCTTCTTCTGCGGCTTTCTTGGCTTCTTCCTCGGCTTTCAGCCTGTCCTGTTCTGCCTGCGCCGCCGCTTCCTTTTCGGCGGTATAAGCGTCCGCATCTTCTTCCTCCATAAGAGCCAACAGGTCGGCTTCATCCACAAGATTCATAAAGTGGACGGTCTGCTGCCCTTTGGCGTTGCGGTCAATGACCAGATAGAAGGTGGCACCCGACTTCGACACCAGCGTAATGAACTGCTGTCCAGAGCCGTCCGAGTAAGAGGTGTGATAGTCGTCCACCATCGTCAGATTGCCCTCCGGGGTCAGAGCACCGGTTTCCTCATCGGTCACGGTGACCACATCTTCTTCATCGGTGGTAGAAGTCAGGACGGGCTGTTCCACTTCCTCCACAGGCTCACCGCCATAGGCAAAAGCAGGAGCCGCCATGCCAGCGCACAGTGCCACCGACAACATCAGGGCACAGAACTTATTCATCATCTTCATTATCAGATTCCTCCTTGTTGAACGTAGCACCGACTGCGGACAGCGCAGCCGGGGTCGGGGTGGAAGTTGCAGACTGGCGCAGCAGGGCGGCAAGCTGTTCCGGCGTGACCTTGGCGGTGCGCACCATCTCGTTGACCTCGGCAGCTTCTGCTTCCTGAATCCGCCGCTCAAGGCTTTCAATGCGAGTGTTGATCTTAATGCGACGCTCCCTTTCCTTTTCCAGAGAAGCGCGCAGTTTATCGAGTTTTTCGCTCATTTCTTCCTCCAATCATTTTGAAAGCCGTCCAAAACCGGACAAATATTTCTGCCAGTAGGACGAATGAATATTGGCATACTTTATGGGGTCGCCGGCGGACACCATCATGCCGTTTCCAAGGTAGATGCCCACATGACTTTTCCCCGGCGTATCGTAGGTTCCCTCGAAGAAAACAAGGTCACCGGGCTTTGCTTCTGCCTCGCTGATGTGCTGGCTCTTGTTCCACAGGCCGTTGGCGGTGGTGCGTCCCACATCGTAGCCGTTCTGGTTGTAGACCCAACAAACGTAGCCTGAACAGTCAAAGCCAGTTTCCGGGGTAGAACCGCCCCACACATAGGGCGTGCCCACATACTTTTGCGCCTCCTTGTAGATGGCGGCAAACTCGCTATCCGTTAAGGCTTCTGCCGGAACGGTATAGTCGATGCCCGGTGTACCGGAGCCATCGGAACCACCGGGCGGCAGACCACCGTTAAACAGGTAGGGTCGACCACCCAACGTATCCTGAAAGATCTCGTAGCGTTTCCACTGGTCAGCATCCAGTTCCTCCCGGATAACGACCTCCAGCCCTTTATTCACCAGCTTTGTGTGAAAAATTCGATACTCGTAGGGCACCTGCGTGGGAACCGGGATTCCCGCCGGACTGATGACCCACACGGTCTTATACCGTATCTGCACCTCCACCCATGTGGTGAGTTTGTACTGCTTTTTGAAGGTCTCCTTCAGCTTACCCTGTACCTCCGACCGGGTGTAATCGTCATACAAAGTGGTCAGAAACGAGGTCAACTGCCACGGGTCGTGCTCGATGGGGTCAAGGTGGTACTGATACTCGTTGTAGCCGGGGTGGTCAGTGGGAGTGCGCTTGATCTTTTTATCCAGCTCCTTTTCCAGCTTCTTGTAGTCGGTTTCGGCTCCCCGGATGTCCCGGTCCTCTGCGGTGTAAATGGTCTGCCCGGATACCTGCGTGGTGCCGGAGAACAGAATGGAACAGGACGAAAACGCTGACATGACCAGCAGCAGGAGCAAAAGAAAAACGCCCACGATCAAAAGAACGTGTGCGTTGCTCTTTGCAAAATTGGCAATGCCGTTGACTGCGGTGCTGACCACCGATCTTCCTTTGTCGATGACCTGTTCCATGCCGGACTTTGCAGCATTGGTGCCATTGGATGCCGCTTTGCCGCCTGCGGTCTGCGCCGCTGTGCCCGAATGGGCGGCGGCATAGTAACTCTGTCGGATGTCCTGTTTCTGCCGCCATCGGGAGAGCCAGTTGGAGCAGCCCTCGCCGGTGCAGGATTCGCCTGCATCTTGTGCCGCAGTCGGCTTCTGCGGGGAAGATTTTGCGGTTTTGGCACCCTTCTTGCCCTGCATCTTGGCTTTCTTTTTCAGCTTCCGGGCATAGATGCTCTTGGAAATATCCCGGACATTTCCTGCTGTCTTTTCGCCCTCGCTTAAAGCCTGCGTACCCACATTGTCGTCCTCGTACTGATCAACCTCCCGATGCACCGCAGACCGGGCGACAGTAGCGGCATACATAGCACGTTTCTGCTGCTTTGTCATGCGGGATGCTTCATCCGGGGTGATCTCGGCTTTGCCAAAACGCAGGTGCTGCGCCTTTTCCGCTGCCTTATCTGCATCCTGCTTCAGCTTCTGCTTTTTGGGCTTAGACTGCTCCACTTTGGACTTTTTCGGAGGAGAGCGCGTGGCCGTGCGCTCCTTGTCCTCCTCAAATTTCAGCTTTGGCTGTTTCTCACTCATGCTTTTGAGCCTCCGCAACTTCGGAAAGGCGGGTCGTAAGGATGCGGTAGAGTTCAAGGTCTTTCGGGAAGTGGTCAACAAAGGGCAGGATCACGTTACCGAAAAACAGCAGCCCTTCACCTTCGCCGGAGTGGGTCACATAGGAAAGCTGATGGGGCGAGATGTTGAGCTGCTTTGCGAGAATCTGTCGGTCTCCGTTGGCCTGATTGAGCATATACACAAAGTCCGAGTTCTCAAAAATATTCGATACTTCGGGACTTGCCAGCAGATCTTTGACGTTCTGCGTTAGGGCTGTCGGGATGCCGCCCCACTTACGGAAACGCTTCCAAATTTCAACGCTGTATGCCGCAGTTTGCTCCTCTTTCAGCAAAAGGTGGAACTCGTCTGCATAGTACCGGGTGGATTTTCCGGCTTCACGGTTGGCGGTCACACGCCCCCACACGGCATCCTGCACGATGAGCATACCCAGCTTTTTGAGCTGTTTGCCCAGCTGCTTGATGTCAAAGCAGACGATGCGGTTATTGATATCCACGTTGGTATGGTGGTTGAAGATGTTCAGACTGCCCTTGACGTAAATTTCCAGCGCAGCCGCCACATGGCGGGCTTCCGGTTCATCTTGCGTCAGCAGGGCGTTGTACAGATCTTCCAACAGCGGCATATTTTCCGGGGTGGGATTCTCGAAATACTTGCGATAGATCACATGGACGCAGCGGTCAATGACCGTCTTTTCCACTGGCTGCAAGCCCTCCTTGCCGCCCACCACCAGTTCGCACAGGGACAGCACAAAGTCGGCTTTCAAAGCCAGCGGGTTATCCTCCTCCGAGTAGTTGCTGTT
>CAKTCK010000083.1 GCA_934539245.1 uncultured Faecalibacterium sp.
TGCACAACACCAAAAAGGATACGACCCGCAGTCTGGAGATCCAGTTCTCGGTGTTTCAGAACGATATAGAGCACTATTTTGATCAGCTGGCGGTCATGGGGGTGAATCTTTCTGCGGATATGAGCGCCCTTGTGGACCAGCAGCTTGCGGAACGGAAGATGGCCTTTGACCGGCTGAACGACTCGCCCGAGGTGCTGAATGCGCTGGAGGAAGAGATGATCGAGCCGCTGTGCCGCAGCCTGCGTCAGACCAGCTGCTCCGGTGCCTTTGTGCTGCTGGACGCCACTGTCAACACCCGCATGGAGGGGGCAGAGCATTCCCGCGCCGGGCTGTATGTGCAGAAAAGTGGTGCCGACACCCCCACCGTGCCCCTGCTGCTGTACCGGGGCAATGCGGAGGTGGGCAAGACCCACAGCGTAATGCCCCACCGCAAATGGCGCATGGAGTTCCAGACCGACCAGTTCCCGGACTATGACCGCTGGATGGCCCCCGGCAGCGCCCCGCTGTACCAGTCTTATACGCTGACCGAGCGGTTCAGCATTCCCGGCACCTCAGAGGAAGTGCAGCTGTTTTTGCTGCCCCTGCGGGGACAGGACGGCACGATGTACGGGCTGTGCGGCTTTGAGATCAGCGAAAGCTACTTCAAGCAGAACTTTGCCCAGCCCACCGGGTTTGACCGCCTGATCTGCCTGCTTGCTCCGGCGGGCGATGGATTGAACGCCGGAGCAGCCCTTAGCAGCGGCACTACCGATGGCTACTACCACGCCCCCCGGGACGCGCTGGCGCTGCGCAGCATGGGCGGCAGACTGACCCAATTGATCGGTGTCGGCAGCGCCTATGCGGGCATTACGGAGCTTTGCCGTCTGAACGAGAACCAGGCCTACCGGCTGGCCGTCTGCATCCCCATGGCAGACTACCAGCGGCTGGTGTTTTCCGGCAACCTGCAAATGCTGCTGATCGGCCTGTTCATCGCCTTTTTCGTGGTGTTCTGCTGTATATACTTCCACCGGCACATTCTTTCGCCTGCGTTCCGGCAGTTCGAGGAGGACAAGCGGGAGTCCCGGCGGCGGATGGACGAGCTGCAGATGGAGCGCCAGCAGATGCAGACAGAGCTTTCCCGGCTGGCAGACGTGTGCCGCAACGAATCGGTGCCCGATGCCTTCCAGACCTTTCTGGCGGGCATTCCCACCCTGACCAAGACCGAGCGCCGCATCTTTGACGGCTATGTGGCCGGGCTGCGCTCCCGGGAGATCGTGGAGCAACTGGACATCAAGGACAGTACCCTGCGCTTCCACAACAAGAACATCTACGAAAAACTGGGTGTAAGCTCCCTCAAGCAGCTGCAGCAGTTCGCGGCGATCCTGAATTCCGGCGGCAACAGCGCCCCGGACTCCGCCCCGGACGAAAAGTGACCCAGCAAGCAATGCCGTCGTATATACAACGGCGACTTTTGCGTTGCAAAATGCTTGTTGGGGAGTGCCCCAAACCCCTTTGATCTGCATTTTCAATGCAGGCTGCGCCTCCCTGCGGGATGCTTTTGAGGATGTCAATCGGCACATCCTACGAAAAATCCGATTCCTTTTTGGCGTAAGGGTCAATAGAAGAATTTGATGGTTCATGGTACAATAGCAGACGTTGCGTGTTGTGCAGTTTGCACTCGAACAAAGTGAAAAGGAGCTGTTGAACGTGGATACGATTTATCTGCTGCCCAGTGAGGAACGCTGCATTGATTTTCGAGATGCTAATGGTGTCCCGAAGGTACACTACACTTACTGCTCTATCCGTGGCAAACTTTTCAACTGCACCTGCTGCACAAAGGCCGAAGCTCAGCGGCTGTGTGAAGATTGGCTCGTAAAACAGGACCGCTGCTACATAAACTAAAAAATACCGCCGAGGATGCCTCCCAACAGGGAAAGCTCCTCGGCGGTATTCGTTTAGCGGGTCCGGGTTTTCTCGGTGGTTTCCTTTTCCTCCGCAAAAAATCGTTCCACGTTTTTCTGCGCCCGAACCAGTTCTTGCATCTCATTTCGTGCCTTGCGGTAGTCCGGGTAGGCAGCTTTCTTTTGGGTCAGCAGTTCTGCAAACTCCGCATCCAACTCCTTGACCTTCGGCAGCTTCTGCAGCCCGGCTTCGTCAAAAACAGCTTTCGCCGCCTTGTGCAGGGTGATTTCCTCCCGGTGGGCTTCCAGAAAGGTTTTACTGTACCCAGCTTTCCGATAAGCAGCGTACACCTCACGGGTCTTGGCATAGTTGATGATGTGGGCTTTCAAGACGGCAATCTCCGTCAACCGTGCTTCAGCTGCCTTGATGGAATCGCCCATGGCATGGTAGCGTTCCGTTGCCGCCGCTGCGCGTTCCCGCAGTTCCTCGGCACTGCCGATCTTCTGTTCCTGTAAAAACAGCAGTGTCTTGGACATCTCTTTCAGGTTGAATTTGGTTGCCCACTTTTTGTAGCCAACACTTTTGCCCGCCGCCATTTTTTGCGGAATATCCACCAGAAGCTGGAACGGTTGCTCCTGCGGCGGCTTTTTCTGGTACGGCTGGTGTTTCGCCTTACCCTCCAGCACCGCCTTGATCTCGTCCTCGCCATAGCCGGTGCCCAGCGTGCGGAGACGGATAAAGCGCTTCTGCCCCTTGCCCTTCACCGCCGTGTGCTTACCACGCTTCACCTCGTAGCCCTGCTGCTCCAGCTTTTGCAGAAAAACTTCAAAGTCCTTCGGCTTTTCTGCAAGGATGGTGTCGATGATACCGCACAGGCGGTCACGGTTGCTTTCTTTGGGTGGGTAGACGATGCGCTTCTGCCGTTCCCGGTAAGGCTTGTACTCGATGGTGGAGAGCTGATGCTCCAAACAGATCAGATCGCTCAACCGCTGCACCGCAAAGGTGGAAAGCCAGAAATTTTTGAATTTCCAGGTTCCATCCAAGGTAGTAGAATTATAAATAATGTGGTTGTGGATGTGAGCCCGGTCGGTGTGGGTAGCAACGATAAAAGCGTGCTTGCCCTTCAAAAAACGTTCGGCAAATTCGTAGCCGATGCGGTTAGCTTCCTCCGGCGTAACTTCCCCCGGCTTGAAGGACTGCCGCACCTGATAGGCGATCACATCGCTTTTCTGACTGCGCCCGGTGGTCTGCTCGTACAGCCGTTTCGTCAGCAGAAATTCTTCGTCCACGGTCAGCGGACTGCACTGGTAGTTGCTGACCAACTCGCCCTGTTCGGTCTTGTCCGGGTTCTGGATATAGCTGGTATGGCTGTGCAGACAAGCCCCGATGGACTTGCCTTTGTTCTTCCGCATAGGAATCAACCGTGTTGCTGCCAGTGCCACCACCCCCTACAAAAAAGAAAATGCCGTACATCGGCGGCATCAAGATCATTTGGATAATTTTTCGTAATCGGAAGCACCAGCCAGATACATCGCCTTGTATCGGGCGCACTCCAACTCGTTGCAGATCTCATCTAAGGCGAGGTATTGCTTCCAAGCTTCTTTGCTGATGACACTCTGCAATGCTTTCTCAGCCGCTATTTTGGCTTTTTTCAGCCGCTGATAGTTTTCGTCCTCACCCAGCATTTCAGAAAAAATCGTGTTGCTGTGAGCAGAATAACAATCCTCCAATTTTTGGTTTTCCATAGTATCCCTCACAATCCGGCAACCCAGCCACTAAAACGCTCTGCTGCATCTGCAATCAAAGTGCCCATGAAGATCAGCGCAAAGCATCCAAACTCCGCCACCAGCAAGATCAAAAACTGCAGCCACTCCCGGTAGTACAGCGTATAAAGTCCGCAGCCGAAAATATACAGCATGGGCAGTGCCAGCACAAACGTCGACAGGTTCAGCGTCCATTTCAGCATCAGCGCAAGGAAAGCCGTAAGCAGCCAAAACGGGAAAACAATCATCTTAAAAAC
>CAKTCK010000084.1 GCA_934539245.1 uncultured Faecalibacterium sp.
GAGAACTGGCTGCTGAGCCTTGGCATCAAGAAGGAGCACCTGCGCCTGCGTGACCACGAGCCCGCAGAGCTGGCCTTCTACAGCCGCGCTACCACCGATATCGAGTACGCCTTCCCGTTCACCGACTGGGGCGAGCTGTGGGGCATTGCAGACCGTACCAACTACGACCTGACCCGCCATCAGGAGGCCTCCGGCAAGAGTCTGGAGTACTTCGACAGCGAGACCAACGAGCACTACATCCCCTATGTCATCGAGCCCTCTCTGGGCTGTGACCGTGTGGCACTGGCTTTCCTGTGCGAGGCCTACGACGAGGAGCACCTGACCGACAGCAAGGGAAAGGAGGATGTCCGCACCGTGCTGCGTCTGCATCCGGCTCTGGCTCCCTACAAGTGTGCCGTGCTGCCCCTGAGCAAGAAGCTGGGCGAGAAGGCCATGGAGATCCGCAACGAGCTGAGCAAGTACTTCATGGTGGATTACGACGATACCGGTTCTATCGGTAAGCGTTACCGCCGCGAGGACGAGATCGGCACCCCGTTCTGCATCACCGTGGACTTTGACACCGTGGGCGACGAGGCTAAGGGCATTGCTGCCGACAACTGCGTCACCGTCCGTGACCGCGACACCATGGAGCAGGTGCGTATGCCCATCAGCGAGCTGAAGAGCTACATCGAGAGCAAGATCGAGTTCTAAAAAATACACTATTATTGCAAAAAGCAGCCCCGCCGGAGCACTCCGGCGGGGCTGCTTTTTTGCGTTGTGACGGCTGAAAAAAGTGGCCCGGAAACATCCGCAGACATTTCTGAGCCACAAAAATCTAAAATCGTCAGGCGGGCAGATTACTGCTGGGCGAAGATCTTTACCTCGTCCTTGTCCATAAAGGCTGCGCCTGCAAAGCCTGCGGCTTCCAGTTGACCCAGCTGCTTGCCCAGCTTTTTGCCCTGCGGCAGCACGGTGACGTTGTACTGCTCGCGCAGCGCGGCGGCTTTGCTCAGCACAGCAGGGAAGTCGGTGCCCTTGCCGTACAGCAGGGCGATCTTCTGCTTAGCGCCGGGGATCTGGTAGCCCTGCTCCAGAAGAATGCCGCACACCCGCTCGAAGCCGATGGAGAAGCCCACGGCGGGCACCTGCACGCCAAGGAACTTGCCCACCATGTTGTCGTAACGTCCGCCGCCGGCCACAGCGCCGCTGAACTGCGGGCAGGTCACCTCGAACACCATGCCGGTGTAGTAGCCCTGACCGCGTACCAGACTGGGGCAGTAGGCTACCTGATAACGGCCTGCAGCCAGCGTGTTGGCGGTGGCCAGCACATACTTCAGGTCATCGGCGATGGCGGGGTCGGCGCAGCGGGCAGCTACGGCGTCCAGCGTCACATCTCCGGCGGCGATGAAGTCTGCCAGTGCTTGGATGGCACTTTCCGGCAGCTGCTTTTCGGTCAGCTCGGCCTTTACGCCCTCGGCACCGATCTTGTCCATCTTGTCAAAGGTGATGCAGACGGAATCCAGCGTGTCGGCGGCAAAACCCATGCTTTCCAGCATCCCGCGCAGGATGCGCCGGTCGTTGATGTTGACGGTAAAGCCGGTAAAGCCGATGTTCAGCAAAGCGCGGGTGGTCACGTCGATCAGCTCTACCTCGGCGTTGGGGGAGGCATCGCCCAGAATGTCGATATCGCACTGCACGAACTCGCGCAGACGGCCCTTCTGCGGGCGCTCGGCGCGGAACACCCGGTCGGTCTGGATGACCTTGAAGGGGCTGGGCAGCTTATCCTTGTTGGCGGCGTAGTAACGGCTCAGCGGCAGGGTGAGGTCGTAGCGCAGACCCATATCGGACAGCTGCTTGGGGTCGCCGGTGTTCAGGGCAGCGGTCAGTTTGTCGCCGCGCTTGAGCACCTTGAAGATCAGGTTCAGGTTGTCGCCGCCGTCGGACTTGTCCAGATTTTCCATATCCTCCAGCATGGGGGTGGAGATGCGCTCGAAACCGGCAGAGCGGTAGGTCTCCAGAATCTTGCCCTGAATGTAATCGCGCAGGGTCTGCTCAGCGGGCAGCAGATCCCGCATACCCTTCAAAGCCTGTGTTTTCATAACAGTAATTCCTCTCTATCTGTAAATTGTACCCGCCTTCGATGCTTGAAAAGGGCGGGAGCGTTTTTGCTGCTCAGTACTTTACCATTATAAAGGATAATGCCGGATTGTCAATCCAAATGGGCACACTATCGCAAATTGCACAAATCTTTGAGGTGAAGGTATGAAACAGCAGTTTGCAGCAAAACACCCGTGGACCATTTTGGCTGCGGGGGCAGCCATTCAGGTGCTTACTGGCTTACCGGCGGCTTGGGGCGTATTTCAGCAGCCGGTCATGGAGGAATACGGCCTTTCGGAGCAGGGGGCGGGCTACGCCTTTGCGCTGCTCATCGCCGCCTTTGGGGTGGGGTGTGTGCTGGGCGGCTTTTTACAGGATAAAAAGGGTCCGCGCTGTGCGGCGCTGTGGGGCACAGCCCTGCTCTGCGGCGGCTTTTTTGCAGCGGCCTTTCTGCCGGGCAGGGCAGGGTGGGGGTTCTTTCTGGCCTTCAGCATCCCGGCGGGGTTGGGCACGGCGTTTTTGTACCCTTCTATCCAGTCCTGCGCCCAAAAGTGGTATGTGGGGCGCAAGGGGCTGGCGACCGGGGTCATCGGCGGGGCGGTGGGGCTTTCCGGCGCGTTCCTTACCCTGTTCGTCCGGGCGGCGCTGCGGGGCTTTGGCCCGGTGCAGGGCATACGGGGCGCGTTCTGGGCGCTGGGTGCGCTTACCCTGCCGGTGTGCCTTGCAGGCAGCGCGGTGCTCAGCGACCCGCCGCAGAAAAAGCAGCAAAGCGGCAAAAACACCATCGACCTCTCCCCGGGGCAGATGCTGCGCACAAGGCAGTACTGGCTGTGCGCGGGCGCGGTGTGCTTTTCCACCCCGGCGGTGCTGCTGTTCAGCCCCATCATCTTAAAGCTGGGCATGGAGCGCGGGCTGGACGAGACCGCCGCGCTGTGGAGCATCGTGCTGGGCAGCGTGGGCAGCGCCGCAGGCCGGATGCTGATGCCCATGCTCAGCGACCATATCGGCCGCCGCGCCACCGACCTTGGGCTGTTTGCGGCTTCGCTTGGGCTGTCGGCGGCGTTCTGGGCAGCGCGGGGCTGGTGGGTGGTGGTGTGCTACGCCGGGCTTACCTTCTGCTACTCGGCGCTGGCGGCGGTGCTGCCTGCCCTTTCCACCGACCTGTTCGGCTTGCCCCATGCAGGGGTGAACTACGGCTTTCTGGCGCTGGGACAGAGCGTGGGCAGCCTTGCGTTCCCCTTTGCAGCTAATCTGCTGGCGCTGGAGAACGGGCGGCACCTGCTTGCCATGGCCGGTGCGGCAGCGGGTTTTGCAGCCATCTGGGCGCTGCATCCGGTGCAGAAAGACCCGCGCTGAAACGCGCAAAATGGAAAGGCTGCAAAAAGTTTGCCGGTGCTTACGGCAGAATTGACAAAAACTTGACGACTGTTTTGTATAAAGCGGTGGAAATGACAGTTAGCGCCGGATGACCGTAAAACCTGACTGCACTTTTTACAGGAAATGACTTGCAAAATTCGTCCGTTTTCTCTATAATAAAACCATGCGTGGTAGTACCGGTGCAGGCGCTGAAAGAGAGCAGAGCACCCGGTTCGGATGCAAGCAGCAGAGAGCAGCAGCTGTGCCGGCAGGGCGCGGCGGCGGCTTTGTGCAGCCAAAGCTATATTTGTCAAAAGGAGAGTATGATTATGACCTATTCGCAGCAAGTACAGAATATGTGCCCGATCACCAAAGGTCCTAA
>CAKTCK010000085.1 GCA_934539245.1 uncultured Faecalibacterium sp.
GATATACTTCAAAAAATTGCTGATAGAAGAAATATAGAGCTAAAACTTGTTAAAAAGTAGTTTGTAAATTTCAGTTTGTCGCACTCATTATTTTTCTTTCTCGTAAAAACGGGATACCGGAGCGTCCGCAGACGCTCCGGTATCCCGTTTTTATCTATAATTTTTCTCTTTTATCTGCGGCTGCGCGCCGGGCGGCGGTGGAGGGCGCAGTAATAGCCGAAGGCGGTACCGCACAAACCGCCCACGATGTGCATAAAGTTTGCCACGTTATCGTGCACAAAGATGATATCATACACCTGCTGACCGAAGTACAGCGCCGCCACCAGCAGCATGGTGACCGGGATGCCGCCGGAAAAGCCCGCCAGCGAGGACAGCATAATAAGCATGAACACGATGCCGGATGCACCCAGCAGCCCCGTGTGGGGGAACAGGATGCACTGCAGCACGCCGGTGACCAGCGCGGTGAACAAAATGCCCTTGAGCAGCGGGATGCTGCCGTATTTTTCCTCCATGGGCGGGCCCACCACCAACAGCAGCAGCATATTGTTGAGAAAATGCTCCCAGTTTGCATGGCCCAGCACATGACCGAACAGCCGGATGTAGCCCAGCGGGTCCCGCCAAGAGGAGCGGTACACGCAGAACAGGTTCATGGTGCTCCAGCCGTTCGTCCAGCCGTCTGCCAGCAGCACCAGCATGGACAGCAGAAAAAAGGTAAGGATCACCGGCGAGTTATACTGGAGCTCCAGTTTCAGCTTGATCTTTTTCGTAAACAGTCATTCCCTTCACAGTATTGTTGGCGTTACCCTCTGGTTTGTGCCCAGTATGCGCCCATGCTCTGGCCGGGCTGGTTTGTTACTTCATCGTTGAGGTACGCCGCAAGGCCGCAGGCTTCCGGCTGCCAGCTGAGCGCAGCTTCCACCGTGGGGTACTCCACCTCAGCGTACCAGAACGCCGTGGGCAGGCCCTCGTCCACATGGTTCACCTCCAGCACCGCGCCGTCCGGCAAGCGGTAGCTCCGGCGCACCTTTTTGATCAGGGGCTTACCAATGATCTTCTCTTCCAACTGCGCAAACAGGTCTTTGTCGATGCTGCGCTCGATCTCCTCCCGTGCCAAGCCCCCTGCGGACTTGAAGCAGAGGATATAGTCGGTGCTGCCGCCGGTCAGTGCTTCCTCCCGGATGCGCACCGTGGGCTGCACGCTAATATAGCCCTGCCGCATGGTAAATTCTTCCTCAAGAGGCAACCCCTCCGGCCAGCCGGTCACCATCCATTTGCGTTCGATCTCCATAGCGTTCTCTTCCTTCCGCAAAATTTTGTATTTATTCTACCATATTTTTATGTTATGATAAAGAGCAGAACAAGCATCATTTTGCGCATTCTTTGTTGAAGGAGCATTTTATGAAAAGCGAACGCACTTATCCTGTATATAAAGTCAATAAGCACGCCGAGGGTCTTTTGGTGGGCGGACACCCCTGGGTGTACGAGAACGATATTCTGGAAGCCCCCGGCACTACGCCGGAAAACGGCACGCTGGTGGATGTGGTCAGCCCCAAGGGCGCCTATCTCGGCACTGGCTTTCTCTCATTGAAAAGCAAGATCCGGGTGCGGCTGATCTCCCGCAACGCCAACGATACCTTTGACGCCGCCTTCTGGCGCCGCCGGGTGGAGTACGCATGGGCTTACCGCAAGACCGTGCTGGAGCCTGCCGACCTTTCTGCCTGCCGCTTCATCTTTGGCGAGGCCGACCAGTTCCCCGGCCTGACGGTGGACCGGTTCAACAATGTTCTGGTCACCCAGACTTTGAGCGTGGGCATGGAAAAGCTGAAGCCGGTGCTCTTCCCTCTGCTGGCCGAGGTACTGCGGGCAGACGGACAGACCATTGACGGCATCTACGAGCGCAACGATGAAGCCCTGCGTGCCAAGGAAGGGCTGGAACAGAACAAGGGCTGGTTTGCCCTGCCCGGCGAGAGCCACCCGGAAAGCACCCAGACCGAGATCTGCGAAAACGGCGTGTATTACCATGTGGACTTTGAAAACGGGCAGAAAACCGGCTTTTTCCTTGACCAGAAATACAACCGCCGGGCGGTGGCGCGCCTTGCCGCCGGGCATACCGTGCTGGACTGCTTTACCCACACCGGCAGCTTTGCCTTGAATGCTGCCAAGGGCGGGGCTGCCCGGGTGACCGCCGCCGACATCAGCGCCGAAGCCATTGCCATGGCTAAGCGCAACGCCGAGCGCAACGGTCTTGACAACATGGATTTCCTCTGTGAGGACACCTTTGCCCTGCTGCCCCGGCTGGAAAAGGAGGGCAGCCCCTACGACTTTATCATTCTGGACCCTCCGGCCTTTACCAAGGCGCGCCGTACGGTGGAGAACGCCATGCGCGGCTACAAGGAGATCAACTACCGCGCTATGAAGCTGCTGCCCCGGGGCGGGTATCTGGCCACTGCCAGCTGCTCCCACTTTGCCACCGAAGAGCTGTTCATCAAGATGCTGCGTGCTGCCGCCAAGGACGCCCACCGGCAGCTGCGGCAGATCGAGGTAAAGCAACAGGCACCGGATCATCCCATTCTGTGGGGCGTACCGGAGACGAATTACCTCAAGTTCTTCCTGTTTCAGGTCATCTGACGCCTTTATAATAAGGACAGCTGCCGCGCAGTGCGCACCTTTTAGCCAGAGAAAGCCGTCCTGAAAGGGACTTTTCTGGTGCAAAAGTCATACCAATCGCGGTTGTTCCAAAAATCCGGGATCGTGTTTGTGCAGAATCGTCAGTTTTGTCAATTGCCTTTTTTGCCCGCAAAGACTATAATCTTAGCCATAGACAGCAACGGCGCTGTGGGTCACCTCCTGACTCGCAGCGCCGTTTTTGTTAAGATGTAAGCAAGCTTTGAGCCTCTGCATTGCGGCAGACCCAAGGCGAAAAATGTAAGATCAAGTAAGGAGTAGGATTTATGGCAGCAAATGTTATGGAGATCTACGGCAGCAAGGTCTTTAACGAGCACGTTATGAAGGAGCGCCTGCCCAGCGCTACTTACAAGAGCCTGAAGAACACCCTGCACAAGGGTGCTCCGCTGGATATTGAGGTGGCAAACGTTGTCGCCAGCGTGATGAAGCGCTGGGCTATGGAGCTGGGTGCTACCCATTACACCCACTGGTTCCAGCCCCTGACCGGCATCACCAGCGAGAAGCACGATGGCTTCGTCAGCCCTGTGGGCGACGGCACCGCCATCATGGAGTTCTCCGGCAAGGAGCTGGTACGCGGCGAGCCCGATGCTTCCTCCTTCCCCTCCGGCGGTCTGCGCGCTACCTGCGAAGCACGCGGCTACACCGCATGGGACCCCACCAGCTACGCCTTTGTGAAGGATGACGTGCTGTGCATTCCCACTGCATTCGTCAGCTACACCGGCGAGGCTCTGGATAAAAAGACTCCCCTGCTGCGTTCCATGAACGCACTGTCCGGTCAGGCTATCCGCATCCTGAAGCTGTTCGGCAAGGATGTGGACTACGTTTCCACCACCGTCGGCCCCGAGCAGGAGTACTTCCTGGTCAAGAAGGAGGACTACGAGGCACGTCAGGATCTGATCCTTACCGGCCGCACCCTGTTCGGCGCTCCCTCTGCCAAGGGTCAGGAGCT
>CAKTCK010000086.1 GCA_934539245.1 uncultured Faecalibacterium sp.
AACAGCATCAGCGCCACCATGAGCATGGTAACGATGGTCAGCTGCCAGCTGAGCATACACATACTGAAGAACACCGACACGATGGTGATGACGCTGGACACCAGCTGCGGGATGCTCTGGCTGAGCATTTGGCGCAGGGTATCCACATCGTTGGTGTACACGGACATGATATCGCCGTGGGGATGGGTGTCAAAATACCGGATGGGCAGGCTTTCCATGTGGGTGAACAGCTTGGTGCGCAGATTGCGCAGCGTGCCCTGCGTTACGTTGACCATGATGCGGGCGTTCGCCCATGCAGCCAGAATGCCCACAAAGTAGATGCAGCACATCCGCACCAGTGCACCCGCCAGCGGTGCAAAGCTGGGGTCCTGCTGGCGGGTCATGGGCACGATGTAATCGTCCATCAAGGTCTGCAAGAACAGGCTGGCCTGCACATTGGCCAGCGCGCTGACCACGATGCAGATCAGCACAAGGATGCAGTGGGGCAGATAGTTGCGGAACACCTCATCCATGATGCGCTTCAGCAGCTTGCCCGGGTTTTCCACCTTGGGGCGCGGCCCCCGTGCGCCCCGCGGGCCGGGGCCATGTACTTCTTTTACTGCCATTACTGCGCACCTCCCTGCTTGTCAAAATCGCCGCCGCCCTGCGTCTGGCTGTTGTAGACCTCCTGATAGATGGCGTTGGTCGCCAGCAGCTCCGCATGGGTGCCCAGACCGTTGATCTGACCGTTATCCAGCACCAAAATGCGGTCTGCATCCTGCACCGAGGAGATACGCTGTGCAATGATGATCTTGGTCGTGCCAGGGATCTCCTCCCGGAAGGCCTTGCGGATCTTGGCATCGGTCGCGGTATCCACGGCGCTGGTGGAATCATCCAGGATCAGCACCTTGGGCTTGCGCAGCAGGGCGCGGGCGATGGTCAGGCGCTGCTTCTGGCCGCCGGACACGTTGGAGCCGCCCTGCTCGATCCATGTATTGTATTTATCCGGGAAGCGCTGGATGAATTCATCCGCGCAAGCCAGCTTTGCCATGCGGATGCACTCTTCCTCGGTGGCGTTGGCATCGCCCCAGCGGAGGTTGTCCAGAATGGTACCGCTGAACAGCACGTTCTTCTGCAGCACCATGGAGACCTCGCGGCGCAGCACGTCAAGGTTATAATCCCGCACGTCCACACCGCCCACGCGCACGGTGCCGCTCTCGGCATCGTACAGACGGGGGATCAGCTGCACCAGACTGGATTTTGCACTGCCGGTGCCGCCGATGATGCCCAGCGTCTCGCCGGGCTGAATGGTAAAGCTGATATCGTTCAGCACCGGCTGACCGCTGCCGTGCTTATACTTGAAGGTAACGTGGTCAAACTGGATGCTGCCGTCTGCCACCTGCTGCACCGGCTGCTTTGCCGGGGGCAGGTCGGTGTGCTCGTCCAGCACCTCCACGATACGCTTGGCCGAGGCGGCGGACATGGCGATCATGACAAAGGCCATGCTCAGCATCATCAGTGCCATGAGGATATTCATGATATAGCCGAACAGGGCGTTCAGCTGGCCGGTAGTAATGGCACCATGCAGCACATACTTTGCGCCGAACCAGCTCAGCGCGATGTTGCAGCCGTACACCGCCACCAGCATGGCGGGGTTGTTGAAACTCAGACGGCTTTCCGCGTTGACGAACTGCTTATACAGGCTCTCGCAGGCGGCGGTGTATTTTTCGTTCTCGAAGCCCTCGCGCACAAAGCTTTTGACCACGCGGATGGCAGAGACGTTCTCCTGCACCGAGGCGTTGAGGTTATCGTAGTTCTTGAACACCCGGTCAAAGATGCGGAAGGTAGGGATCATGATGGCAGCCAGCACCGCCACCAGAAAGGCCACTGCCACCACGAACACCAGCGACAGCGGGCCGCCGATGACCACAGCCATGCACATGGCAAACACCAGATGCACCGGGGCACGCACGCACATGCGCAAAATCATCTGGAAAGCGTTCTGCACGTTGGTCACGTCGGTGGTCATGCGGGTGACAAGGCCCGCCGTGGAGAATTTGTCGATGTTGGAAAAAGAGTAATGCTGGATGTTTTCATACATGGCATCGCGCAGATTTCCGGCAAAGCCGGTGGATGCCTCGGCGGCGTACTTGCCCGCCAGCACGCCCAGCACCAGCGCAATGGCTGCCACCAGAAAGGTAAGCAGACCGTAGCGGATGATGGCGTTCATATCGCCCTTTTCAATGCCCTGATCGATGATAAAGGCCATGATGGTGGGCAGCAGCACATCCATAATGGCTTCCAGCGCAGCAAAGAGCGGTGTCTTGATCGAGGCGGCTTTATACTCGCCCAGATGCGACACAAGCTTTTTGATCATCTGAGTTCCCTCCTATTTGAATTTATTTGTTTGGTACAAAACAATTTTATACAAAACAATTTAAATGTCAAGACGTTTCGTAAAATGTTCATAATTACTAATTTAACAAGTTCTTTTTCGGCGCTTTGACGGAAAAGGTGGTTATTTCAACGCTTCCCGCAGCTTGTTCAGCAGCCGCAGCAGCTCTGCGTTCTCCTCCTCGGTCAGCAGACCGGTCACATAGTCGTCGGTCTGGTGGAAGGAAAGCAGGGTCTTTTCGTGCAGACGGATGCCCTCCTCGGTCAGTACCAGCTGCTTGAGCCGGGCATCCTGCGGCACGCTCAGACGCTGGATGTATCCCTTGCGCTCCATCAGCTGCAAAATGTTCGTCACGGTGGAGCGGGTGATGGAAAACTCCCGCTCGATGTCCCGCTGGAACACCGGCTCGTCCCGGTGGCGGTAGAGATATTCGATGATCCACCCGTGCATGGGGGTGGTCTGCTCTACCCCGTTGGCGCGGGAAAACTGGTTCAGTCTGCGGAAGATCATGTTATCCACCCGCCGCAGCTGGGCGGGAATGACCTGCGGTCCCTCCCACGGCGGGTCCAGCTTGCAGTGCTCTTCAATAGGGTGCTGTGTACACATAATGCTTTTCCTCTGTTTCGGTCAGATTGTTCGATGTGAAACTGTTTGATACGATACATATTTTAACCGTGACCGCACTGATTGTCAAGAGGGCAGCGCATGGTTTTTGGGCAAACAGGCTGCACAAAACGAAAAACCGCCGAAGGCTTCCCTTCGGCGGTCTTTCGTATGATAGGAGGATCAAAAATGATCTTTGCTAAGTCTTAGTTCAGGATGGTCTGCTCGGTCTCAATGTCGAACAGGTGCACCTTATGGGGATCGAATGCAACGCGGACGGTGTCTCCGTTGCGAGCCTTGGAGGTGGGAGCAACACGAGCGGTCATCTTGTTGCCCTTGTACTCCAGGTACAGGTAGATCTCAGCGCCCATCATTTCGGAAACATCGACCTGAGCATCCAGCTGGCAGTCGGTGTGCTTTGCCATAAACTCGGGCTCGTCGTCGATATCCTCGGGACGGATGCCCATCTTGATCTTCTTGCCAACGTAGGAATCCAGCTTGCCGTCGGCGGTCTTTTCCTTGGGCAGGGGGATCACGTCGCCGCCCAGGTCAACACCGTACAGGTCGCCCTTCTTGATCAGGGTGCCGTCCAGGAAGTTCATCTGGGGGCTGCCGATGAAGCCTGCAACGAACATGTTGCA
>CAKTCK010000087.1 GCA_934539245.1 uncultured Faecalibacterium sp.
TAGCCGGGAGCAGCCTTTGCGCCGAAGATGTAGGTCTTGGGGATGAAGTCGGCGTTGGGGTTCTCCTTCAGGTACAGGTACTGTGCAGCGATGTTCAGCGCATTCAGGTGCTGGCGCTTGTACTCGTGCATACGCTTGACCTGGCAGTCAAAGATGGAATTGGGGTCGATGACCTGACCGGTGCTCTTTGCCAGATAGCTTGCAAAGTCCTTCTTGTTAGCCAGCTTGATCTCGTTTAGCTTCTTCAGCACGGTCTTGTCGTCGGCGTACTTGTTCAGCTTGGTCAGATCGGAAGCATCGTGCTTGTAGCCGTCGCCGATGGTCTCGTCCAGCAGCTTGCACAGGCCGGGGTTAGAGGCCAGCAGCCAGCGGCGGTATGCAATGCCGTTGGTCACGTTCTTGAAGGCGTTGGGCTTGAACAGGTAGTAATCGTGGAAAACGCTCTCCTTGATGATCTCGCTGTGCAGCTTGGAAACGCCGTTGATGCTGTTGGCGGTGTAGGCGCAGATGTTGGCCATGCGCACCTGATTGTCGCCGATCAGTGCCATGTAGTCGATCTTGCCCTGATCGCCGGGGAAAGCCTTTGCCAGCTCCTCGCGGGCGCGGCGGTCCATCTCCACCACGATCTGGTAGATGCGGGGCAGGGTCATCTTGAAGATGTCCACGTTCCACTTCTCCAGAGCCTCGGCCATAACGGTGTGGTTGGTGTAGGAGAACACCTTCTGGCAGATGCTGAAGGCCTTGTCCCAGTCAAAGCCGCACTCATCCAGCAGGATGCGCATCATCTCGGGGATGGCCAGCGTGGGGTGGGTGTCGTTCAGCTGGATAGCGACCTTGTCGGGCAGGTTTTCCAGCGTAGCGTAGCTGGACAGGTGGTTCTGCACGATATCGCCGATGGAAGCAGCGGACAGGAAGTACTGCTGACGCAGACGCAGGATTTTGCCTTCCACGTGGTTATCGTTGGGATACAGCACCTTGGAGATGAGCTCGGCGTTGGCGTTCTTGCTCATAGCGGTGTTGTAGTTGCCCAGAGAGAAGCTGGACATATCAAAGTCCGGGGCCTTTGCCTGCCACAGGCGCAGCTTTGCAACGCCCTTTCCGTCGTAGCCCTGCACATACATATCGGAGGGGATGGCCATGACGCTGTTGTAGTTGGTGTGCTGGATGTAGTGGAAGCCGTTGTCCCAGTTCTCGTGGATCTCGCCGTCAAAGCGAATCTCCACAGCCTGATCCGGGTGGCTCTTCAGCCACACCTGACCGCCGGGCAGCCAGTTGTCGGCGCGCTCCTGCTGCCAGCCGTCCACGATCTTCTGCTTGAAGATGCCGTACTCGTACAGGATGGAGTAGCCGGTGCCGCAGATATCGGTGGTGGCCATGCCGTCCAGATAGCAGGCAGCCAGACGGCCCAGGCCGCCGTTGCCCAGACCTGCATCGGGCTCTTCCTCAAAAATGCTGTCCAGATTGATGTCGGCGTCAGCCAGCGCCTTCTTGGCGACATCATCCAGACCCAGATTGAACAGGCTCATCTTCAGGCTGCGGCCCATCAGAAACTCCATGCAGAGGTAGTAGACCTGCTTGGTGCCGGTGCCGATGGCCTTGGACTGGAACTTTTTGTGGTTCTCGCTCATCATCTGACGGCAGATCAGAGCCAGAGAGCGGTAGATCTGCTGGTTGGAGGCAACATTCAGCTCCACGCCGTACTCACTGGTGAGCTTGTCCTGAAGAATTTTGCCAAATTCTTTTGATGTCATAGTGTGCTCCTATCCGCATAAGCGTTTGCTTTGCTAAAATAATTGAGTAGATAATAGCAGCAGAAACGTTCCCTCTTTCGCCCGGCTGCCAACATAACAAAGTTATTATAATATGAACGATTTGCAAATGCAAGGAACTAGGCACTTTTTTTCCGTAACTGCTATTTTTTCAGGCCACTTTCTGACAAATATGCCGAAATTTCAAAAATTACACTTTTTCTTGCGGCGTATTTATATTATAATAGAAGGTAGAACTGAACCGCGAAACGTTTTTCGGGGAGTAATTCCGGCAGTAATGGCACAGGAAACTCCATCGAAACGTTTTCGGACACCGAAACGTTACCGGGAGCGGTGCCAAATCCCGGCAAAATGCAGAACAAACGGCCTTGTGCCGTACAGATACAGGATAAAAAAGGGGAAAACACCATGGTAAACAAGGTAAGGGTCAACATCGCGGGCACACCGTATGCCATCGCAACCACAGATTCGGAAAAGTACATCCTCGGTCTTGCCAAAAAGCTGGACGAGGACATCACAAAGCTGTTGGACACCAACGATAACCTCTCGGTGACCAAGGCGGCGGTGTTCTGCGCGATGGATTATCTGGACGAATACCGCAAGAGTACCGGCAGCGCCGAGAATATGCGCAGCCAGATTCAGGACTACATTGCAGATGCAGCCCGGGCAAAGCTGGCCGAGGACAAGGCGCTGGCCGAGAATGCCGTGCTGCGCCGGGAAGCTGCCGCCCTGCGGGAGCAGCTTGCCAAGGAACGCCAGCGCGAGACCCGCCGGGAGGAGCGCGCCGCCCGCGCTGCGGCAGAAACGGCACAGGAGCAGCCCTCCGCCCCGGAGACCCCGGCGGCAGACGGTGCGCAGGCAGACGAGACCAACTGAATGTACCTTATATAAATAGAAGTCAGAAGGAGAACTATGGCAAGAATCGAGATCTTAGCCCCGGTGGGCAGTGAAGAGATGCTCCGCGCTGCGGTGTTCAGCGGCGCGGACGCAGTATATCTGGGCTTTTCGGGCTTCAACGCCCGCACAGGTGCCGGCAATTTTGATGCGGACAGCCTAAAGGAGGCCGTGCGCTTCTGCCATGCCCGGGGCGTGGCGGTGCACGTTGCGCTGAATACGACCGTGTACGGCACCGAGCTGTCGGCACTGGAACAGGCTATCCGGGCGGCGGCAGCCAGCGGCGCGGATGCGGTCATCTGTCAGGATCTGGCAGTGGCTACTCTAATTGGTGAAATTGCCCCGCAGCTGCCCCGGCACGGTTCCACCCAGATGAGCGTTCACACCCTGCAGGGTGCACTGGAACTGAAGGAGCTGGGCTTTACCCGGGTGGTGCTGGCGCGTGAGCTGAGCCTGCCCGAGGTGGAGCATATCACAAAGCATTGCGGCATCGAGACCGAGTGCTTTATTCACGGTGCGCTGTGCATGAGCGTGAGCGGCCAGTGCTATATGTCCGCCTTTCTGGGCGGGCGCAGCGGCAACCGGGGCTCCTGTGCGGGTCCCTGCCGTCTGCCCTTTGAAGCCAACGCCCTGCCGGAGGGCAAGCCCGGGCGGCTGCATCACCTCTCCCTCAAGGACAACTCTGCCATCGACAAGCTGGACAAGCTGCAGGCCCTTGGCGTAGCATCGGCAAAAATCGAGGGCCGTCTGCGCACGCCGGAGTATGTGGCGGCGGCGGTCAGCGCCTGTCTGGCGGGCCGCGAGGGCCGCGCCTACGACCGCGACCTGCTGAAGAACGCCTTCAGCCGCTCCGGTTTCACCTCTGGCTATCT
>CAKTCK010000088.1 GCA_934539245.1 uncultured Faecalibacterium sp.
TCCCTGCGGGAGGACATTGCCCGGAAGCTGCGGCTGTCCGGGTACGAGGTGGACGCCTGTGCAGACGGCGAAGCCGCACTGGAAGCACTGGCGGCAGAGCAGTACGACCTTGTACTGCTGGACCTCAATCTGCCCAAGGTGGACGGGATGCAGGTGCTGCGCAGCCTGCGTCAGCACGACCTTGAGACCTGTGTGCTGATCTTATCGGCGCGCAGTGAAATTGCAGATAAGGTGGAGGGGCTGGATGCCGGAGCGAACGATTATCTTTCCAAACCCTTCCACCTTGCAGAGCTGGAAGCCCGGGTGCGCAGCCTGACCCGGCGCAAGTTCATCCAGCAGGATGTCTGCCTGTGCTGCGGGCGGCTCAGCTTCAACACCCGCAGCCGCGTTGCCACGGTGGACGGTCAGCCCCTTGCACTGACCCGGAAGGAGAGCGGCGTACTGGAATACCTGCTGCTGCATCAGGGACGCCCGGTCAGTCAGGAAGAACTCATCGAGCACGTCTGGGACGGCAGCGTGGACAGCTTCAGCAACTCCATCCGGGTGCATATCTCTGCCCTGCGCAAAAAGCTGCGGGCGGCGCTGGGGTACGACCCCATCCGCAACCGCATCGGAGAAGGCTACGAGATCGGAGGCGAGGTACAATGAAGCGTTTGTCCCTGCAATGGCGCATCACCCTGCTGACGGCGCTGCTCATCGCCTGCGCCTGCGTGTGCATGAATCTGCTTTTGTACCGCACTGGCGTTACCGGCATGGATGCCCTCAACGGCTTTATGATGCAGTACCAGCCCGGCAGCGCGGATTCCTTGACCATCGAGATCCCGCAGGAGGAAATGTCCAGTCTGCTGGCGCATTTTTCACAGGAAGTCTACGATGCAAAGGTGGTTTTTGGCCGCAAGGGCTGGTGCATCACCGCCGTGGTCACCATCGTCAGCGCTGCCATCGCTTATTTTGTCAGCGGCAGAGCGTTAAAACCGTTGCAGCAGCTTGCGCAGCAGGCGCAGCGGGTCAATCAGGACAGCATTGCCACCGCCCGGTTGGACGAAGATACCGTGCAGGAATTCGGGCAGCTGAGCCGGTCGGTGAACCGGATGCTGGATGGTCTGGCGCAGTCCTTTGAATTGCAACGGCAGTTTGCGGGCAACGCCGCCCATGAGCTGCGTACCCCGCTGGCTATTTTGCAGACAAAGCTGGAGCTGTTTGCAGAGGAGCACCCGGCCATGGACGCTGAGACCGCCGGGCTGGTCGGCTCTGTGCGGGAGCAGCTGGACCGCTTGACCGCCCTTGTGCGCACTTTGTTAGAAATGAGCAATCTGCAATCGGTCTCCCGTACTGACCAGATCGCTCTTGCGCCGCTGGTGGAGGAGATCTTGACCGACCTGACCCCCCTTGCCCAGAAAAACAACATCTCCTTGCAGCAGGATTGCGCGGAGCTGGGCATGGTGGGCAGCGATGCTTTGATCTACCGGATGGTGTTCAATCTGGTGGAAAACGGCATCAAGTATAACCGCCCCGGCGGTGCGGTGCGCGTCACCCTGCGGCAGGAAAAGCAGAATGCTGTGCTGCGCGTTGCAGATACCGGCTCCGGCATCCCCGCAGACTGCCGGGACAGCATCTTCCAGCCCTTTTTCCGGGTGGATAAATCCCGCAGCCGGGAGATGGGCGGTGTAGGGCTTGGCCTTGCCCTTGTGCGGGAGATCGCCGTGCTGCACGGCGGCAGTGTGACCGTGGAGAGCAGCAGCGAAAACGGCACCACCTTTGCCGTCACCCTGCCGCTGGCACAGCCCTGTTGAGACTGGGCGGACTGGGGCTTTATTTTTGACACACAGGGGAGTATACTGGAAGCAGAAGACCCCGGAAAATAAGAAGGACAAAGGAGATACTGAAAATGCAGGCAACCATTCACAACGAATTTCTAACCCTGACCGTGGACACCCACGGTGCAGAGGCCGTCAGCCTGAAGAACGCCGCAGGCGAAGAGCTGCTCTGGCAGGCTGACCCCGCCATCTGGAAGCGCCACGCACCCATCCTGTTCCCGTGGACGGGCAAGCTGGTGGACGGCACCTTTGCAGCCAAGGGCAAAACATGGAAGGGTGGCCAGCACGGCTTTGCCCGGGATCTGGAGCACACCCTGCTGCGGGCAGAAGGGGACACCATCCAGCTGGAACTGCGGGCAGACGATGCCATCAAGGCAGAGCGCTTCCCCTATGATTTTGTGCTCACCAGCACCTTCCGTCTGGAGGGCAAGACCGTGCACCATACTTTGCAGGTGACGAACCCCGGCACGGAGGAGCTGCGCTTCGGCATCGGCTTCCACCCGGCGTTCAACGTTCCGTTCGATGAAAAGCACACCACCACCGACTACGAATTCCGTTTTGACCGGCCGGAAAGCCCGGTCATCCTCGATGCCCGCCCCAACGGCCTGCTGAGCGGCAAAAGCTATTACCAGTGGAAGAATCAGCAGGCTATCCAGCTGACTGATGACCTGTTTGCCAACGACAGCTTCTGCATGGCAGGCCTGCGCACCAGCACCATCGGCATCTGCGAGAAGGACACCGGCCGCAATATCACCTGCAAGGTGGAGGGCTACCCCTATTCGCTCATCTGGTCGGCTCCCGCAAAGCCGGTGCGGTTCGTGTGCATCGAGCCGTGGCACAGCCTGCCCGCAGCCGTTACCGACCTGCAGGACTGGGAGCAGCGCGCCGCAGCCGCCTGCCTTGCCCCCGGCGAAAGCTGGCAGACCACCCTCAGCACCACCTTTGAACGGTAAGACACATTAAAGTAAAACCCCCGGAGCGTTCTATGCTCTGGGGGTTTTGTATCGGGTCAGAAAAACAGTTGCTTAGTAAGCAACGCCCCAGTAGACCATGGCCTTGGCGGGCTTACCGCAGCAGGGGCACACATCGCTGAGCTGCTCCTGCTCAAAGGGCATACAACGGCTGGAAAGTCCGGCCTCTTCCTTCATCTTCATCTCGCAGGCCAGGTCGCCGCACCACATGGTCTTGATGTAGCCGGTGTTGGCTTTTGCCAGCTCCTTCACCTCGTCCATGGTGGTGGCAGCCCAAGTGCGCTTTTCGCGGTTTTCCAGCGCACGCTGGTACAGGTCCTTGCGCAGAGCTTCCAGCTGGGCGGGGATGGCAGTCTCCAGCTCGTCCAGACTTACAAAGATCTTCTCGCGGGTGTCGCGGCGCACCAGCACGCACTGGTTCTTTTCCAGATCCTTGGGGCCGATCTCCAGGCGCAGGGGCACGCCCTTCATCTCCCACTGGGCAAACTTCCAGCCGGGAGCGTTGTCACTGTCGTCCAGCTTCACGCGGGCGTACTTGCTGATCTTCTCGGCCAGCTCGGCAGCCTTCTCGGAGACGCCGGGCTTGTGGGCGGCAATGGGCACTACCACTACCTGAATGGGGGCAATGGCCGGGGGCAGGATCAGGCCGTCGTCATCGCCGTGGGTCATGATGATGGCACCCACCAGACGGGTGGAAACGCCCCA
>CAKTCK010000089.1 GCA_934539245.1 uncultured Faecalibacterium sp.
AAGGAGCAAAACGCATGAAAAAGAAACTGCTTGCGCTGGTATGCGCACTTGCACTGACCGTCAGCCTTGTGGGCTGTGCACTCTCCACCCCGGACACCGTGGGCAAGATCGGCGATTTTGATGTGACCAGCGGCCTGTACCTGCTGGCGCAGTACGATGCCTACCAGCAGGCTGCACAGCTGGCAGGCTCTGAGCAGGACACCAGCAAGGTGAAGTCCTTCCTCAAGGCCACTATCACCACCGATGCCGACACCGGCGAGACCGCCGTGGTAAAGGACTATGTGGCGCAAAAGACGCTGGAGACCTTGCAGACCCTTGCCGCCGTGGATGCCCGCTTTACCGAACTGGGCGGCGAGCTGACCGAGGAGCAGAAGTCCACCGCCGACAACTACGCCCAGCAGCTGATGGATAACTACGGCGATACCTACACCGCTAACGGCATCGGGCTGGAGACTTTGAAGCTGTTCCAGCAGCTGCAATACAAGCACACCCTGCTGCTGGATCTTGTCTACGGCAAGGACGGCGAGACCCCTGTGGAGGACGGCGAACTGGCCGAGCATCTGGACAGCACCATGTACGAGATCGGTTTTATCACCGTGCCCCTGTACAACACCAGCACCTTCGCCTTTGCCACCGATGACCAAAAGGCCGAGATGCTCTCCCTTGCCCAGAAAGCTGCGGACAGCTACAACGCCAGCGCCCCGGAGGATACTTCCAGCCAGCTGACCGCCTTTAACAGCATCGCAAGCAGCGCGCTGACCGATATCTGCGCCGTGCTGGACGCAGAGGTTCCCTCCACCAGCACCCTGCAGACCGATCTGCTGAGCGAAAGCGACCTGACCGATGCCTTTACGCAGGAGGGTGCCGCCGATACCCTGCGCGGCCTTGCCTACGGGCAGGCAGCCGCCATCCAGTACTCTGGCTACGCCATGATGCTGGCCGTCCGTCTGGATCCGCTGAGCGTTTCCACGCTGGATGCTCTGCGCAGCCAGATCCTGAGCGACCTGAAGGGCGAGGAGCTGGACGATGCTCTTGCCGCCTACGGTGCCCAGCTGGACAATACCCTGAGCAACTCTGCCATGAGCAAGCTGCCCGCTGCCAAGATCGTGAACTACACCAGCGCCAACAGCTGATACTCTTGTAAAAACAACACGCCCGGGTTTTCCACCTTCCGTAGGAAGGATGTGGAAAACCCGGGCGTTGTTTATTTTGCAGATATCCCCGCAGAAAACGATTTGAATGGCCTCCGCTGTGCTCTAGCCATATTTCAAGGAATTACTATTTATATTTCGCGTTTGTCGCGCTCTGCGGAGCGCTCCAAACGCATTTTCACAAGAGAAGGTCACCCCCTCAGTCGCTACGCGACAGCTCCCCCAAGGGGACGCCTTTTGGCACTGCCGCAAAGTTTCCCGCCACCGCTAAAGCCGTCCCCTTGGGGAAGGTGGATTGCCGCAAAGCGGCAAGACGGAAGGGGTAACCCTGCCGTTTACCGTTGCGGCCCCTTCCCGTGAAAAAGCAATTCTGGAAAATCCGCAGATTTTCCAGAATTGCAAATATAAAAATATATTTTCCGCTGATGATGCGCAGAGCAACGCGGAGCGCATTTCAAATCGTCCCGCGCCAAGGGCGCTTATTTTACCACCCTTGCAAACTCTGCGGCAAGGGCGGCGTTCACCGAGCGGACGGCGTTGGCGTCCGGCTTGATGGCGGTACGGTCGTAGGTGAACAGGCCGTTCACCTCGTCCTCCACATCGGTCAGCTGGGTGTATACCAGCGCCGAAAGCCCCTTTTGCAGCTGCGGCAGCACCGTGCCCAGCTGCATTTTTTTGTACCGGGCGGTCAGCTCCTCCCGGCTTTTGGCTGTGCCGTAGCCGTAGGTCTTGCGGGGCGGCTCGTGCCCGGGCATGGGCCATGCAATGCCGCCGTACTCGCTCAGCGCCACGGTGCGCGTCTGCGGGCGCACCCGCAGGGGGTAGAAGTAGTTATGCAGGGAGTATACATCCCCGCCGCCCTGATCGTACCAGCCGCTGGCCTCGTCTACAAGGCGGGTGTCGTCCAGCGCGCGGATGGCCTGCACCGCCCCGGCGGCATCGTACTGTCCCCACCCCTCGTTAAAGGGCACCCAGCAGCCCACACAGGGGTGGCAGCGCAGCGCCTGCACCGTATCCGCCAGCTCCCGGCGGTACTCTTCCCGGCTGCCCTCGCTGCCACGGCTCAGCAGCCCCCACAGGGGTGCTTTGTCCGGCAGACGGCGCATAAGCGGCTGCAAAACATTGGTCAGGTAGGTGACGAACCACAGGTTATACTTGCTGCCACCGTTGACCATATCCTGCCAGACCACAAGCCCCAACTTGTCGCAGTGGTAGTACCAGCGCTGCGGCTCGATCTTTGCGTGCTTGCGCAGCAGGTTGTAGCCCAGCGCCTTTACCTCGCTCAGTTCCCGCTCCACCGCCGCATCCGAGGGCGGGGTATACAGCCCCTCCGGCCAGTAACCCTGATCCAGCAGACCGTTGAGCAGAATGGGCTTGTCGTTCAGGCAAAAGCGCAGCACGCCCCTTGCGTCCGGTGCGCAGCTCCACTTGCGCAGGGCAAAATAGCTGTGCACGGTGTCGAACTGCTCTTCCTCTCCCTGCGTAGTGCCCACGGTCAGGTCGTACAAAAAGGGCGTGTCCGGGCTCCACGGGAAGAAATACGCGCCCGCAATATGCAGCGTCACCTCACCGTCTTGAGCGGCCTCGTCGCTGCCCCAATCCTCGGCAATGGTCACGCCCCCGGCGCGTACTACCGCCCACAGGTTCACCGCGCCGCCGGGCGCAGAGGTATGTACTTTCACAGTCACGGTGCGGGCATCGTAGTCCGGCGTAACGGTGAGAGACTGGATGTAATTTTCCGGCACGCGCTCCAGCCAGACCGTCTGCCAGATGCCGCTCTGCGCCGGGTAGAACATCCCGCCGGGCTGCAAAGTCTGCTTGCCCCGCGCCTGTGTGCCGTGGCCGGTGGGGTCCTGCACCGCCACCCACAGGCTGTTGCGACCGGTGCCGTTGAGCTGCGCGGTGATATCCAGCGTAAAGGGCCAGTAGCCGCCCCGGTGGCCGCCCACCAGATGACCGTTCACCTGCACGGCGCAGGCGTAGTCCACCGCGCCAAAGTGCAGCAGCACCCGGCCGCCTGTCCCGGCGGGCGGCGCAAAGTACCGGTGGTAGTGCAGCCACTGCCCGGGCTGCAATGTGCGCCCCACCCCGGAGGCGCGGCACTCCGGCGCGTAGGGCACCAGGATCTCACCATCCCAGCCCGCCGGGCGCTGTGCCGAGGCGGTGATGGCGTACTGCCACAGGCCGTTCAGGTTCTCGTAGCTGTCCCGGCGCAT
>CAKTCK010000090.1 GCA_934539245.1 uncultured Faecalibacterium sp.
GAGAGCGCCACAACGGCTGCGCCGGTAAGGGTGAGGAATTCGCGTCGGTTCATCTCTTTCATGGGGGTGCTCCTTTCTTCTTAAAAATCCCGGGCACAGGGATTGCAGTGCCCGGGGCAAACAGGGGGTTAAATGGGAATTGCTGTGAAAAAGGGGTTATTTTTTGCCTTCGGCAGCGACTGCGACCCAGTAGAGTTTTCCATCGTTTCCGGTAAACACCTTGATGCCAACGATCTTGACCACTGCCGTGCCGATATTATCGAAGGTATCCGCCGGCTGCAGTGCCAGAAGCGCGTCCTTCATCACGTCGATGTCCTCGTCATAGGGCATCTCGGGCTTGCCTTTTTCAATCACGCCGATGGGGAACCGGGGGTTCACATACGAGCCGCCGTTAAAGGCTGCTACTGCCACTATCTTTTGCATCAGTTGATCTTCATCGATCGTGCCCTTGGCAAATTTTACTGCTTCCTCAGCAACGGCGTTCAGCCCTTCATCCAGCTGGAACGGCTCCCATCCCTTTTCTTTACGGTAGAGGTTGATAGCTTCCAGCACTTTGGCTTCCTTGCCGCCAGTGGGTGCTGCGGGTGCAGAGGGTGCACCGCCGCAGGCAGCCAGTGCCAGCATGGCGACCGATGCGCCGGAGAGGGCGAGGAATGCGCGTCTGTTCATCTCTTTCATGGGGGTGCTCCTTTCTTCTTATAAAGCCCCCGGGCACAGGGGTTTGCCGTGCCCGGGGCAAACAGGGGGTTAAATGGGAATTGTTGTAGTTAAGGGGGTCACTTTTTGCTTTCGGCAATCAGTGCGACCCAGTAGGTCGTGCTGTTGTGCTCGAACGTCTTAATGTTCACCAGCTTGATCGCAGGCGACTTCAGACTTGCCTTAGCGTCCTCGTCCGGCAGAAGCAGAAGGTTTTGTGCCATCAGCTCTGCGTTGTCCGAGTATACACATACCGGCATCATATAGCCTGTATCCTTATCAAAAGCTATGCCGATCGGGGCGCCAACTTCATTATAGCCGACTATTGCCTTACCAAGCGCTTCCGCGGCTTTCTCGTCATATTTCATTTCGCCCTTTGCGATCTTCACCACAAGTTCCATTGCGGGGTCCAAGCCGTTATCCAGCGTAAGCGCGGGCAGTGCTCCACGATACTTGTTGATGGCTTCCAGCACCTTGGCTTCTTCGCCGGTAGTGGGCACTGCGGGCGGCGTAGAGGGTGCACCGCCGCAGGCAGCCAGTGCCAGCATGGCGACCGATGCGCCGGAGAGGGCGAGGAATGCGCGTCTGTTCAGTTCTTTCATGGGGGTGCTCCTTTCTGTCTTTTCCCCCTGTTTTCTTTGGGGGGATTTTGGGTTGGGGGGTACTCTGCACTTGCGGACTGACGCATCTTGTGCTATCCTTATGGATAGAATCACGCTGCATCTGTTGGGACGCTTTGTGCATAACGACGGGCTGTCTGCATCCGGTGCAGGAGATCTTCTGTTTGTACTGTATCATACTCCGGAAAAAATTGCCCCCCCAGAAAAGCCGTTTTTGGGGGGAGATTTAAAAATAAATTTTGGGGCTCTCGGGCCGTCCCCGTAAGAAATCCCCCCAAAAAGCCCAAAATTGGGGGGATTTGGGGGCGGTTTTCAGCCAAAGCAGGCCGCTGCGGCGCTTCTTTTGCCGGGTTTCCCCCTTGTTTGGCGTATTGCGGAAAGGAGTTACGAACATGGAACGAAGGACATTTTTAAAGCTTGCGGCAGTCCTCCCCGGTCTGGCTCTTGCGGGCTGCGGCGGCAGCAAGACCCTGCTCTCGCCCAAAGATCCCACCATGCTCAGCATCTGGCATGTGTACGGCGAGCAGGCAGATTCGCCCATGAACCGCCTGCTGGTCGAGTTCAACGATACCGTTGGCAAGGAGAAGGGCATTCTGCTCAACGTGACCAACATGACCAACAGTGCCGCCATCGGCGGTCAGCTGCAGGACGCCAAGGCCGACAAGCCCGGCGCGCTGGCCCTGCCGGACCTGTTCTCGGCGCACCCCTCGGACGCCAAAGCGCTGGGCATCGAGACCCTTGTGGATTGGAACGACTGGTTTACCGCCGAGGACATGGCGGCCTATGTGCCCGGCTTTGTGCAGGACGGCATCATCGAGGGGCGGCAGGTGGTGTTTCCGGTGTCCAAATCCACCCAGCTCGTCTTTTTAAACGGCTCCCAGTACGCCCGGTTTGCGGCGGATACCGGGGCGCAGCTTTCCACCCTTGCCACATGGGACGGCTTTTTTGAAATGGCGGGTGCCTACCGGCAGTGGTCGCAGGGCAAGCCCTTCTGCGCGCTGGACTATCCGCTGCGTCTGGTGGAGCTGAACGCGCTGGAACAGGGCAGCGGCGAGCTGTACAAGGGCAGCTGGTACGACCTGACCAACGAGGCCTTCCGCGCTTCGTGGATGGAGTTTGCCCGGGCACTGGTGCAGGGGGATATTCTGGTTTCGGATCTGTACTCCAACACGCAGGTGATGACCGGCGAAACGCTGGCGGGTCTTGGCAGCTCTGCAGCCATCCTTTACTACAACGATGTCGTGACCTACCCGGACAACACCACCGAGCCCACCGATCTGCTGCTGGCACCCCTGCCGCACGCCGCCGGTACCGCCACACCTTTGATGCCGCAGGCCGGTGTGGGTCTGTGCGCCTTTAAGACCACCGACCAGAAGGCCGAGGCCGCCGCTGTGTTCCTGCGTTGGCTCACCGAGCAGCAGCGCAATCTGGAATTTGCCGCCGATACCGGGTATATGCCTGTGTCCAGCGCCGCCTTTGACGCCATTGCGGACTATCCGTTCGAGCAGCAGAGCTATCAGCGGCTGTACGATGTTTACAACGAAATGCGCATCCAGAACACCCCCCTGTCCGAGCCGGGCATCGTGGGGTACCATGCCAAGACCAAAACCTTCTATGACAGCCTGCGCCAGCGCCAGAAGGACTACCCGCAGCGCCTTGCCGACGGCGAAACGCTGGAGGCCTTGACCGCAGAGACATGGCAGCTGCTGTGCGACAATGCCTGAACCCGCAGCACAGCCGGAAAAGGGGGACTTTGATGCACTTTTTTGCCAGACACCGAGAAAATATCCGCCAGAGCGCCATGAGCGCCCGGCTGCTGGGGCCCTGCCTGCTGCTGGTGGTGCTGCTGGTGCTGACCTTTGGTGCGGCATTGTTTCTGTTTGCCAGTTTGCACAACACCAAAAAGGATACGACCCGCAGTCTGGAGATCCAGTTCTCGGTGTTTCAGAACGATATAGAGCACTAT
>CAKTCK010000091.1 GCA_934539245.1 uncultured Faecalibacterium sp.
CTCCGTCTGCTTTGGAGAACGCGCGTTTTATCCTTCTTTTATTCCAGCCGCTTTTTGAAATACCCCTCGGCACAGTAGATAGCACCGCAGGGATTATGCGCCAGAACGCGATCCTTACAGTTCGCACAGGTATACAACGTCTTGTCCTCCCTGATCTTATAAATAATAGGTCAGCGCATCGTCCATACTGCGGTAGATGTGTTTTTCCATTTCAGCCCGTGCGGCCAGCGCATCCCGTGCTTCCAGCGCCGCATAGATCTTTTTATGCTCGCTCTGGGAGTTGAGGGCATAGTCCAGCTCGCTCATTTCCACGCCAATGGACAGGCCGTTCCACAACTCCGAGAGAAGATTTCGCATTTTTTCATTGCCGGAAGCTTCCCAGATCTCAAAATGGAAGGACTGGTTGTAGTCGGTATAATTTCCGGCCTGCTGATGAGAAAGTGCCTCGTCTGCAGTATCCACGCAGTTTTTGATCTTGGACAGGTCGGCATTGTTCTGGCAGCAGAGCATACAGGCGGTGCCTTCCAGCGCAGCGCGCAGCTGGTAGTGCTCCCGGATGGTCCTTTCCGTTACACCCAGCACAATGGCGCACCTGTTCTGCTTGACTTCCAGCAGACCGTCACGGGCAAGGATCTGAAAGGCCTCCCTCACCGGCGTGACCGACACGCCCAGTTCCTGTGCAGTGTTTTCCAGCGTGAGTTCTGCGCCCTCCGGGATACTTTTTGAGATAATGGCTTTCCGCAAAGCGGAAGCTACCCGCTCGCGGGCGGGCAGCAGCTTAATGGGTTTCAGTCCCAGCATATTGACTCCTTATCGTTAAAATCAGATGCAGCAGTTCTTCTTCATAGGCGTTCCATGCATCCGGCACATCAGGGGAGCCCTGACGGTCCAGCATCAGCAGCCAGGCAAGTCGGTCGTTCACCGGCTCTGGGCGGGCACTGACTGCAAAGGCAATGTAGGTCTCCTGAATGCTTTCCAGCAGCTTGCGGTGCAGCGGATAGGTGACCGCATTCCGCAGGGTGCGGTGCTGCAGCATCTCATCGCCTGCCAACATAGCATCCTGCGGCAGCGCACGCATGGCCTGCCGTTCCAACTGAGCCCCCAATGCCAGAATTTGGCGCAGTGTCTCTTCGGTCAGATCTGCCGCTTTTATACGATTGTTGGGCAGGCGGATGATCAGGCCCTGATATTCAAGGATCATCAAGGCCTCCCGCACCGGCATCCGGGAGACCTCGAGGCTCTCTGCCAGTTCGTTCTGGGTCATTTCAGTGCCCGCCGGGATCTGCCCGGATAAAATGGCCTGCTGCAGGGCTTCCACCACACCGCCGTTTTTCTTCTGGATGCCGATATATTCCATAAAGCCCTCCGTGTAAATGTCTTTTTTATATTGTATCCAATTTTACAACAAAAAGCAAGACTTCCTTTATGACAAACAAAAATACCCGGCAGATCATTTACAAAAAGATTTATCGGGTATGTGAATCGAATACTCTTTTATATCATCTTAAAATGCTTCAGCGCCTCCCGGATGGCTCTTTCCTTCTCCGGCGGGCACTTGAGCTGCTTGGGGTTCTCGGACTTTTGCTTGTTGTAGTTCTCCCGCTCCTTGATGCCGCATTTCTGCTTGACCTGTGCAATATAGAGGTTGCTCACGTTCAGACCGGTGTGCTCCTTGACGTATTCCCGGATCTCATCATAGGTAGCCTTGGTCTCCGCAGCAGTCACGTCCAGTTCATCCATCTTCAGGTCAACCGTGATCTTCTGGTAGACATCTAGTTTGGACAACGCGCATACCGTCTCGATATGCTCCGTATGCGGGAACATATCCACCGGGGTAAAGCCCTCGGCCTTATAGCCCAGCTTTGTCAAGGTGATAAGGTCTCGGGCAAGGGTGACAGGGTTGCAGCTGACATAGACCACGCGCTTTGGGGCCATACGCGCCACGCTGGCAAGAAATTCCGGGGTAGAGCCCTCGCGCGGGGGGTCCATAAAGATCACATCTGCCTTCTCCCCTGCTGCGGCTGCTTCGCAGATCCAGCGGGTGGCGTCGGCGGCAAAGAAGCGGGCGTTCTTCACGCCGTTGTGCCTTGCGTTGCCAATGGCATCCTGCACGGCGTCCCGGTTCAGCTCCACGCCCACCACCTGCTTTGCGTGGTCGGCGGCGGTCAGACCGATGGTGCCGATGCCGCAGTAGGCGTCCAGCACCACCTCCTTGCCGGTCAGCTTTGCGGCTTCCACCGCAAGGCCGTACAGCACTTCGGTCTGGGCGTGGTTGATTTGATAAAAGCTGCGCGGGCTGATGGCGTAGGTCTTGCCGCAGAGGGTGTCCAGAATGAATCCCTTGCCGTACAGCACCTTTTCCGCTTCGCCCAGCACCACGCTGGTCTTGCGGCTGTTCACGTTCTGTACCACGGTGGTCACGGTCACGCCGCGCTGCGCCGCCTCGGCCAGCAGCGCCTTTACAAAGTTCTTGACCCCCGGCAGCACCGGCTGCGCCGTTACCAGCACCACCATCACCTGCCCGGTGGCTACGCCCCGCCGCAGCAGGCAGTGGCGCACAAGTCCGGTGCCCTTGTCCTCATCGTAGGGCTGGTAGCGGCAGGCGTTGGCGGCAGCCCGCACCGCCTGCATGGTCTTGTCCAGCACCTCATCCTGCAGCAGACAGCTTTCCACCGGCAGCACCTTATGGCTGTTTGCCGCGTAGATGCCGGAGGTCAGTTTTCCACCAAAGCCAGGAGCAAAGGTGGAAATTACCTTGTTGCGGTAATGGTAGGGTTGCTCCATGCCCCGGATGGGGTGCACTGGGCCGTATTTGCCCACCAGAGCACGCACTTTTTCTTCCTTCTGTTTCAGCTGCGCGGCATAATCCAGCCCCAGCAGGGGGCAGCCGCCGCAGTTTTTGGCACGCAGTTTGCAATCCATGGCAGTTTCTTCCTTTATATAACAGATACTCTCTTTTCAGGATATCACAGGGC
>CAKTCK010000092.1 GCA_934539245.1 uncultured Faecalibacterium sp.
ACTTGTGCCGAAGATAGTTAGCTGGAAACGGCTTGTGAAAATAGGTAGTCGCCGACTTGAACAGAAAGCTCTGAGATGTAAGTCTCGGGGCTTTTTTGTTGCGTTGAAATATCCTGTCTTACTCTGCTTGACCCTTGAGGAACAGAGGAGTATACTTATCTACAGCGGCTGCACAATAGCGGAATGGCAGCTGTGGACCACATGGGGCTTTACTTTTATTATGGAGGAAACTACTATGAAATTGAAATGCAAAATGGATCGCCGTCATTTCCTGCAGCTTGCGGGAGCGGTAGCTGCTGCAGGGGCTCTTGCGGGGTGTGGCAAAAAAACGGTCAAGGAGCGCGCCGCCGACCAGGTTGGCGAGGCGCTGAACAGCATGATGGAGGAAAAGCTCAATGCGGACCAGCAGGGGGCTTCTTCTGCCGGTGCGGAGTCAACGGCTGCTTCCTCCGAGGCGGCATCGGAGGACCATGACGAGATCGGAGAAGAAGAAATCTACGAAAGCTATATGGTGGGCGATACATCCAGCGGCTATAACACCGCAAAGAAGGGCGACAACCGGATTGAAGTTTCCGTTATTTGGGATGATGCGGAAGAGGTACCCTACTATCTGGAGGAGCTTGCGCCTGCCTACGGGGCATCTGCCGCAGGGCCCCATGACCACAGCTGGGATGCAGAGGTGGACTTCTACTTTTTCCTATCCCAGTCTATTCTCAGGGGCGAAACCATCAATGGCGGCGATGACGGCATCCGGGTGTGGGTCCCGGCAGGCACTAGAGCGAGCTGTTCGCTGCACGCATGGTCGGAGGATGGCGCATCCTTTGACCTTGACAGTGCAGAGTTTGAGCTGACCTCGGACAGCATTTTTGAATACACCGGCTCTGCCGGTGTGGAGGTCCAGCAGGAATAAACCGCTGAAACGTAAAAGCACCCTGCACTGTGCATCTGTACTGCACGGTGCGGGGTGCTTTGCGTAAAGGGCTGTTTAATCGTCGTCGCTGTCCAGCTTGAGCACGGCGGTGAAGGGGAAGGTGCTGTCCTTGACCCGCTAGGAGTATGCCATCTGCGAGTATCTGGCGCTGCACGCCGGGCAGACCTTTACCAAAGAAAATAGTATCATAAAGGAAAACCTTATACTTTCTACAGAATTTCCTGCTACACTGAACGTGTAGAGAAAGGAGATTCTGTATGAACAAATTGACAAAAAAGGGGCTGGACGGCACCCAGCTCAAGACTATCGCACTGGTGCTGATGGTGCTGGACCACATTCATTATTTCTTCGAGTTCACCGGCTGCATCCCGACGGTGTTCAGTATGCTGGGGCGGCTCAGTGCGCCGCTGTTTCTGTTCTGCACGGTGGAAGGCTTTGCCCACACCCATGACCGCAAGCGGTATTTTATCCGCATCTGGGCTATCGGCGCGGCCATGGCGGCGCTGGAATTCTTTATGATCTACGCCAAGACCTTCCGGCGTGGAGATGGCTTCTACCCGCTGAACGCTATTTTTCAGGATCTTGCGCTGCTGTGCATTGTCTGGCAGGGCATCGACTGGCTGCGGGAGAAAAAATTCGCAAAGGGCATTGGTGCCATTGCCGCCGTTTTGTGCTGGCCGTATATAGTAGTGGTGTTTCTGCTGCTCTTCCCCCGGGTGCAGGAGATGCCCATTGCTTCAACGATCGTGGCCTTTGTCATCACGAGTCCGCTGCCTATGTGGACGTCCATCACGGACGGTAGCTGGAGCTTTTTGCTGGGCGGTGTGCTGCTGTATGCATTGCGTGGACGGCGCAAAGTCCAGCTGACGGTATGGGCACTGGTGATTTTCCTGTGTGACTTTGCGCTGACCTTTGGGATGGCTTGTCGGCAGGAGGGCTTTGTCTGGACGCAGATGTTCACCGACAACTACGAGTGGTTCGGGGTGGCGGCGGTGCTGCTGATGCTGCTGTACAACGGGCAGCGGGGCAAGGGCCACAAGCAGCTGTTCTACTGGTTCTACCCCGCCCATGTGTATCTGCTGTACGGGGCTTCCTGTCTTGTTTATAACGTGTTGAGGTGATCTTGTGGCAAATATTCTGGCAGTAGATGACAATCTGGAGCTCTGCAAGCTGATCCGTACCGCTCTGGAACGGGACGGTCACCGGGTAGAAACGCGGCAGGCGGGCGGGGCGCTGACCGAGGCGCTCTGCCGCTGGGCAGACTGCATCCTGCTGGACGTGATGATGCCCGGGGAGGACGGTTTTGCGGTCTGTCGGCGCATCCGCAGCTTGACCGAAGTGCCCATTCTCTTTCTGAGTGCCCGCACCGACGAGGCTGCTGTGTTGGAGGGGCTGGGCATCGGGGCAGACGACTTTTTGTCCAAGCCCTTCCGGGTGGCAGAGCTGCGGGCGCGGGTGGCGGCACATCTGCGGCGGCAGAGCCGCACCCCGGCGCACCGGATGGTGCGCAGCGGCGTGGCCTTTGACCTGACCGCCCGGAGTGCGTCGGTGGAGGGGAAGGCGCTGCCGTTGACCCGCTCGGAGTATGCCATCTGCGAGTATCTGGCGCTGCACGCCGGGCAGACCTTTACCAAAGAGCAAATTTACGAAGCGGTTTTTGGTATTGACGGCACTGCGGACGACACCGCCGTGACACAGCACATCAAAAATATCCGGGCAAAGCTGCGGGCGGCGGGCGTGCCGGAGCCGGAAAAGCTGCTCAATACCGTATGGGGCGTGGGGTACCGATGGAAAAGCGAAGACTGACCTCTCTGCGCAGCGTGCTGCTGCAATATCTGGTGCGCACGGCGCTGGCCTGCCTGCTGGTCGCGGTGGGGTGGCTGCTGGGGCTGCTGCTGTGGGTCCAGAACGACGGGCTGTTTCTTCCCGCGAATCAAGCTGCACAGGCCTGTCAGAAAGCCGCACAGGACGTTTT
>CAKTCK010000093.1 GCA_934539245.1 uncultured Faecalibacterium sp.
GCGGCGATGATTACTTTGCTGCCTTTGATCTGGACGGCAATGAGCTGGCCCGCAGCTCGCAGCCGGTGGGCAGCTTTAACGCCGTGATGATGAAGCGCCCCAACGGCTATCTGCTGGACACGGGCTATGTGTGGGAGCTGTACGGGCCGGACGGCACTTTTTTGGAAAAGTCCCTTCCCGTGGGCGAGCACGAGACCCTGTGCCAGCTGTGCGGAGAGTTCTGCACCTTTGATGTCTTCCTGCCGCTGGAGGAAAACGCTTTCCTGGCAGTGGGTCACTACGGCAAAGCCACCGAGCCGGACGAGCCGGTGGTGTTCCGCATCACTACGGATTTCTGAGCCGACCGCTTCGGCGGGAAGACCAACGCAAAAACAGCGGGGCCGGGGAAGAGCCCCCGGCCCCCTTTGGAACAACAGGAGGAAACGCTATGGCAGGAATGCTGGAATACAAGTGCCCCTGCTGCGATGGCGCCATCCAATTTGACAGCGCCACCCAGAAGATGAAATGCCCCTACTGCGACACCGAGTTCGAGGTGGATACCCTCAAGGGTTACGACGAGGAACTGAAGGACGAAAAGCCCAGCGAGATGGAGTGGGCCACCCCCGGCGGCAGCTGGGCAGAGGGCGAGACCGCCGGTCTGCATACTTACAGCTGCAAGAGCTGCGGCGGTGAGATCGTGGGCGATGACACCATGGCGGCGTCCGCCTGCCCCTTCTGCGGCAATCCCATCGTCCTCACCGGACAGTTCGCCGGAACGCTGCGGCCCGACCTCATCATCCCCTTCAAGCTGGACAAAAAGGCTGCCAAGGCCAAATTGCAGGAGCACCTCAAGGGCAAGACCCTGCTGCCCCGGGTGTTCCGCAGCCAGAACCACATCGACGAGATCAAGGGCGTGTATGTGCCCTTCTGGCTCTTCGACAGCGACGCCGACGCTCAGCTGCGGTTCACCGCCACCCGGACCCGCTGCTGGTCGGACAGCAAATACGACTATACCGAGACCAACTACTACTCCGTCCGGCGGGACGGCACGCTGGGCTTTGACGCAGTGCCGGTGGACGGCTCGTCCAAGATCGAGGACGACCTGATGGAGTCCATCGAGCCCTTCGCCATGCAGGATGCCATCCCCTTCCAGACCGCTTATCTGGCCGGCTATGTGGCAGACAAATACGATGTAAGTGCCGAGGACAGCATCGAGCGGGCCAACAAGCGCATTCGCCGCTCCACCGAGGAAGCGTTCCAGCAGACCGTTACCGGCTACGATTCGGTCAAGGTGGAAAACAGCAGCATCCAGCTCCACGGCGGCAAGGCAAAGTACGCCCTGTTCCCGGTCTGGCTGCTGAGCACCAGCTGGCGGGGCGAAAACTACCTGTTTGCCATGAATGGTCAGACCGGCAAATTCGTGGGTGACCTGCCCGTGGACAAGGGCGCTGCCCGCAAGTGGATGCTGGGCCTTACGGCTGCCCTTTCCGCCGCGTCCTACGGCGTGATGTGGCTGCTGTGGCTGGCACGGATCCTGTAAAGGAGGGACGAACGATGAAAAAGACTTCCAACCGCCTGCGCTCCCTCTTTGCGGCGCTGGCAGCACTGGTTCTTGCGGCGGCGCTGGCTGTTTCGGCCTTTGCGGTGGAGGGCGGCTTTGCCGACCTGTACTACCGCATGAACGACAGCGCAGGGGTCCTGACCGAGGACGAGGACAACGAACTGGAGGATGCACTGGAGGAGCTGAGCCTGCGCCAGAACTTTGATGTGGTCATTGCTACCATCGAGTCGCTGGATAGCGTGGACTATGACGACATGGAGGCCTATGCCGACGACCTGTATGACTTCTGCCAGTTCGGCTACGGCTCCGATATGGACGGCGTGCTTCTGCTGGTGAGCGTAGGCGACCGCAAATGGCACATCTCCACCTGCGGCTACGGCATCACCGCCTTTACGGATGCCGGCATCCAGTACCTTGGCCAGCAGATGACCCCCTTCATGGCCGATGGAGACTACGCCGGTGCATTCCGTACCTTTGTCCAATGGACGGATACTTACATCGACGCTGCCCGGTCGGGCCGCCCCTACGATGTGAAGAACCTGCCCCGGGAGCCGCTGTCTCTCATGTACCTGTTCCTTGCAGTGGGCATCGGCCTTGTGCTGGCATGGGTCGTCGTCAGCGTGATGAAAAGCCAGCTGCGCAGCGTGGCGTTTCAGGAGAACGCCGCCAGCTATGTGCGGGAGGGCAGCATGAACCTGACCAACAGCCGGGAGCTGTTCCTGTACCGGGACGTGCAACGCACCGAGCATGTGGAGGAAAAGGACTCCGACAGCTCTGGCGGCAGTTCCACCCATACCTCCTCCAGCGGCACCACCCACGGCGGTGGAGGCGGCTCGTTCTGAAAGGAGCATGTTTATGAACCCTTATCTTTCGGAAAAAGCCCGGGGCGATATCCCCCGTGTCCTCAAATGGCTGCGGAACGCGGGGCTTGCCTTCTGCGTATTCTGCTCCTTTGGCGGGTTGTATACCCTGTGCCTGAGCCTGCAGGCGAAGGACACTTCCCACATCGGCGGTTATATATTCTGGATCGTGGTGGGGGCCGTGCCCCTTGTTCTGTTCGCACGCAACGAAAAACGCCGCTACCATGCAAGAACCATCGCCCGCAGGGTGGAGAGCCACTCCGGGCCGGAGGTGCCCCTGCGGTGGCTGTGCAACAGCGTTGGCATGGACCCCAAAGACCTCGCATGGTATTTTGAAAACGGTTATTTTGTAAACCTCAGTCTGGATCTGAACCAGAAGATCGTCCGCAGGCGGACCGTGCCCCGCCATGACCCGAACCGGGGCTGAA
>CAKTCK010000094.1 GCA_934539245.1 uncultured Faecalibacterium sp.
CAGTTCTGTTTTGCGAACAGGTTGGAAAAGAATCCCATCATGGTATGCTCCTTTCATTGCTCTGTATTTGTCAGGTCCGGTCGCTGTCGTCAAAGGGGTCGCCGCACTCCGGGCAGAACTTGGGCGGGTGTGCGGGGTCGGCCGGCTCCCAGCCGCACTTGTCGCACTTATACTTGGGGGCTGCGGCAGGCTTGGGTTTGCCGCACTCGGCGCAGAACTTGCCTTTGTTCACTGCGCCGCAGCTGCAAGTCCAGCCTTCTGCTGCCGCCGGGCGGGGCTTGCCGCACTCCGGGCAGAATTTGCCGGTGACGGTAGCACCGCAGCTGCAGGTCCAGCTGTCCGCAGCGGGCTTCGGCTCCGGCTTTTTGCTGCCGCATTCCGGGCAGAACTTGCCGGTAACGGTAGCGCCGCAGCTGCACTTCCAGCTGTCCGCCGGGGCGGGCGCGGGACGACTGACCTGCTGGGGCGCATCCACGCTGTCCGGACGGGCCTGCTGGCCCATGGCAAACAAGTTCTGGGCGCTCATGCCGCCCATGCCGCCTGCACCGGCAGCCATGCCCATACCCATAAAGCCGGTCATGGCACCGGCGGTGTTCCCGGCGGCGGTCTTCATGGCATCGATCTGACCGCCCACCAGACGGGCTGCGGCGGTGGTGGGGTCGGTGGTCATGGCGTTCTCTTCCCACTCGGTGATCTTCTTCTGCTGCTCCTCCGGGATGGACAGGGAGTTGATGTTGAAGGAGAACACTTCAATGCCGCGCTTTTTGCGCCAGACGTTGGACAGCTGCTCGTTGAGCGCCTCGGAGATCTCCAGCGTGTGGGCGGGGATCTCGTAATACTGCACCTTGTTGGCCGAAAGGGTGGCCAGAGCGGGCTGCAGGGCGTTCATCAGCTCGCTCTTCAGCCGGGGTGCGATCTCGGATGCGTCATACTGGGTGGAGACGTTGCTGCACACGTTGGTGTAGAACAGCAGCGGGTCGCAGATGCGGCAGGTGAAGCTGCCGTTGCACCGCAGGTTCACCGAGAGCTTGTAGCCCCGCTCCTCGCTGACCACCACCCGGAAGGGGATGGGGGTGGCAGTGCCGTACAGGATCTCGCCCAGCTCCTTGGTGTTGATGTAGTACACCCGCTGATCCTTGCCGGTGTCGCCGCCGTAAGTAAAGCGCTTGGCCACGGTCTGGAAGGTTTCCGCCAGACTGTCGCCGAAGTTGCCGGTGAAAACGCTGGGCTCGGTAGAAGCATCGAAGGTGAACTCGCCCGGCTCAGCGCACACCTCCACCACGCGGCCCTGCTCCACGATGAGCATACACTGTCCGTCTGCCACGGCGATGCCGCTGCCGTTGGTGATGATGTTGTCCTCGCCGTTGTTGGAGCTGCGGCGGGAGGTGCGCTTCTGGCCCTTGACCATCAGCACATCCTTGTCCAGAGAATCGCAGTAGAAAAATTCCTTCCACTGGTCTGCAAGGGTTCCGCCCAGTGCGCCCATACCTGCTTTGATAAGACCCATAGTAATTTCCTCCTGTTATTTGTTTGGTGTAAGCGACAACGCTTTGTCATCGCATGGCGTTCGGTTTCGATCACGGTACAAGGATTAGATCCGGGGAGTCGTTTTTCCAGTAAGCGGGACGTGTGTCCCGGTCAAACAGCACTTCTCCGGCGCGGTATTTCAGGCTGCAGCCGCTGGGGCTGCCGTCATCGTTCAGCAGAATGGCCCAGAACTCGCAGGGCTTGCCGTTCTGATCGGTCAATGTAAAATGCAGCTCGGTGCCGTCCTCGGTGCGGCCCTGCGTTCCCTCGGCGGTGCCGGTCAGAATGCCGCTCCACCCGTCCCATTCCACGCTCATACAGCAGCTGCCGTCCGGCAGGAAGGTCATCCAGCGGATACCCTTTGCGGACTCGTCTCCGGCGCGGTAGGTTCCCCACAGCCTGCGGGGAATGGCGGTGAAGCCGATGTCGTCCCATGCCTCGGTGCGCTGAAAAACGTACCAGACCTCACTGCCCTTTTGGGGGCCGGTGGACTGCATCCGCAGCGAGCGGTCCTCCATCATGGAGATGGTCCAGCGGCTTCTGCCGTCCTCGCTGAGGCATGTCAGGTTCCAGCCCTGACTTTTTTCCCCGTCCCAGCCGGTCACAGCGCCGGCATTCAGCTCTCCGGTGCGGGTCTCGGCAGCGGACTGGATCTGCGGGCTGACGTATTCTTTCTGGGTAAAGGAGGCCGTCACGCTGCCGGTGATCTCCGCTTTTTTCAGCTGCAAAGTGTAACTTTCGTTGCGGTCGGCAGGGGCAAAGCTGCCCTCCTCCGTCACCATGGTCACGGCCATCCACTCGGCCAGCACCTGCTGCTCCCAGTTTTCCGGCAGGGCCGGAGGTTCTGCCGCAGGCTGTTCGGTGCGCTGCCCGTCTGTCACGGGCTTTTTTTGCGCCGGGCGGTCTTCCGGGGCGGAAGCAGCGGCGGAGACAGAGGCTGGGGCGGCGGTACTTGCCGGGGGTGCAGTCTGTGCCCCGCAGCCCGCCAGCAGCGCTGCCAGCAAAACTGCCAGCGCGCCGCACAGTGCCATGTGTTTCATCTTGCACCTCCTTGTTCGTGCGGGCTCAGCTGCGCTGCAAGTCCATCCAGCTGATGTAGCTGTACTCGGCATCGCCGCCCATATTCGCCATGGTCATGGTGCCGTCCTCCCGCAGTG
>CAKTCK010000095.1 GCA_934539245.1 uncultured Faecalibacterium sp.
CGGTCGCCGGGTTCTTCGTCCACATGAAGGCTGGACAGGCAGTTGGGGCAATGGTTGCGGTGGTCGCTGCCGGCATTTTGCGGGGTGCAGACCCGTCCGCAGACTTTGCAGGTAAAGGTATCGTTGCAGGCGTGGGTCTTATAGTAACCTTTTTCAAAGGTCTTACGTTTGTTTTCACGATTCATGGTATCGTCCTCCTGAAGAATTGTGTCTGTTCGTCCTCGGGAGGCGTGGCTTGTGGTATTTGCCAGACCTCCCGGTCAGCCCACAAGTCCCAGTGCAAATGTTGTATGTTTCAAAAAGCTCTCCTTTGATTATAGCATTTATGGTGTTTTTTCTACTTCAACATAAAATTCAAAAATTCCTTCATTTTTCACCTCTTTCAATGTTAAAGGTACGGAAGAACAGCTTTACATGGGCATCCAGCTTTGCAAGGCTTTCGGCTTCCCGTTCCGGCTGGCGGTCGCAGACGCTGAGCAGGGTGATGACCGGGGAAACGTACATCCATGCCAATGTATCCGGGTCCTCGTCCCGAATCTCACCGCCTGCAATCAGGGAGCGGAAAATTCCTGCATGGTAAGCGATCATACGGTCCACATAGCGTTCCGAGAACAGCGCTGCAAGCTCCGGGGAGCGGAATTGCTCCAGCGTCATCATCCGGCGGAACTGACTGACCTGCTTATCGTGCAGGGAATAAAGGAAAATCTGCCGTACTTTGTCCGCAAGAGCCTGCTCCGGGATATGAGAAAACGTAGGGCAGTCCTGCTTTACATTCTGCACATGAATGTCGATCCTGCCCGTGTCTTTTTCGTAGTGGGCAGCCGTTGATTCCACAATGGCATCAAAAATCGCCTGCTTGCTGGGGAAATGGTTGTAAAGCGACGGAGCCTTGATGCCGACCGCTTTTGCAATTTCGCCAACACTGACGGAATCATACCCTTTGGTCGAAAACAGTTCCAGAGACTTTTCCAGAATGCGCTGCTTGGTATCTTCCATTTTCCTTCGCCCTTTACTAACTAATATTTGTTAGCTTTACTATAATCAAAAAAGTTCCCATTGTCAAGAGGTTTTCAAAGACATCCGCAGAATAGTTCTGGTTCATGACAGTTTCAACTTACAACAAAAACCCACGCTGCGGCAAAGCAAAAGCGCAGCGTGGGTACGGAAATAGCGTTATAACGTTTTATCGGGCGAGGGTGTACTTGTGCAGGGTCTTGCGCACTGCGCCGTTACCGGCGTACAGCTCCTTGACCATGCCCTCGATCTTTTCGCCCAGACCAACGGCGTACAGATCCACACCGAACACGTCGGCACGGCTGTACAGAGCCTTCAGGCAGCTGAAGTCCTGCTCGCCTTCCTTGACCTGCAAGGGGTTGACAATGGCCTGCAACTCAGCCAGCAGCGGATCGGGAGAGATCTCGAAGGGCTGACCGTTGTCGTCGATGCCCTTCAGGTAGCGGGCATAGCCTGCCAGCACCAGCGGGATCAGCACGAGGTTAGACTTGTCCAGACCGCGCTCCTCGTAAGCCTTGATGGTCTCGCCGAAGCGGATGGCCAGCTTCTGGGAGGTATCGGTTGCGATACGCTGGGGAGCATCGGGCATGAAGGGGTTGGGCAGACGGCGGTTGATGACAGCGCCAATGAACTCGTAGGGGTTCAGCACGCCGGGATCAACGACCACGGGCATCGCCTCGATATAGCCGATCTTCTGGATGAAGGAGCGCAGATCCTCGTCTGCCATCTCAGCAGAGATGAGGGTGTAGCCCAGCATGCAGCCATAGATGGACATGGCAGTGTGCAGGGGGTTCAGGCAGGTGCAGACCTTCATCTTCTCGATCTTGTCCACGGTCTCGCGGTCGCAGTACAGCACACCGCCCAGCTCCAGCGGAGGACGGCCATTGGTGTAGTGGTCCTCGATGCACAGGTACTGGGTCTCCTCGGCGTTGACGAAGGGAGCGGTGAAGGTGTGCTTCTCGGTAACGATGGTGTAGTTATCCTCAAAGCCGTCCTTTGCCAGCATCTCCTGCACCTTTGCATCCGGGCGCGGGGTGATCTTATCGATCATGCTCCAGGGGAAGGTAACCTTGGTCTCGTCCTGCACATAGGCCAGGAACTCGGCGGGCACCAGGCCCTGCTCCACCCACTTGGCAGCGTAGGCGTGGACAGCGCTCTTGACCTTATCGCCGTTGTGAGAGCAGTTGTCCATGCTCTGCACAGTCAAGGGCAGCTTGCCGGCCTTGAAGCGCTCGTACAGCAGAGCGGTGACCTTGCCCATAGCCAGCACGGGGGTCAGGCCGCGCTCCAAATCAGCAGGAGCAACGCCGTAGCCCTTCTCGGTGATGGTGAAGGAGATCATCTGCAGGCTGGGGTTCTGGAAGATCTC
>CAKTCK010000096.1 GCA_934539245.1 uncultured Faecalibacterium sp.
ATGCTTACTGCAATTACGGGTATCAACTGGGGCGATGAGGGCAAGGGCCGCATGGTCGATCTGATCAGCCAGGAGTACGACATCGTTGCACGGTATCAGGGCGGCAACAACGCAGGCCATACCGTTAAAAACGAGCGCGGCAAGTTCGTGCTGAACCTGCTGCCCTCCGGCATCCTGCGCCCCAACGTCGTGTGCGTCATGGGCAACGGCATGGTCATCGACCCGCATCATCTGGACGGCGAGATCAATAAGCTGCGCGAGCAGGGCATTGAGATCACCCCGGAGAACCTGAAGATCTCCGACCGCGCAACCATCACCATGCCCTACCATGTGGAGCAGGATGGTCTGGAGGAGGCACGCCTGTCCAAGACCGGCGCACAGTTCGGCTCCACCAAGCGCGGCATTGCCTACGCTTACGGCGACAAGTACATGAAAAAGACCCTGCGCATGGGCGATCTGCTGCATCTGGACGATGCTGTGAAGAAGCGTCTGGTCACCATGGTGGATTCCAAGAATCTGGTCATGGAGGGTAGCTACAACGCAGCACCCATCAGCGTGGACGAGATGTGGGCATGGCTGGAAAAGTATGCCGCCATCTTCAAGGACTATATCTGCGATGTGGGTCAGTATCTGGCCGATGCCGATGCAGCCGGCAAGAAGGTGTTGTTTGAGGCACAGCTGGGTGCCCTGCGCGATATCGACTTTGGCATCTACCCCTACACCACCTCCTCCAACGTCATCGGTGCTTATGCACCCATCGGTGCCGGTATCCCCGGCCACAAGCTGCACAACTCCATCGGCGTCATGAAGGCTTACTCCTCCTGCGTGGGCGACGGCCCCTTTACCGCCGAGCTGGCCATGACCGAGGAAGAGAAGCACGCCCTGCGTGAGGCCGGCCACGAGTACGGCGCAGCCACCGGCCGTCCCCGCCGCGTGGGCCCCATCGACTTGGTGGCAAGCCGCTACGGCGTGTTCTGCCAGGGCTGCGATGAGGTCGCTCTGACCCTGCTGGACGTGCTGGACTACATGGAAAAGATCCCCATGGTCACCGCCTACAAGCTGACCGACGGCACCACCACCACCCGCTTCCCCATGGGTGAGGCACTGGATACCGCACAGCCCGTGGTGGAGTACCTGCCCGGCTGGCACTGCGATATCACCGCAGCCCGCAAGTGGGAGGATCTGCCCCAGCAGACCCGCGATTATGTGGAGTATCTGGAAAAGGCTGTTGGCTGCAAGATCACCTATATCTCGGTGGGCGCAGAGCGCGAGGCCTACATCCACCGCGGCTGAGCTGCCGCCAAAAGCAGCCCCTGAGTTTCAGAAAAGGAAGCGTCACAGATGTTTGATATCATTACCGACAGCGCCTGCGACCTGACGCTGGACACCGCCAAGCAGCTTGGCATCGAGGTCGTGCCCTTTTATGTATCGCTGGACGGCGAGCATTACCGCAAGGAAGGGCTGGAGATCCCCGTGCGGGACTTCTATCAGTTCATGGTAGATAACCCGGCGGCCTATCCCAAGACCAGTCTGGCCTCCATCGAGGACTTTGAAAAGGCCTTCCGCGCACACGCCGAGGCGGGTCGGGAGGTATTGTGTCTGGTGTTCACCGGCAAGATGAGCGGCTGCGTGGGCAGCGCCCGCAACGCCCGGGATCTGGTGCTGGAGGATTACCCCGATGCCCGCATCGAGGTCATCGACTCTGCCGCCGCCACCGTGACCGAATCCACCATGGTGGAAAACGCTGTGGCCATGCGGGACGCAGGCTGCACGCTGGACGAGACTGTGACCTGGCTGGAAGCGGAAAAGTCTACCAATCAGATCTTCTTCACCGTGGGTGATCTGGACTACCTCATCAAGGGCGGGCGCATCGGCAAGGTGACCGGCCGCGCCGCCAATATGCTGGGGCTGAAGCCCATGATTCTGTTCAAGGAGGGCGAGATCTTCTCCGGCGGCGTAGCCCGCGGTCGGCAGAAGAGCTTTGAAAAGGCGCTGGAACAGCTGATGAACTATCTGGATGCCCACGGCGGCACCCCGGACGACTACCGCATCACGGTGGGCTACGGCTACGATGCCGATGAAGGCAAGCGTCTGTGGATGCAGACTCGTGCCGCCCTGCGCGCCAAGTACCCCGGCGCACAGTGCGAGGTAGGGCTGTTGCAGATCGGCTGCACCATCGCGGTGCACACCGGCCCCTATGCACTGGGCATGGGCGTCATGCGCCGCTGGAAAAAGCAGAACTAATAGGATATAAAACAGAAGAAGGGGCTGTTGCAAAATAGCGTCCCTTCAAAGTGTCGAAAACAGCCGCATTCACCGTACAAATCGGGCAGAATGTT
>CAKTCK010000097.1 GCA_934539245.1 uncultured Faecalibacterium sp.
GTAAAGGTCTCATTGCAACCCTTGCCGCAGTCGTAGGTGTAGGTCACTTGGTTCACGCCCGCGTTCACCTTCAGGGTTTTGCCGCTCACAGTGCCGTCGCTCCAGTTGGCGGCCTTGGTCGCGTCAAATTTACCGGAGAGGGTGCTCAGGTCAAAGGTGCGGGGGGTTCTTCAACATTGATGTCGATTTGGTTACCGGCCGCACACAGTGTCGTAACAGCCGTTTGGCTCACATCCAAGCTGGTCAGATTATTTTGTTCGCATATCAGCCAATCCAACGCCGTATTCTTGCTCACATCCAGTTCCGTCAGCTGGTTTCCAGCGCAAGCCAGTAATTGCAGATTTGGGAAGAAATCAATGCCCTGCAGGCTTGTGAACTTTTGCCCTTTGTATCCATTTATGACAAGGATCTCTGTGACCGCATTCCGCGCCTCTTCACTGAGTATGCTATGGGGGTGCTCCTTTCTGTTATGGGGTGTATTGTTGCAGGGCATTTTTCTGGGCGGCGGCGGTAAGGTCGTCCAGAGCGCCCATCACGTCCCGGTAGTTTGGAGGAAACTTGTTTTCCCCGTGGGCTTCGATGCGGGTGCCGTCGGCAAGGACGGCTTCCAGCCGGAAGCTGCTGCCGTCCAGCACGTTGGGGTCGTGGCCGGAGAAGCCTGCCCAGCCGCCCACGCCGTACTCTTCCAGAATGGCCTTGGCCTGTTCCAGAAGTTCCGGCCCGGCCTGCTCCTGATACACTTCTTCGTGGTACAGTTCCAACTCCACCCGGGTACCCTCGGGGGTGCGGGTGAGGCAGGTGCGGGAGATGGGCTGGATATAGCTGCCCTGCTCCCAGAACTCCAACGTTTCAAGGTCGGCCAGCGCCGGGGCAGAAGCCGCAGGCTCCGGGGGCGTTGGGGCAGGGCGGCCGGGGCTGCGGCTGAGCAGTGCCGCCCCCACCGCCAGCCCCAGCAGCACCAGCGAGAAGGTGCGCATGGGTCGTCTCCTCCTTTCTGTGCGCATGGGTCAGTCACCTTCCCTTGCCGTGGGGGGCAGAATGGTCATTCTGCCGTCCACCACCGCGTCCAGCATCTCGTGCTCCCGGAAATACTCCATCAGGATATCCTGACAGGAGGTTGCCACGCTACGGGGCTTCTGGATCTTGCAGAGGGTGTCGTAGGAGATATTGAAAAAGCTCTCGATGTTTTTAAAGTGGTAGTTCTGCATGCCCACGGTAAACAGGGCGTCATCGCCGATCTCCTTGCCCACCTCTCTGCCGCAGTAGGTAAAGTAATCAAAATCGCCCTTGCGGCGGTCGTAGCGCAGGCGCAGGGTGGAGGGCAGCTGGTAGAACTCGGTGTGCCCGGTGTAGGCTTCCTCCCGCAGCATGTAGTGGAGCATTTCCCGCAGCTGCTGGCCGGTCACCTTGAACATATACACCCCGTCGTCGTAGGGGAAGCCCTCGATAAGGTCGCCGTAGGTAACGATGGGACCAAGCTTTTGTGCCCGGATGCTGCCGGAGCCGATGAGCATCACATCCACCCCAAGGCTGCGGGTAAAGATATCGGCAAACAGGTTGCCAAGCTCTGTTTCCTGCGTGCGCTCCGGGTGGGTCAGCTCCCGGCGGAAGCGCCCCACGATGTGGCTGTACTTTTCGTCCACCTGACTGGTGAAGCGGTGCAGCACCTGCTCCATGGCGGGGTTGCGGGGGCAGGTCTCGGCGCAGATGGGCACGGTGCGCCATGTGTAGGAATCGATGCAGTTGTTGTCCGTGTCCACAACGATGTCAAAGCGCCCGATCTGGTCGGTGCCGGTGCCCGCCTGCGCAATGACCACGCCGTTTTCCTCCACCGCGTGCTCCGGCAGGGTGTGGCTGTGCCCGCCGATGATCAGATCCACCCCCCACGCCGGGTCCAGCTGGCGCGCCAGATGCTTATCCTCCTCAAAGCCGATGTGGGTCAGCAGCACGGTAAAATCAATATCGATGCTGTTGTGGGCGTTGCAGATCTTGCCCACCTCGGCGGCAGCGGCGGCGGTATCCACAAAGGAGCCTACCAGAGATTCGGACTTGGTCTGGTTGATCACGTCCTGCGTGATGATGCCGATGAACAGGATGTTCATGCCGTCCATCTGCAGGATCTTGTAGGGGGTGAACAGCCGGGTGGGGGTGTTTTTGATATAGAGGTTTGCGTTGATGATGGGGAAGCGGGCGCATTTTTCGATAAATAGCAGATGCGCGATGCCGTAGTCTACCTCGTGGTTGCCGATGGTGACCACGTCCGGGGCAAGGGCGTTCATGATCTCGATGGTGGAAAGCCCCTTGTATTC
>CAKTCK010000098.1 GCA_934539245.1 uncultured Faecalibacterium sp.
AACGGCATCAGCAGCCTGCTGGCCGGGTTTGCCTCCTCCTTCAGCAACCGGCTGCTGGTGACCCACGGCACGGCGGCGGTCGCAGCCATGGCGGCAGCAGGCAAGACGACCATGATCATCAGCATGATCGCCATGGCAATCTGCATGGGGTGCCAGCCACTTCTGGCGTACAGCTACGGCGCAGGCGACACAAAACGCCTGAAACAGCTTTTGAAGGATCTGATCCTGCTGACCGTTGTTTTTGGCGTCCTTGCCGGAGCTGCCAGCTTTGCCGGACGCAATGCGCTGATCGGGATGTTCATCAAGGAAGAAGGCGCTTTCCGTCTGGGAACGCAGCTGGTGGTCTATCTGGTTCTGGGCAGCCCGGTGATCGGTCTGACCTATCTGGCAACCAATCTGCTGCAATCCGTGGGTAGGGCAAGTGGTGCGGTGGTGCTCTCTCTTTTGCGGCAGGGGCTGCTGCTGATCCCGCTGCTGTATCGGATGAATGCGCTTTGCGGGGTGCAGGGTATTGCGGCGGCGCACCTGATGGCAGACGTGGGCGCTGCGGTCATCTCTGCGGGCATCCTGCTGCACGGACTCCGGGCATCGGTGGAAAAAACGGCGAAAGTATGATATACTGTTTTCATCAATGAGCCGGAGGGGTTACACATGGATGTTCTCCAGAATATGATGCTGTTTTCCGAGCTTGTCCAGTGCGGCGGAAATGTATATACATGGTGCTATGATGCACAGGGGAAACTCTTGCGGAGCAACTGCCCGGACGAGGCATTTCTTGCCAGCGCATTTGAACTGTTTGGCTGCAAGCAGCGGATGCTGGAGCATGGGAACCGGGACGATGTGCCCGTTACCTTGGGGACGGCTTTGGGCCTTTTGTGGGGAGCAGCCTTTGAAAAGGAAGAAGGAAAGCTGAAGCGCGTCTGGGTCATCGGGCCGGTATTTTATCAGGATGTGTCCTTGCGCGGGATCGAGACCGGGCTGAAATATTACAGCAAGCTGGAGATCAGTGTGGCATGGACGATCCAGCTTTACGAAGCCCTTGAAAAAGTCCCTACCTTGCAAAACACCATCATGAGCCGCTATCTGCTGATGATGCACTACTGCCTGACCGGGCAGCGGTTGGAACTGAGCAGTGTGAACAGCAGTGCAGCACAGGAGGAGCGGCTGGAAAGCTCTGCCATCCCCCACGACCGGCATAGGATCTGGATGGCGGAGCAGGGAATGCTGCAGATGGTCCGCACCGGAGATATGAATTACAAGCAGGCGCTTTCCAACAGCATGAGCATGAGCGCGGGTGTACCGGTGCAGAGCAGCGATGTTCTGCGCCAGAGCAAGACCTCCATCATCGTGTTCACCTCGCTGGTGTGCCGTGCCGCCATTGAGGGCGGGCTCTCCCCGGAGGAGGCGTACTCCCTGGGGGACAGCTACATTCAGGCGGCAGAATCGGCAAAATCGTTGGATGAACTGAGCCCGCTTGCAATGATGATGTACGATGATTTCATCCGGCGTGTCCACAAGCACCGGACGAACCCGAACCTCAGTATGCAGATCCAGAAGTGTGTGGATTACATCGAGATGAATCTGGACAAAAAAATCGTAGCGGAAGATCTTGCCGCCCTGGTGGGCTACACGGAATATTACCTCACCCACAAATTCAAGGAAGAAACGGGTCTGAGTGTCACGAACTATGTAAAGTTTGCAAAGGTCGAACGTGCGAAAGTTCTGCTGAAAAGCACACCGCTCAGCGTCCGGGAAATTTCCGAGCAGCTTGGCTTTGCCACCCGCAATTATTTCAGCGCAGTCTTTCAGCAGGTCACCGGAAAAACGCCCATGGAATTTCGGGAAACATAAAGCAGAACAGGCATCCTGCGTTACCGCTTGGCGGTATCGGGCAGGATGCCTGTTCTGCTATGATGAAGAAAAATGGGGGAGAATGGCTCAGTTGAGGAACTTCTCGTTCAGGGTCACGCCAAAGTCGCGGGCAATGGCACGCAGGTCGTCGTCGGTGATGGTCTGCCGGATGATGCCGCCGCCCATGGAGAGCACCTTGACGTAAATTTCGGCACTCTTCTCAATGGTGTGCGCCAGACCAAAGGTAATGTCAAAGTCCGGGCCGGAAGCAAACAGACCGTGCTGTGCCCAGATGGCGGCCTGATAGTGCTTCATCAGCTCGCTGGTGGCCATGGCAATATCCGCACCGCCGGGCACCATCCACGGGCAGACACCCACGCCCTCCGGGAACACCACCGGGCACTCGGTGGCGCTCTGCCACAACGCACGGGTGAAGTCCCGGTCGGTCAG
>CAKTCK010000099.1 GCA_934539245.1 uncultured Faecalibacterium sp.
GGCCGTCTGGCTGTGCCTGTGTTCCACGATGAGGCCAACTACCACTTTGAGCTGGGCAAGGGCGAGCAGCTGACCGATGGCAACGATATTGCCATCATCGCCACCGGCCTGATGGTCAACGAAGCCCGCATGGCTGCCGAGCAGCTGGCTGCCGAGGGCATCCACGCCCGGGTCATCAACATCCACACCATTAAGCCCCTGGACGAGGAGATCGTCATCAAGGCGGCCAAGGAGTGCGGCAAGGTCATCACCGCCGAGGAGCACAACGTCATCGGCGGTCTGGGCGAGGCTGTCTGCGCCGTTCTGAGCGAGAAGCTGCCCACCCCCGTGCGCCGCGTGGGCGTGCAGGATGTGTTCGGCTGCTCCGGCCCCGCATGGGACCTGCTGAAGAAGTTCGGTCTGGACGCTGCCACCATCTGCAAGACCGCCCACGAGATGCTGGGCAAGTAAAAACAGTTTATCCCTATACCGCCGTGCCTTTCGCCCGGCGGTATTTTTTTGCGCCTGCGTGACCCGGTCACGGAAAAGCGGGCGGCGTATGGGATATACTGATGGTGTCAGTAAAACACAACACCCATTCAGGAGGGAAAAAATATGGCAGTCATCAACATTACCAAGGAAAACTTTGCACAGGAAGTGCTCCACAGTGAAAAGCCCGTTCTGCTGGACTTCTGGGCAAGCTGGTGCGGCCCCTGCCGGATGCTGAGCCCCGTGGTGGACGAGGTAGCCGAGGAGCGCACCGATGTGAAGGTGGGCAAGGTGAACGTGGACGAGCAGCCGGACTTGGCGGCACAGTTCGGGGTGATGAGCATCCCCACCCTGCTGGTGTTCGAGCAGGGCAAGCTGGTGCGTCAGGCCGTGGGCGCCCGCCCCAAGGCTGGTGTGCTGGAACTGCTGGGCTGAATGATTGTTTTGAAAAAGGGACAGCGGAGCGCCTGCGGGCGTTCCGCTGTCCCCTTTTTTACGGAAATGTGCGGTATCAATTCAAAAAAATCATCCACGCTTCTACAAATGGAACCACAAAACCAAAGCAAAAGAAAAACAAAAAGTCCAGCACAACTTTCATCCATCGGGCAGAGCGTGTGCCGAAGGACATGGCGTGAATGATGAAAAGATTGATCTCACCCCAGCGGCGATAATAGCCGGTCTGTTCAAAACTGTTCCAGATTTCCAGCGATAAAAATTCAATGCCTGCACACAACGGGAAAATGAGGAAAGAAGGCATCCAGCCGTCTGGCTGAAGAGAACCGTCGCTGAGACCACGCCAGTGCACCGCAATGGTGCCGGGACAGGCAAAAACACCCCACAAGGCAAGCGCAATGCTCAGTCCAAGCAAGGCGGTGCGCACAGAATGCCAATCTACGGTGTGCTGTCGGCGCAGCATGGTAAAGAAATCTTCCAACTGGATGGTCGGTGCGGCATCGGCTTCTTCCGGGGCGCGGCAGTGCATAAGGTCGGCAAGGGTCAGCCCCAGAGCATCTGCCAGCGGTTCCAGTGTGTTGATATCCGGCAGACCGATGCCCCGCTCCCAGCGGCTGACAGCCTTGTCAGTAACGTGCAGCTGTTCTGCCAGCTCAGCCTGTGTCAGCCCCTGCGCTTTGCGCATCCGGCTCAGATAATTTCCGAAAGTTCTGGCATCCATTTTATCAACTCCCTTGGAAAAAGCATAGCATAAGGCAGCACAAAACGCAATCGACGCTCTGTTTACTTGGGAAAAAGAAAGAGCATTCTTGACAAAAAGCTGCGCTGTTACTACAATAAAAGAAACGGAAAGGCACTGGCTGTAAATGCGGTCAGTTCCTTCCCGGGATTATGTCAAAAGATTGACCGCTCGGTTGGGGAAGAACAGAGGCGGTCAATCTTTTTTAACAGCAAAGCGCCCGCCCTATGGTTTGAGCAAAAACCACGGGGCGGGCGCTTATTTTATATGGAGTTCAGAAGAAAAATGCGGGTTTCAGCTTACAGCTGGGGGCCTGCGGAGACCAGAGCCTTGCCGTGCTCGTTGCCCTCGTACTTAGCGAAGTTCTTCACGAAGCGGCCAGCCAGATCCTTTGCCTTCTCTTCCCACTGAGCGGCATCTGCGTAGGTGTCGCGGGGGTCGAGGATGGCGGGGTCAACACCGGGCAGAGCGGTGGGAACCTCAAAGTCGAAGTAGGGGATCTTCTTGGTGGGAGCCTCGTTGATGGCACCGCTCAGGATCGCGTCGATGATGCCGCGGGTATCCTTGATGGAGATGCGCTTGCCGGTGCCGTTCCAGCCGGTGTTGACCAG
>CAKTCK010000100.1 GCA_934539245.1 uncultured Faecalibacterium sp.
TAGGTAGGAGCGATGAGGGACACCGTACCGGTGGACTGTCCCATGCCGATGCCCACGCTCAGCGCACCCTTTTCGCCCTTGTCAAGCACCGTGCCGTACTGGAACTGTGCGCGCCGCGCCATGGCGATGCCCGCATAGACATTCTCGCTGATGGCGTGCTTCAGAAAGCCCGCCGGCGCAAGCACAAGGATCTTGCCGGAAGCCAGCTGCTTTTTAAGCGAAAGCGTTGCATCCGCTACCTGCTCCCGGGTGATAATGCCCTCCACGCCGCCGAAGTGGTCCACGTGGGAGTGGCTGTACAGCACCGCCTTGATGTCCAGCGGGCCGAAGCGATTCTCCATCAGCTCCTTGGCAGCCTTCATGTTTTCCTTGCACATCAGCACATCAAACACGATCCAGCCGTGGTCGGTGCGGATAAAGGTCGTATTGGCCATATCAAAGCCGCGCACCTGATAAATGCCGTCACATACTTCAAACAGACCGGCTTTGGCGTTGAGTTGGGTATTCCGCCACAGGCTGGGGTTTACAGTGTCTGGAGCATCCCGGTTCAAATCGCCGTAGCTCTGCAGATCCCATGCAGATCTGTTATCATCACCATCGATGATCCTACCTTCCGCGTTGTCCAGCCAGCCGCGCTCGGCGTTGGCAAACTCCCGCCGGTCGGAAAAATCCAGCTTTTCATACCATTCGGCGTTGGCCTCTGCTGTGATGGTCGTTGCGCCTTCGGTCTCGCCCGGCTGGGTGGGATCTTTGAAAATGTCTGTGATAAAATTCAGGCCGTTTTCTGTGGTATTTTCCGCAGCATGGGCAGACAGAGATACGCCGCACGCCAGCATTGCAGCAGCCGAAGCGGAAATAAAGTTTCGACGGGTCATTTTCATAGTAGGTTCCTCCTTATTACAGAATTACCGATCAGTTTGCGCGGACGACCGGCGGCTGCCAATCCTCCAGTGCAGCCATATCCGGTTTATAGATTCGGAGGAAGAGGTGGAAATCCCCCTCCCCTACCGGCAGCCAGTTGGTCGTATCCTCCGGTACTTCTTTGGAAAGGACGATATCAATCGACCCGTCCGGATTACGGTGCAGACCGGAGCGGTCGTTGACGCAGTAGCGGTCAATGGGGTTTTCAATGAGGAAATCGCTCTCCCCGTAGGCGGTCACCGACCAGAAGCCCTTTTCCAGTGTGGGAGGATCTGCCTCGATATGCAGCGTATAGGTCTTTTTGCCGGTCAGGGCTGTGCCGGTGCTGTCCACATCTGTTTTAGGGTAGATGGCAACATCGGTGGTGTTGGCACCCAGACCCCGCAGCGCCACCATGGTACGGTAGGTATATGCTGTGCCAAAGTTGCCGATGGGGTCGCCGAAATAGATCCACTGACCCATCTGGCGTGTATAGCACTCCGATTCGCTTTGCAGCTTTTTCTTCAGCTGGAGCAGCATCAGCTTCCAGCGCAGCCCGCTGAACAGACCCAGCGCCTTGTCATCGAACTTCTCACCGGGGCCGACATGCAGTGCTGCAAGCTCCCGGAGTACCGGCGCATCTGCCGCAGCGGGCGGGTTGGTTTCCATCAGCTGGTTAGCGGTATCAAAGAATTCCTTTGCGTCCATAGCAAGAACGTGCTTTACCGGCACAAAGTCATTGGCAGGGTCATAGCTGCCTGCGGGGGCGGTCCATCCACCCGCCTGATAGGCGGAAAGCGGCATCAGCTGCATCTTATCCTGAATAGCCCGGACGTTGGGCAGGTCCTCCTGTCCGGAAAGCACGATGCGGGCAATGGTCCAGACCATCGTGGTAGGCACATCAATGCGCTGCACCCCTTCCGGCAGTTCGCCCTGCCAGTCTGCACGGGTAATGGCATAAAGCCCCGGCGTTTCCAGCACAGCGGCGGTGTTTGTCCACGCATCCAGCACCTGTACATTAAAAAAGCGGTCGGTCTGCGGCACGCCGTAGATCATTGGTTCTGCGCCGACATCCAGAAACGCCTGCGTATAGATGGTATCCACATTCGGCGTAACCACCACACGGGTCGTTGCATCTGCCAGCTTTTCCGCATGGATGAACTGGTTGATGGGGGCCTTGTTGCTTGTAGCTGTGCGGGTGTTTGTGGAAGCCGTCCGCGTAGCATCCATGATCACCAGCGGAAAGGCGTACAGATACGCCTGCTCCAGAAGGTTCTGTGCAGCCAGCGTCTGCTGTGCGGCTGCGGCTTTCTCTACGGGCAAAAGTGTAGCTGCGCA
>CAKTCK010000101.1 GCA_934539245.1 uncultured Faecalibacterium sp.
TGGGTGCTGACCACCTTCCACGACTACCAGTGGGACCTGAACTACGCAAACCCGGCAGTGTTCGTGGACATGACCAAGAGCATCCTGCACCTCGCCAACCTTGGCGTGGAGGTGTTCCGCATTGATGCCGTGCCCTATATCTGGAAGCAGCTGGGCACCACCTGCCGCAATCTGCCGCAGGTGCACACCATCGTGCGGATGCTCCGCATGGTGCTGGAATGCGTCTGCCCGGCGGTCATCCTCAAGGGCGAGGTGGTCATGGCACCCAAGGAGCTTGCCGCCTATTTCGGCACCCCGGAAAAGCCGGAATGCCATATGCTCTACAACGTGTCCACCATGGTCAACCTGTGGGGTGCCCTTGCCAGCCGGGACACCCGGCTGCTGAAGGCGCAGCTGGATGCCCTCCACGCCCTGCCGGACAACTGCTGGTTCGTGAACTATCTGCGCTGCCACGATGACATCGGCTGGGGTCTGGACGAGGCGGTGGAAAAACGGCTGGGCATGGACCCGCAAAAGCACAAGGAATATCTGTACCACTTCTACGAGGGCAATTTCCCCGGCAGCTGGGCAAAGGGCGAGCTGTACAACTACGACCCTGCCACCGGCGACGCCCGCAGCTGCGGCACCACCGCCAGCCTGTGCGGCATCGAACAGGCATTGGAGAAAAACGATAAAATTGCGCTGGACTACGCCGTGAAGCGTGACCTGCTGCTGCACACTGCTATGGCGTTTTTGCAGGGCTTCCCCATGCTGAACTGCGGGGATGAGATCGCTCAGCTCAACGGCTGGGACTACAAAAACGACCCCGACCGTGTGGAGGACAGCCGCAATCTGCACCGCAGCAAATTCAACTGGGAAGATGCCAAGCAGCGCACCCGAAAGGGCACGCTGCAAAACGCCTTGTGGCAGGGCATGGAGCAGCTGCGCCAAATGCGGGCAGACCCCTGCTTTGCCCCGGATGCGTGGGTGACCACATGGGATAGCCACAACCCCGGTGTGCTGGCGCTGGTACGCAAGCGTGGCGAGGAGACACTGGTGGGACTGTTCAACTTTACCGAGTACCCGGCGGGAGCCAGTCTGGACGCTCTGGGCGGCGCGTATCACACCCCGGAGGGCACTTCCGTCTGGCTGGCGGATGTGGAACTGGAACCCTATCAGGCGCTGCTGGTGCGCCGCTGAAAGGAGCAACCATGGATATTGTAACGATTGGTGAAGTTTTGATCGACCTGACCCAGACCGGCAAGGACGAAAAGGGCATTCCTCAGTTTGCCGCAAACCCCGGCGGTGCCCCGGCCAATCTGGCGGTAGCTGCCGCCCGGCTGGGCGCACAGACCGCCTTTATCGGCAAGGTGGGTGCGGATGCCTTTGGCCGCTACCTGAAAGAGGTTCTGGCAGAAAACAAGGTGGACGTTTCCGGCATGGCGGTGGATGCAGACCACCCCACCACCATGGCGGTGGTCTCGGTAGATGCCACCGGTGAGCGGGATTTCAGCTTCTACCGCAGTGCCAACGCTGACGTGATGCTGTGCAAAGAGGACATTTCGGACGAGGCTCTGAAAGCTGCCAAAATCGTCCACTTTGGCTCGGTCAGCCTCACCGCCGACCCCTCCCGTACTGCTACGCTGGATGCTGCCGCCCGCGCAAAAAAGCTGGGTGCTGTCATTACTTATGACCCGAATTACCGTGCCAACCTCTGGAAGAACAAAGAGGATGCCATTGCCCAGATGAAAGCCCCCCTGCCGCTGGTGGATATTTTGAAGGTTTCGGACGAAGAACTGCCTCTGCTCACCGGCACCACCGACTGTGCCGAGGGCACAGCCCAGCTGGCACAGAACGGCATCCGGCTGATTTTTGTCACCTTGGGTGCAAACGGCGTATTCTACCGCTTTGGGGACAAGACCGGCCATGTGGCTGGTGTTCCCTGCAAGGTGGGCGACACCAACGGCGCAGGCGATACCTTCTTTGGGGCTGCCCTGTCCAAGCTCTGCAAGGAGGAGCTGGACACCCTGACGGTGGACAAACTGGAAAGCATTCTGGCCTTTGCCAACAAAGCTGCCAGCATCACCACCAGCCGCCACGGTGCTATCCCTGCCATGCCTACATTGGAAGAAATCGAAAAATAACAGAACCGGCCAACGACCTGTAGCAAATCATACAGGCCGGTGGCCGGAAACCATGG
>CAKTCK010000102.1 GCA_934539245.1 uncultured Faecalibacterium sp.
GGTAAGCCTTCATCAGGTTGGAGCGGGTCAGGAACTCGTTGGCGGAGTACACGCCCTTCAGGCTCTCGCCGGGAATGTTCATGAAGCGGGGCAGACCGGCACCGGAGCCTACGAACACAGCCTCGTAGCCGTATTCGCCCATCAGCTCGTCAATGGTCAGCACCTTGCCGATGACCATGTTGCACTCAAAGTCCACGCCCATCTTCTTCAGGCCGTCGATCTCCTGTTGGACGATGGCCTTGGGCAGACGGAACTCGGGGATGCCGTACATCAGCACACCGCCTGCAACGTGCAGAGCTTCGTAAACGGTGACCTTGTAGCCCAGCTTAGCCAGATCGCCTGCAGCGGTCAGACCGGCAGGGCCTGCGCCGATGATAGCTACCTTATGGCCGTTCCATTCAGGCACGATGGGTGCGGTGTGCACGTTCTCGCGGTGCCAGTCGGCCACAAAGCGCTCCAGACGGCCGATAGCCACCGGCTCGTTCTTGATGCCGCGGGTGCACTTGCCCTCGCACTGGCTCTCCTGCGGGCAGACACGGCCGCAGACGGCAGGCAGGGAAGAGGAGCGGTTGATCACCTGATAGGCGGCTTCAAAGTCGCCCTCTGCAACATGTGCGATAAACTCCGGGATATCGATGCCCACGGGGCAGCCGGACTGGCAGGGCTTGTTCTTGCAGCCGATGCAGCGCTTGGCTTCATTCACAGCCATCTCGGCGGTGTAGCCCAGAGCCACTTCCTTAAAGTTTTTGTTGCGGACGTTGGGGTCCTGCGTGGGCATGGGGCACTTTTTAGGGTCCATATTGAAAGCCATTTTACATTCCCTCCTGAGTCTTGAACAGGTTGCAGGCTGCCTCACGGGCGTGTGCCTCAAACGGGCGGTACATGGTGCCGCGTGCCATTGCCTCGTCAAAATCTACCAGATCGCCGTCAAAGTCGGGGCCGTCCACGCAGGCGAACTTGGTCTGACCGCCCACGGTCAGACGGCAGCCGCCGCACATACCGGTGCCGTCGATCATGATGGGGTTCATGGAAACGATGCTCTTCAGGCCGTGCTTCTGGCAGGTCTTGACTACAAATTTCATCATGATCAGCGGGCCGATGGTGATGACCAGATCGTACTGGTTGCCGGCAGCTACCAGCTCGTCCAGCGCAGCGGTGACCACACCCTTGGTGCCGTAGCTGCCGTCATCGGTCATGATACGCAGCTCGTCACTGCAGGCGTTGAACTCGTCCTCAAGGATCAGAAGATCCTTATTGCGGAAGCCGACCACGCTGTGCACCACACAGCCCTGATCGTGCAGCTCTTTGGCGATGGGCAGTGCAATGGCGCAGCCCACGCCGCCGCCCACAACGCACACCTTCTTCAGACCCTCGGTCTCGGTGGCGCGGCCCAGCGGGCCGACAAAATCGTGGACACAATCGCCTGCGTTCAGGCTGTTCAGCTCCATGGTGGTACCACCCACGATCTGGAAAATGATATCCACAGTGCCCTTTTCGCGGTCGTAACCGGCCACGGTCAGGGGGATACGCTCGCTGTCCTCAAACGGACGAACAATGATGAACTGACCCGGCTTTGCCTTTTTGGCGATCAGCGGGGCTTCGATGACCATCTTTGTCACGGTGGGGTTCAGCGCGACCTTTTCAGTGATCTTATACATTGCGTTAGCTCCTTTTTGCTGGCAATTCCTTTTTCTTTTCTATAAGTGGAAGCTGCATCCGCGCGGGTGCATTTTCCGTTTGACAAAGCGTCTTCTTTATTATAATGATTTGTGAAAAAGAAAGCAACTGTATTTTGCTCGTGCACACAGCCGTGCGGAACGAGTTGAAAAGGGAAAATGTGGTGCTGCACACAAAATAAAAAGGACGTATCAGAGTTAAAAGACGTTCTTTTTTTAAAAAATGTAAATTTGTGGTTGACAACTGGCGGAGTGTGCGGTATAATAACCAACGTCGCCGGACAACAGACCGGCAAAAACAAATGGAATGTGCGGCCGTAGCTCATCTGGTAGAGCGCCACCTTGCCAAGGTGGAGGTAGCGAGTTCGAGCCTCGTCGGCCGCTCCATATGTGGAAGTTTAGCTCAGCTGGGAGAGCATCTGCCTTACAAGCAGAGGGTCAGCGGTTCGAGCCCGTTAACTTCC
>CAKTCK010000103.1 GCA_934539245.1 uncultured Faecalibacterium sp.
GCCGCCGAGGCTGCACAGGAGGTCATCGAGGATACGGCTGAAGAAGAGCAGCCCGCAGAGCAGACTGCACAGTGATACAACGCAGCGGAGCCGCCCTTGGGCGGCTCTTTTTTACGCAGAGGGGTAAGAAAAGCAATGAAATGTACGATCCTACATGAAGGGAAGGGACGGATGCGGGTGCACGTCTGCGCCGTGCGCATGACCCTGCACCGGGCAGACGTGCTGGAAGCCTACCTGAACGGGCAGGAGAACATCCAGAAAGCTACCGTCTACGAGCGCACCGGAGATGTGGTGCTGACCTATCGGGGCAGCCGGAAGGACGCCGCCGCCCTGCTGGCAGCCTACCGCTTTGACAACGAAGAACTGGAGGTGCTGGTCACCTCCCACGACAGCCGGAAGATCAATCAGGAATATCAGGAAAAGATGGTCAACCTTGTGGCGGGCCGGGTGTTCCGCAAGGTGTTCCTGCCCGCGCCCATCGCGGCGGCCTATACGGTGTGGCGCTCCATCGCCTTTGTCTGGAAGGGCGTCCGCTGCCTGCTGCACCGCAAGCTGGAAGTAGAGGTGCTGGATGCGCTCAGCATCACCGCCTCCCTCCTGCGGGGCGATTACAGCACCGCAGGCTCGGTGATGTTCCTGCTGACGGTGGGCAGCCTGCTGGAAGAGTGGACAAGGAAAAAGAGCTTGGACGACCTTGCCCGCAGCATGGCGCTGAACGTAGATAAGGTCTGGGTGCGCACCCCGCAGGGCGAGGTGCTGGTGCCGTTGACCCGCGTCCATGCCGGGGACGAGGTAGTGGTGCGCTCCGGCAATATGATCCCGCTGGACGGCATGGTGCTGGAGGGCGAAGCCATGGTGAACCAAGCCGCCCTGACCGGCGAGTCCATGCCGGTGCGCAAGACCACCGGCGCTACCGTCTACGCAGGCACGGTGGTGGAAGAGGGCGAGTGCGTCCTTGTGGCCAAGGCCGAAGGCGGTGCTAACCGCTACGATAAGATCGTGGCGATGATCGAGGAATCGGAAAAGCTCAAGTCCGGCACCGAGAACCGGGCTTTGCAGCTGGCCGACCGTCTGGTGCCTTGGTGCCTTGCAGGTACGGTGGCTACCTACGCCTTTACCCGCAACGTCACCCGCGCCATCTCCATTTTGATGGTGGACTTCTCCTGTGCGCTGAAGCTTTCCATGCCGCTGGCGGTGCTTTCTGCCATGCGGGAGTGCGGGGAATACCACATCACCGTAAAGGGCGGCAAGTATCTGGAAGCGCTGGCAAAGGCGGACACCATTGTGTTCGATAAGACCGGCACCCTCACCCGCGCCACCCCGCAGGTGGTGCAGGTGGTGCCTTTCTCCGGCTGCGGGGAGCAGGAGGTATTGCAGCTTGCCGCCTGTCTGGAAGAGCATTTCCCCCATTCCATGGCAAACGCCGTTGTTCGCGCCGCCAGGGAACGGGGCATCTCCCACGAAGAGATGCACTCCGAGGTGGAGTATATCGTGGCGCACGGCATTGCCAGCCGGGTGGGCGGCACGCGGGTGGTCATTGGCAGTGCCCACTTCATTTTTGAGGACGAGGGCTGCACCATCCCGGCAGAGGAACAGGCAAAGTTCGACGCGCTGGACCCGCAGTATTCCCACCTGTATCTGGCAGCTTCCGGGGTGCTGGCGGGGGTCATCTGCATCGCAGACCCCCTGCGCCCGGAGGCGGCACAGGTGCTGCATAAGCTTCGGAAGTTGGGCATTGCCCAGACCGTCATGATGACCGGCGACAGCGACCGCACCGCCCGCGCCATTGCGGCGCAGGTGGGGGTGGACCGCTGCTTTGCGGAGGTGCTGCCGGAGGATAAAGCCGCCTTTGTCCGCGACGCCAAAGCCGAGGGACATACCGTGGTGATGATTGGGGATGGCATCAACGATTCGCCCGCCCTGTCGGCGGCAGATATCGGCATCGCCATCCATTCCGGTGCCGCCATCGCCCGGGAAATTGCCGATGTGACCATCCGCGCAGACAGTCTGGAAGAGCTGGTGACCTTAAAAGCCATTGCCAACGCCCTGCAAAAGCGGGTGGGCAGCAATTACCGCTTTGT
>CAKTCK010000104.1 GCA_934539245.1 uncultured Faecalibacterium sp.
GCCGCAGGCCGCAAGGTGCATCTGGGCGGCAACATCGGCGCAGCCCTGCTGCCCATGCTGCCGGAGGTGTCCCCGGAGGATGTGGCTGTGGTGGAGCTTTCCAGCTTCCAGCTGATCAGCATGCACGCAAGCCCCAACATTGCGGTGGTCACCAACGTGACCCCGAACCATCTGGATCACCACAAGGACATGCAGGAATACATTGATGCCAAGCGCAATATCCTGCTGTACCAGAAGCAGCCCTGCCGTGCCGTGCTGGGGTATGAAAACGAGATCAGCCGCTCCATGCAGGCAGACTGCAAGGGCAAGCAGGTTTGGTTTACCCGCCTGCACGATACCGACAACGGTGCTTTCCTGCGCAAGGAGGACGGCATGCTCTGCATGGCCGAGGATGGCGTTGTGACCCCCTTCCTTGCCCAGAAGGATGTCAAGCTGCGCGGCCTGCACAACATCGAAAACCTGCTGGCTGCCGCCGCTGCCGTGTGGGGCGAGGTGCCCGTAGAAGCCATCCGTCAGGTGGGCAGCACCTTTACCGGCGTGGAGCACCGCATCGAGCCGGTACGCACTCTGGACGGTGTGCTGTACTATAACGATTCCATCGGCACCAGCCCCACCCGCACCATTGCCGGTCTGCGCAGCTTTGGTCAGAAGGTCATCCTCATTGCGGGCGGCTACGATAAGCACATCCCCTACGAGCCGCTGGCACCGGAGATCATCGCCCACGTCAAGAACTTGGTGCTGATGGGCGCTACCGGCCCCCGCATCGAGCAGGCTGTGCGGGAGTGCCCCGGCTTTGACGAAGCCGCTCTGCCCATTCAGCACGCAGACAATATGCAGCACGCCGTAGAGCTGGCGCGTGCCGCCGCAAAGCCCGGTGACATCATCATCCTGTCTCCGGCAAGTGCTTCCTTTGACCTGTACCCCAACTTTGAGGTGCGCGGCCGCGAGTTCAAAAAGATCGTCAACGCGCTCAAGTGATTGCGCAGGTAAAGGATGCAAAGCGCCGCACCCGGTTCGCAAATGCCTGCCGGGGTTTGCCGGTGCTGGACGCTCTGCTGCCGCTGGATTGCGCTCTCTTTAGTAAAAGTCAGCCGTGGCGGTTCTACGCGGGCCCCACGCTGGCATTGGAACTTTCCGGCAGCATGGCGTGGCTGGCGGGGCACGCAAACCCCGCTGAGCTGGCAAGCTTTTTGTCCTTCTGCGGGTGCGAGAGCGCCATTCTGGACGAAGCTGTCTGCCCGCCGCCGGAGGGCTGGCACAAGGCAGAAATGCTGACCGTGTTCGGTCTGCCGCAGGGCAGGCTGCTGCCCCTGCCCGCCGTGGACGAGGATTTGTGGGCGCAGCTGACCCTCTGCCGGGAAGCGCCCGCCGCCCGGGTGGCACAGGCGCTTTACCCCACAGACCCCGCCCGGCAGGAGGACTTTTACTCGGAGCTGTGCACAAAGCGCAGCCGGGGCAGGGCAGTGGCGTGGACATTAGAGCAGGAAAGTGCAGTCGTCTGCACCGTGGGTGCTTATGCCCTGTGCAATGGGCAAGGCTACATGGCCTGTGGGCAGACCGCAGAGCCGCTGCGGGGCAGGGGCATCGGCGGGCGGCTCATTGTGGAAATGGCAAACAGCCTTGCCGCCGAAGGCTTGCACCCGGTATTCCTCTGTGCACCGGAGCGGGTGCGGTTTTATACACGCCTTGGCTTTGTAAAGCTGGCAGAGTACGCCCGCTATGTGCCCGAGAAATAATAAAGCTTTTTGCGCAAAATGCCAGTTCTCCCGAAAGGAAGAACTGGCATTGCAACACAAAGGCTCAAAGAGCCAAAAATAACAGGAAGGAACTATCACGTTATAATGTCGATTCTGAACCACTTTTTTGATTATAAGCCCGAGGTGCTGGCACTGGACGAAAAGGCCATGGAGCTGTGCCAGCCCTATTTCCGCCAGATAGAGGAGATCCGGGATTTCAACCAGCTGAAAATGCTCAAGGC
>CAKTCK010000105.1 GCA_934539245.1 uncultured Faecalibacterium sp.
CAGAGCACGGCAGAGCACATCCTCAGCACCTACCGCCCGGATCAGAAGTTCACCCACGAGGAGGCAAAGCTGCTGGATATGTGCCTGCTGGTGCACGCAGACCACGGCGGCGGCAACTGCTCCACCTTTACCACCCGTGTGCTGTCCTCCTCCGGTACGGACACCTACTCGGCCATTTCTGCCGCCATCGGTGCGTTGAAGGGCCCCAAGCACGGCGGCGCGAACCTGATGGTCAACCGCCAGCTGCAGGATATCCTCAAGCATGTCGAGAACCCGGACGATGACGACGAGGTGCGCGAGTATCTGCGCCGCATCCTGCGCAAGCAGGCGGGCGACGGCTCCGGCCTGATCTACGGCATGGGTCATGCGGTGTACACCATCAGCGACCCTCGTGAGCTCATCCTGAAGCAGCGCGCAAAGCATCTGGCCTACGAAAAGGGCTTTGAGGAAGAGTACAATATGCTGTGCAGCATTGAGCGGCTGGCACCCGGCATCTTTGCCGAGGAAAAGGGCAGTTCCAAGCCGGTGTGCGCCAACGTGGACCTGTTCAGCGGTCTGATCTACAATATGCTGGGCATCTCGGAGGATTTGTATACCCCGCTGTTTGCCATCGCCCGTGTGCCGGGCTGGTGCGCACACCGGGTGGAAGAAGTGATCTTCGCCAACCGGATCATCCGTCCGGCCTACAAGTATCTGGGCGTGCGCCAGAAATATAAGCCCATCGAGGAGCGTTAATGAAACCGTTAGAGTTCGTTGTTGTCCTGCTCTGCGTGCTGCTTGGCCTTGGCCGCGGCGCAGACCTTGCCTTTGCTACGGACGCCGCCACCGGTCTGTGCACCGCAGGCGCAGTGTGGTGGCGGTATCTCGCCTTGGGCGCTGTGGTGCTGGCCGCAGTGCTGGTCGGGCGCAGCCGTCCGCTGCCTGAGATGCCGCTGCGCAGCCGCTGCCCGGCGGCTGGCGTGCTGGCCTTTGCCGGAGCAGTGTGTATGCTGGCTGCCGGTGCGGCGCAGTTCGTGTTCGCCGCCGGTACGGTAAGCACCTTTGTGCGCATTCTGCTGGAGGTGGTCTGTGCCGTGTGGCTGAGTAATCTCGGGCGCAGCTGGCTGCGCCGGGACGGCTGGAAAACACCTGCCGGAGGTCTGCCGCTGGCCATAGCGGGCAGTGCACTGTTTTACTGGAACGTGCTGATGCGCTTTATGGAGAACAGCTCCAGCTGGCACAGGGTGCAGCCCACAGCAGCGGTCTGGCAGGAGCTGGCGGCGCTGCTGTTTCTGGCAGCGCTGGCACGCACGCTGTACCTACCACAGCCGGAAAACGGTCGCACCCTGCACGCAGCGGCGCTTGCAGCTTTCTGCCTGTGTCTGTGCTGGGAACTGCCCCGGGTGCTCCTGCTGCTGGCAGCAGGCTTTGGCGGCGGCACAGTGGCGGTGCTGCCGGAGCTGCTTTCCGGTCTTGCGCTGTGCTGCATCGGCGGTATGGGGCTTGCCTGCGCCGGAAAGGGAAAAACTGGAAATAACTGACGAAAAACGAGCGGATGCCCTTGGTGTAATTGAACAAAAGCTTTGTGGCAGGGTGTATAAAATCGTACAAAAGCCAAAAAAGATGAAATTGTGTTGTTAATTTTTTAGCAGACACTTGAAAGTTTGCCGGTTTTGGTCTACAATAAAGATACCGTGATTTATCCGATTATGGGTAAAATAATTAGGAGGTACTATTACAATGGCTGTTAGAGTTGCTATCAATGGTTTCGGTCGTATTGGCCGTCTGGCTTTCCGTCAGATGTTTGATGCTGAGGGTTACGAGGTCGTCGCAATCAACGACCTGAC
>CAKTCK010000106.1 GCA_934539245.1 uncultured Faecalibacterium sp.
CGGAGGGACCCACCAGTGCCGTGACCTCGCCCTGCTTTGCGGTAAAGGAAACATCCCGCAGCACCGTCTCGCCGGAGCTATAGGCAAAGCCCACATGGTCGAATACGATATCGCAGCCCTGATTGGTCATCGTTTCGCTGCCGGTCTGGACTGGGTATTCCAGAATCTCGTTCATCCGGCCCACATTGGTGCGCATGGCAATGACCGCCGCCAGATTCTGCAACGCCCCCTGCATGGGGTCGTACATCCGGGAAGCTGCCATCAGGAAAAGAAACAGCGTTAGTACATCAATGCTGCCATTGACCAGCAAGACCGATCCAGTCAGCGCAACCGAAGCAATGCCAAGTTTCAGAACCATGCTTGCCGAAGATACAAACAGGGCGGTTTCCAGTTCTGCCGCAACGGATTGTTTTTCCACCGCACGAATCTTTTTGGAAAGGCCGGACAGATACCGTTGCTCTGCATTGCTGGCTTTCAGATCCCGGAGGGTCTCGATGTACTCCTGAATGCCGTCCGCACAGGCCATTTTCGCCGCCATGGTCTTGGCCTGCACCCTGTCCTGCACCCGGTAACTGCCCACCACGATGGCAACGGATACCGGGATGACCCACAGAGCCGCCAACGCCATCCGTCCGTCAAAGGTGAACAGGCTCAGGGCAATGAGCACGGTGGAAATGAGAGAACCGAACAGACCGGGGATGAAGTGGGAGCAGTCCTTTTCCAGCACCTCGCAATCCGCCATGATGGTGCTGGTCAGGTCGGCAAGGTCTCGCTTGCCAAAAAAGGACAGAGGCAGCTTCCGCAGCCGCTCCGCAAGGGTCAGGCGGCGGGTACCGCTCTCCTTATAGGTCGTAAAATAGGTACCGTTGTATTGGAACCATGTGGTCAGCAAGATCAGCGCAAAGCAGGCCACGCACCCCAACAGATAGAAGGCACTTCTCCCGCTCGTGGAGCCTTCCAGCAGGTCTTTTACCAAGAGGTACAGTAGCCCGGTGGGCAGCATGAACGCCATGTTCTGGAACGCACAGGCCAGAACGCCCTTTACCAGACCCTTTGCGCCCTCCGGGGAGCTGGCCGTTGCGTGTTGAATTTTTTCGATCATTCCTTACCCCTCCTTTGCAACCTTCCACTGCACCGAGGCCTGATAATCCTGCCACATCCGGGCAAACAGGCCGTTCTGCGCGCACAGTTCGTCCTTTGTGCCGGATTCCGTGATCTGCCCGTCCTGCACCACATAGATGCAGTCGGCGTTGGCTACGGTGGACAGGCGGTGTGCGATCATCAGCACGGTTTTGCCCTTGGCAAGCTGGGCAAAGGCTGCCTGCACCTTTGCTTCATTGTCCGGGTCGGCAAAGGCGGTGGCCTCGTCCAGGATCAGGATGGGCGCATTTTTCAGCATGGCGCGGGCAATGGCAATGCGCTGCTGCTCGCCGCCGGAAAGATACACGCCCTTGGTGCCGATAACGGTATGGATGCCCGCCGGGAACTTCTCCACAATATCCATGCACTGTGCAGCCTTCAGCGCCGCCAGCACTTCGGCTTCGGTGGCCTGCGGTCTGCCCAGACGGACGTTATCCAGAATGCTGCCCTTGAGCAGGCAGCTGTTTTGGAACACAAAGGAGATGGTGTCCATCAGCTCTTCCTTGGGGATAACCCGCACATCTGCCCCGCCCACCCGGATGCTGCCGCTCTGCACATCAAAGAACCGGCAGACAAGGTTTGCCAGCGTGGATTTTCCGCCGCCGGAGGGGCCTACAA
>CAKTCK010000107.1 GCA_934539245.1 uncultured Faecalibacterium sp.
TTGTTCTTTTTCAAAAAGCTGTCCAGCGTCTCCTCACAGCGCCAGTTGGAGGGGGTGGTGCAGGCTTCGCGCACGATGTAGCCCTTTGCCCAGATGCGGTCGGACTCCATGTCATCGTGGTTCATGCCGTAGTTGCCGATGAGGGGGTAGGTCTGGGTGATGATCTGGCCGTAGTAGCTGGGGTCGGTCAGGGTCTCCTGAAAGCCCACCATGCCGGTGGAGAACACCACCTCGCCCACGGTCACGCCCTGCGCGCCCACGGACTGTCCGGCAAAGACCATGCCGTTTGCCAAAAGAAGATATGCGTTCATAGTTTTCCTCGTTTCAACAAAAGCTTTCAGTTTACAGGGTCTGCTTTGCTTCCTGCTTCATCTTGCGGCTGCCCAGATGCACCAGCGGCAGCTTGCCCTCCTTGCAGATGGGGCACTCCTCCGGGGTGTAGTTGGGCAGGTCCAGCTTCAGGGCGCTGGCCAGAATGGGGATGGGAGACGGAGCCTCGGGCTTGGTGCGGTCCACCACGCAGGTGATGCCAAGGCAGATGCCGCCGGCCTCTTCGATGACGCGCTTGGTCTCCAGAGAGGAGATGCCGGTGGTCACCACGTCCTCGGCGATGATGCACTTCTCGCCCGGGTGGATGGCAAAACGCTTCAGGCACATCACGTTGTCCACGCGCTCGGTAAAGATGGCGCGCTTGCCGGTCTGGCGGGCCAGCTCGTAGGCGTACACGATGCCGCCCATGGCAGGGCCGACGATGACGTCCACGTCCATCTCCTTGACCTTGTCGGCCACAGCCTTCATCACCTCGGCGCAGCGGTCCGGGTACTGCTGCAGATAAGCCATCTGGCAGTATGCGCCGGAGTGCCGACCGGAGGACAGCAGGAAGTGACCCTCCAGAAATGCGTCACAGCTCTTCAGAATTTCAAGTGCTTCACTCATTGTACTTCTCCCTCTCTTTTCAGTGGTGTATATTCCTTTGGGTGGTATTGTACCACGCTTTTACGTCATTTGCAAATTTATGCGTCACATTTTATTTTATACGCATATTTGCAGATATTTTATGGATAAATTCGTTTTTATTCTGCATGACGGGCACAGCCGCGGATCTCGTCCAGCGTTTTCACGCCGTTTCCGTCCATCCATGCCGCCATCTCGTTTGCAATGGTCTCCATGGCGCGGGGGTTTGCAAAGTTTGCGGCACCCACCTGCACTGCGGCGGCACCTGCCATGATGAACTCCAGTGCGTCACGGCCGGTGGCAATGCCGCCCAGACCCACCACCGGGATGTTCACAGCGCCCACGGCCTGCCATACCATGCGCAGGGCGATGGGGCGCACCGCCGGGCCGGACAGACCAGCAAAGATGTTGTTGAACACCGGGCGGCGCTTTTCCAAGTCAATAGCGCAGGCCTGGAAGGTGTTGGTCAGGCTGATGGCGTCCGCACCGGCGGCTTCCACAGCCTTGCACATCTCAGGGATGTTCTCAGCCTGCGGGCTCAGCTTGACCATCAGGGGCTTTTTGCAGGCAGCGCGCACCATGCGCACCACCTCGCCGGCAGCTTCGGCCTTTACGCCGTAGGCCATGCCGCCCACCTTGACGTTGGGGCAGGAGATGTTCAGCTCCACGATGTCCACTGCGCTCTCGCTCAGCA
>CAKTCK010000108.1 GCA_934539245.1 uncultured Faecalibacterium sp.
TCGGTGTTCTCGGGCTCGTAGTTGGCGGTGTCCATGTAGTTGACGCCGCAGGCAAGGCAGGCGTCCATGATGGTCAGATCCTGATAAGGCAGGGCGATGTTCATCACGAGGTCGGGCTGGTAAGCCTTGATCAGGGCGATGACCTCTTCCACCTTGTCTGCATCCACCTGTGCGGTGGTGATCTTGGTAGCGGTGGTGGGAGCCAGCTCGGCAGCCAGCTTATCGCACTTTGCCTTGGTACGGCTGGCGATGCAGATCTCGGTGAACACCTCGGGCACCTGGCAGCACTTATGGATGGCAACGGAGGCCACGCCGCCGCAGCCGATGATCAGAACTTTGCTCATGTCGGTTACTCCTTTATCTGTAAAATGGTAGGTTCGTATTTATACCTGAAAGCCCGGCCAGCCCTTGTCCAGCGCGATCAGGGTCTCGCGCAGCACCTTGCAGGCGGTGGCGGTGGAAACGCCGGTGGTGTCCAGCGTGGGGGCCAGTTCGTTCAGGTCTGCGCCGATGATGTTGGCTTTTGTCACGGTGCGGATGGCATCCAGCAGCTGCAAAAAGCTTACGCCGCCGGCCTCCGGGGTACCGGTGCCCGGGAAGCAGGAAGGGTCAAGGCAGTCCAGATCAATGGTCAGGTACACCGGCACCTTGCTCTCGCACAGCTGTGCGGTCAGCTCGGCAAGGCCGGTAAAATCGAACTTGTGCATCTCGGTGTGCTGGGCAGCGAACTCGAACTCTGCCCGGTCGCCGCTGCGGATGCAGAACTGATGGATGTGGCCGTCCCCTACCAGCTCGTGGCAGCGGCGCAGCACACAGGCGTGGCTGAGTTTCGCGCCCAGATAGTCGTCCCGCAGATCGGCGTGGGCATCGAAGTGGACGATGTGCAGGTCGGGGTATTTCTTCACCGCAGCCCGTACGGCGCCCAGCGTGACCAGATGCTCGCCGCCCAGCAGCAGCGGGAACTTGCCGTCCTTCAAAATTTCCTCTGCCCGGGCCTCGATATCGGCCAGCGCCAGCTCGCTGGAGCCGAAGCACAGCTCCAGATCGCCGCTGTCGAACACGTCAAAATCGGTCAGGTCGGCGTTCTGGTAGGGGCTGTAAGTCTCCAGACCATAGCTCTCGTGCCGGATGGCCGCCGGGCCGAACCGGGCGCCGGGGCGGTAGCTGGTGGTGGAATCGTAAGGTGCACCGTACAGCACGATGCTGGCGGCGCGGTAGCTGCTGTCGCAGCCGATAAATGTCTCAACGTTGGGGTGCATCAGTGTTCCTCCACTTCCCGCAGCATCTCCTCCAGAAAAGCCGGCAGATAGAATGCTCCGATATGCAGTTTTGTGGTGTAGTAGCGGGTGCGCATATTCAGCGCCTTCCACGATTCAGCGTCCAGATCATCGATGGGATGGTATTTTTTGCTTGCAAAGCCGAACAACCAGTAGCCCGCCGCAAAGGTGGGGATATGTGCCTGATACACCCGACTGATGGGGAAGGTGGACGCAATACGCTTGTGGCTGCGCTGCATGGCGCTGGCGTCCTCGGCGTAGAAGGGGCTGCCCTGCTGGTTGACCATGATGCCGTCCTCTTTCAGGGCGTTGAAGCAGCTGCCGTA